>WFTQ01000025.1 GCA_015485355.1 bacterium | reverse complement strand
TTTGATCCGGTCCAACAGCTGCAACCCATCCATTTCGTCCATGCGCAAATCGCTGACGACGATCTGCACCGGGTGGTGCTGCAAAAACTGCAGGGCCGCCTTTCCCGAGGTACAATAGCGGGCGGAGAGCCCTTCCATCTCCAGGGCCGCCTGAACCACCTTGCAAAATCGTTCTTCGTTGTCGACAATCAAAATCTGGGGAGAGGTCATGGCGAAAACTTTATTTAAGAATTGCGCGCAATAGGATGATGAATCCTTTTTCGTTGCTCTTCACTTTTTCCAGAATTTCGCGGGCCTCCCGAAAATCGGGCTGCATTTCTATGGCTTTCTCGAATTCCGCAATGGCTTTCATGTATAAGCCCCGACTCCGGATGAGATTGTAGGTTCCCAGATCATTCCAGTAATCGGGATAGCGCTCCCGCCTTTTGGTTTCGTCCAGAAAAAAAGGCTCATAATATTCGATGGTTCGCAGGTCCAGTACCTTCCCTCCATACAAAAAGCGCAAATAAAACTCATAAATTTTTTCTTTTTCCGCCAGCATTTCCACCAGCTTAAGCTGAAAGCGCTCCAGCTGGGGGATGATGATTTCGTGGTTATTGTCTTTCAGCAGTTCCAACAATTCGTTGCACTCTTTCTCCCATTCCGGGGTGCGGTATTTTTCCTGAGCCCTTACCTGTTTTAAATAAATGAACACCCGCGCGGGGACGGCCACCGCCCGGGGATCCCGGACCCCCTCCAGTGCCGACTTGTACAGGGCCACTCCCAGATTAAACTGAGCCTCCACATAATCCGGATTCAATTGAATGGCGTTTTTAAACAGTGTGGTGGCGTGGTCATAATCCCCGCTGAACAGATACGCCAGGCCCAGATAATTCAACACATCAGGATACTTTTCGTTTTTCATTAACGCTTTCTGGAACACCTCCAGAGCCTGGCGAAATTTCCTGGCCTTCAGGTAGCTGATGCCCAGCCCCACAAACGCCCGAATGTAGTTTTTATCCAGTGCAATGGCGGTGCGGAACTGCTCAATGGCCTCTTCGTAAAGATTGCGGCGAAGAAACAACACTCCCAAATAATAATTCGACTTCGGGTGTTTGAAACGACGCAACTTGTTCCGGATACGATACAGGGCATCCAGCTCCGAAATCACCCGTTCATGGAATTCGTTGGTTAATTGGGCCAGAAATTCGTAGTTTTGTATCTTCCCTTCCCGCCGCAGGGCAATGCTGTATTCCCGAGAAATGAGGAACATCCCTTCCTCGAAAATCTCGGAAATTATCTTACTCTGCTCCAGTAACGTTCCCGTATGGACCACAAATTTCCGATTCTCAATTTCGACGGCGTCCCGTAAACCAAAATCTTCCACTTTCCCCCTCTTCGTTTTTTACCCACCTATTTTGTTCTTTTCTTTCATGTTCCCACCATCACTCGATTTCCGGAAGCCGTCACCCATTGCTCTCTTGTGCGGTGCCGCCCGTCCCGAAAGATTCCCTGTGTTGTAGCCGGTTCACATCGTTTTGAAACACCAGATGATGGGTAAACAACTCTTTCAACGCCGACAGGAGGGAGTGATTCAGCCGGCGATTCAACCGATAATGCACCCAGATGTCCACCCTCTTATCTTCCACCCACCCCAGTCGCTTTAACATGGCCAGATGCCGGGAAACGGTGCTTTGTGGGAGTTGCAGCACTTCCACTATATCTCTGACTCTCAGGTAGCTGACATTCAGTAACAGGTTAATAATGCGCAATCGTGTTTCGTCGCTCAGCGCTTTAAAGAAGTCCACCAGATTCATCGCCGTCAATAGAGTTTGAGTTTCTTTTAAAATTAATGAAACCGGCCCATATATCCTATTGATTTTTTTCTTCGGCTGCTCTAAATTTGGCTGTCCTAAATTAAAAGGAGGAGGCAAAATGAAGAAGCTATGGATGATTATAGTGCTGGCCACCGGTATGATGTGGTACTCCTGCGGGGGCCAGAAGGAGGCGGCCGAAGAAGCCCAACCCGCCCAACAGGAGGTTCAGCAACAGGCCCAGGAGGAACAGCCCACCGCCGGTACGGAAGCCTCGACCACGGGAGATACCCTCCAGAGTGGCGAAAAGTCCGGTGGTGCCGAAGAACCGTCCAAATAACAGCCAAACAAACCGTAAACATACCAGGAGGAGCTCCATGAAAATGTTAACAGCCGTTTGCAGCGTGTTGCTGGCCATCGGATTAACATCCTGTGGCGGCGAAAAACAAGAGGCGCAGATGGAGCATCAGATGATGCAAGAATCCGCCCCCGCCAAAATGGATATTTCTGTCGATATGCTGGCGACCAACACGGATCCCAATTGTGGGATGAAACTTACCACAGAAGCCGTTAAAGATACCGCCGTTTATCAGGGTAAGCTCTACGGTTTCTGTTCTGCGGACTGTAAAGAAAACTTCAAGAAAGATCCTCAGGCAAAACTTTCGGCCATGGAAGAAAAAATGAAGGAAATGCAGCACTAAACCTTCGGCTGAGTGCGCCGGTATCCGGGTGGGGAGGTCGCCTCCCCGCCTTTTTTTGTGTGCCAGGAGGGACGGTGACGGAGGTTGGATGTCCCTTTTCAGCGGAATACCACTGTCGTCCCAACGTTTTCTTTCGGTCTTCCACCATGCCTTCAGGTTTTGCGGGGGAAAAGTCTATATCCAGTGCAGCCCCCCGGTCCAGAGCGGCCATTGCCCCTGAAACCGGTGGTCGGACCTCTATCGGCACGCACGGACGGAACCCGCCGATGCCGTCAAGGAATTAGGGTTGCGGGTACCGGATTGTGGTGGCCCGTCTTCGCCTAACGGTTTCTCACCGGATACGAAATAGGGTCCTCCTCACCACGGAACCGGGAGGTTCATCCCGGTCAGCGGGATCGCTTCAAGAGGTTCCCGGGGTTAGATTCCTCTTCTCCCGAACAGGTAATTTCGGGGAACGGCTCAACGCCTGGATCAACAGGGCCAGTCCAATGATGATCAAGAAAACCGGCCAGTAATCATCCACCACTCTCACCAGTACCCGGGATGGGATCAGACCCAGGTACCGCATCAGGAACAATAATCCCATCATTATCACCAGATTCCCCACGATGAGATATTCCCATTTCCGGGCTTTCAGGAAAAAGGGAGGATAAAAACAGATCCCCAGGATGAGGGTAATAACGGAAATCGTTAACCCACGACTGATGTCGTAGACTCCCCATTGGGCCAGCAGAAAATAGAGCCCTGTCAGGAACAGAAACGATGCCAGATACACGCCCTGCCGGGAATTCAGAAACAGGATGCGCCACAAGCCCGCGGCACCCAGCAGCAAAAACCCGTAGCTGCGCATAAAGTACCAGTTCAGTTCCGTATAGGGCAGAAGGAGCAGCAGAAATCCGGCCAGGACCAGGAAAATTCCCAAAGCTTTTTGGTGATGGGAATGCATGGAGGTTCCCCCATGGTTATGCGGTTTGCTCGCCGGGTTCTTCGGGGAAGACGAAAATCAGCAGGATGTAGACCAATACCCCCAGGCCGATGGAGGCCACACTGACCAGCACCCAGGCCAAACGTACTAAAGACGCATCCACATGAAAATATCGGGCGATGCCGCCACAAACCCCTGCCAGCATCCGGTCTTCTCGGGAGCGATAGATTTTTACTCCGCTATCCTCTTGTTCGGTTTCGGTGTCGGTTTCCGCGGTGGTATCGGCCGTTTTTTTAGGCTGGGAAAAAATCAGGAACAATCCGATACCAATCAGGAAGATGGCCCAGATCACCGACCAGGGGAATTGATGCAAATGGAAGGAATAGAAAAAACCGAATTGACGCAATAACAGCAGGACGCCCAGGGCGATCAGCAACAGGGCCCAGAACATGGTCTGGTTGCTTTTACGGCGAGCCGTGGCCGCCTGGTGAGGGTTTTCCGGCACAATGATCAAGGCCGCCAGGTAGAGGATAACACCCGCCCCTCCCATAAAGGCCAGAACCACAAACAACAACCGAATCAAGTTGCTATCGACGTTAAAATATTCTCCCAGTCCGCCACACACACCGGCTAAAAAACGATCGGTGCGGGAACGGTACAATTTTTTGGGGACATCCCTGGATGTGTCTGTCATGCTTTAGGCCTCATCGTTTTGGTTTTCAAACAAACGGATTCGTTTGGGGAAAGTTTCACCCTTTATATGGAAAGCTTTATTTCCAGTACCTCATATTTCAGGGTACCGGCAGGCACCTGAATCTCCACCACATCTCCCACCTTTTTGCCCAGAAGGGCCTTGCCCACGGGCGAGGTGGTGGAGATTTTTTTCTGTTTAAAATCGGACTCTTCCGGAGACACCAGGGTGTATTGCACCTGCTGATTTCTCACCAGATCTTTCAATAACACGGTGGTATATATGGAAACCTGCCCCTCACTCAGGTCTTTCTTGTTAATGATTTTGGCCCGACGCAGCGTTTCCTCCAGCTGGGCGATGCGATTTTCCAACAAAGCCATAGCCTCTTTGGCGGCGTGATATTCGGCATTCTCCCGTAAATCCCCAAAATCCCGTGCCTCGGAAATCTTCTGGGCGATTTCGGGACGCTTTACCGACTTTAATTCCTCCAGTTCCTTTTTCAACTTATCGTATCCTTCCTGAGAAAGATAGATAAATCCAGCCATATATCCTCCTCAATTAAGTTTTTTTCGGCTTCGAACGGCGGCCTCAATACGCTCTACATTCAAGATGCCTTTGATCTTATTGATGGAATGAATGACCCGGGTGAGATGGGGTAAATTTTTGACCTCGATGATAATTTTTCCTTTGACCAGTTTGTCTTTTACGCGCAAATCCACATGCAAGATGTTGGTATTGTGATTGGCGATGGCCTGGGTAATGTCCCGCAACAGGTTTTTACGCTCTTCTCCCAGAATGGCCAGCTGCACCCGAAACTCCTCCTCCGCCTCGACGGTCCAATTCACCTGAATGGTCCGGTCTTTCTTATCCACCAGCCGCTGCATGTTGGGACAGTGGACCCGATGAATGGTGACTCCCTTCCCCCGGGTGATATAGCCGATAATATCATCCCCCGGCACCGGCTGACAACATTTGCCAATGTGGACCACGATGTTGTCGATGCCTTCCACCTGGATCGCCGAATGTTTTTTGTTGCGCCTCAAGATCTTCGAAAAAATGGAAGCCTTTTCCCCCCGAGGTTGATCCTCGGAAACCACGCCCAACAATTTTTCTATCGATACTTCCCCCCGACCCACTGCCGCCTTTAAATTGGTGGGATCCTCAAAATTGAGCTTTGTCGCCACCTCCCTGAATTTCTCCTCGGTAAGCTTGATGCGAAACCGCTTGAAGTACTTGGTAATGATCTCTTCGCCCAGCTTGACACTGTGCTCGAACTGAACCTCCCGCAAATATTTGCGGATATGATGGCGCGCCTTACTGGTCTTGACAAAGGTCAACCAATCCTGATGCGGGTGTTGATTGACACTGGTGATAATTTCCACCAGATCGCCGGAGCGCAACTGATATTTGAGGGGTACAATACGCCCATTCACCTTGGCGCCGATGCAATGCATGCCAATATTGGTATGCACGGCAAAGGCGAAATCCACCGGGGTGGCCCCCTGAGGCAGACGAATGACATCCCCCTTGGGAGTAAACACGAATACCTCATCCTGGTATAGATCGATCTTCAGCGATTCCAGGAATTCCTGAGCATCCTGCATTTCGCTGTCGCTGTACTGTTCCAAGAGTTGCCGCACCCAGCTGAGGCGGGAGTCGATATCGTCTTTCTTTTTATCCGGCTTTCCTTCCTTGTAGCGCCAATGGGCCGCAATTCCCATCTCCGCTATTCGGTGCATATCCCAGGTGCGAATCTGAATCTCCACCATATGCCCGGTCTTATCCACCACCGTGGTGTGCAGGCTCTGGTAACCGTTGAACTTGGGACGGGATATATAATCTTTAAACCGTTCGAACACCGGAGTGTAGAGGTTGTGGACCAGGCCCAGCACATAGTAGCATTCTTCTATTTTATTGACGATGATTCGGATGGCGAAAAGGTCGTAGATTTCTTCCAACGGTTTGTTCCGCAGTTTCATTTTCCGGTAAATCGAGTAAAGATGTTTGGGCCGTCCGGTCACTTCGGCCTTGATCTTATGGGTGGTCAACTCGTTTTTAATCGGGTCGATGACGGTTCTGATGTAGGCTTCGCGTTCTTCTTTTTTTTGGTTCAACCGGCGGACCAGTTCCACATACTGCTTATTTTCCAGGTATTTAAAGGCCAAATCCTCCAGCTCGCTCATCACCTGATGCATCCCGAACCGATGGGCCAGAGGAGCGTACACATCGCGGGTTTCCAGGGCGATGCGCAAACGGTTTTTGGCTGGTAAATGCTGAAGGGTACGCATGTTGTGCAACCGATCGGCAAATTTGATGATGATGACCCGAACGTCTCTGGCCATGGACAGCAACATTTTGCGGAACGTTTCCGCCTGACGCATCTCGTAACTCAAATTTTTCCTTCCACTCAAAATGGTAATCTTGGTCACCCCATCCACCAGACGGGTGACCTGTTTGCCGAATTCTTCTTCAATTTCTTCCAGGGTGAATCCGGTGTCTTCCACCACATCGTGCAGGAGCCCCGCTGCTATCGTGGTGCTGTCCATGCGCATGTCTGCCAGAATATCCGCCACATTCAAACAATGTTCAAAATAGGGCTCGCCGGAAAACCGGTACTGATCTTTATGAGCCCAGAGCCCAAATTCATAGGCTCGGGTCAGCAATCCTTTATTGCAATTGGGATTGTAGGCACAGATTTTTTCCAACAATTGCCGAAAAAAAGGATCAAACTGCTCCTTCAATCTCACATATTTTTCTTCTGTCACATCGATAGTCAGCATAAGTAAAAACGTTTATTTCTCCGTTCGATCGTCCCGTTATTACAACAAAAGAACTTACGAAATCAATTCGAATTGTTATTTAACAGACCCCGTTCGTGCAGGACACGAAGCATGCGGGGCTTGTAGATAAGATCAAACACCTCGCCTTTACCCGGGAAAAGCGATTCGGCGTATCTACGGGCAGCGCGGATATGCATCAATCCCTGAGACAAGGTCAGATCGCTGTCCTGATACAACAGTTGAATGGTAAAATCCACCATAAGCCGCAACCGCCGTAACTTGCGGTTTTCTTCCAGCAATTCGGGTGTCCATTGCATACGTCTTTCCTCTCCCTATGGTTCAAACTAAAGATTCTTTTTTATTATATCAAGCTTTAATTGGGCGGATTTTGCGTCCCTGCCCGACTTTTTCTAACTCTCTTCTTCATATATCGTTTCCAATGGCCCAAACGTTGAGGATCCATTGTTGCCCCTAAAATTTTTAAAATTGCCCTTACAATCCCGTAAAAAGTTCGCTAAAATCTGAAGCCGGGGGGATAACAGAGAGGACACCAATGGGAATACGGCAAAATAAAACGGGAAAGGAAATACGATGGATGCTTTACACGAAGCGGCCCTCATTGCGGCCAGGGATTGTATGGGCATTCAAAACCATGAGCAGGTTTTAGTGGTCACCGATACGCCCACCCGTAAAATCGGTCAGGCACTGTTCGATGTGTGTGTCGATTTGTGTCAGGAAGTATTCATGCTGGAGATGATTCCCCGCCGGACCAACGGCGAAGAACCTCCGGAGGCTGTGGCGGAGATGATGAAACGGGTGGAAGTCGTGATAGCGGCTACTTCCACCTCCATCACTCATACCCCTGCCCGGCGCAACGCCTGCCGGGCAGGGGCACGCGTGGGGACCATGCCGGGCATTACCGAGGAGGTGATGATCCGGACCATGCGCGCCGATTACCATCGGGTGGCCCGTCTCACCTATCGGGTTCGGGACATTCTTAGCAAGGGCAAAACAGCCCACCTCACCAGCAACAACGGAACCGACATCACCCTGCCCATCGAAGGGAGCGTCGCCATCGCTTCCACCGGACTCATCCTGGAACGAGGCACATTCGGCAATCTCCCCTCCGGAGAGGCTTACCTGATGCCCCAGGAAGGCAAGGCCGAAGGGGTGTTTGTGGTGGACGGCTCGATGGCGGGCATCGGCCTGGTGCAGGAACCCATTCGTATTACTGTGGAACAGGGCATGGCCGTGAAGATCGAGGGAGGAAGGGAAGCCCGGCAACTGGAAGCCAAACTCCAACAGGTGGGTCCGGCGGCACGGAATCTGGCCGAATTGGGCGTGGGGACCAATTACATGGCTAAAATCACCGGTAAAATTCTGGAAGACGAAAAGGTTTTGGGAACCGTGCATCTGGCCCTGGGGAACAATGTGTCCATGGGAGGGACGGTGAATGTGCCTTTCCATGTGGACGGTATTATCACCTCGCCGACCCTGATCATCGATGGGCGCCCGCTGCTGGAGAACGGTCAATTACGGGTGGAAGACTGACAGGGAAGCTTCCCGTTCGACCGGCCGGTGAAATAGGGTGCTTCGGGCGCCGGGTCTCGTATTCGGCCTCATCGCTGTTCGATTACGGTCAATATCGGGAGGCCGCGGGGTAGGGCGGATATCAAGATTGCAAACGAATCTGCGCCATCAACAGTTCCGCCTTTTCCCGATAGGGGGAATCGGGATATTTTTCCAGAATCCGGTCCAACATTTTGCGGGCTTTGTCCAGTGCTCCGGCGTCCCTGTATGCCATAGCCGCGCTGTAGAGATACACCGGCGCCTCGGGAAACTCCGGATTCACTTTCGCCGCTCGCTCATAATAACGGGCCGCTTCGGGGTAATTTTTCTCCAGTATCAAACAGTCGGCGTATCCCGCCAGGGCGGCCTGGGTCAAGAATGTATCATCGGCATAGTCATCGATATAACGCTTAAAATAGGTCTTTGCCTTCAAGGTATCGTTTTTTTGCCAATACAGCTTGCCCAATAAAAATGTTGCGTATCCGGCAGAGGGTGTCCCTTCGTAACGATCGCTGAGATCGTTCAATTTGGCGATGGCGGCGTTTTCGTCCCCCTGCCCCAGGGCCACCTGGGCCTCACTCAATAATACCGAAGCCTCTTCCTGGGCCTTCTTTTTCGATTGGGAATAAAACGACGCCAGTAAAAAAACCACCAGAATTCCTAAAATACCGTAAAGGATGGTACGGGCATGCTCCTCCACTATCTCCCGGGCTCGCAATACCGCCAGCACAAACCGGTCTTCTTTCAGTTCCTTTTTGGATAACTTTCTCCTGGGATTCGCCATGGGCGTTGGTCTCCTTTGTTCACCAGACTACCATCTAAAAGCGCGCCGGAATTTATCGCAAGGATCAGAATAATGCAAGCCGCAAACGAAATTATCGGCTGCCGTATTCCCTGCTTACGGATGTCGGGCGGCCGAAACCGTCTCCAATCGACCGCATACTTGTGCCCCCTGGGTGACTCGAACACCCGACCCTCGGATTAGGAATCCGATGCTCTATCCTCCTGAGCTAAGGGGGCATACACCTCTGTTTTCCGAGAATGGAAATTTAGTATATCCGCAAGGCTATTGCCAACCGGTTTGCCAACTTTTTACCGCCCCCTTATTCCGCCAGGGCCACGCGATCGCTGGCATAGGTTCCATTAAATCGGCCGGCCACATCTTCCAAAAATTTTCCCATTCGCACCAGATTTTCTTCGGTTAATTCCATTTCAATGGAAAAGACCACCGAAACGCGGCGGCTTCCGTCCCCTTCTAACCGGTGAATTTCGTATTCCTCAATTTCAAAGCCGACCTCGTCCAGGAAAACCGTAGCCTTTCCCAGGTCATGCACCCCGGTAAAGTCCATGGTATTGATTACCCTGCGGCGTTCGCCAGGCTGAATCGGATATTGAAAAATCCGCATCAGCAGCCGCTGAATGGTGTCGTCCTGACGATCGAAATCGCTTCGAGAATGGGTGGCATAGCGCCGGGTATCCATGCCGTTTATCTCCTTAAGATTATAGGACAGAAGGAATGAATCGCTTCACCCGACGGGCGTATTCCTGATAGGCACTTCCGAATTCCTCTTCCAGTTGCTTTTCTTCGTATCGAGCCAACCAAACATAGGCCGCCACCAGAACCGGCCAAAGCAGAAGGGTTACAAAGGTGGGCCAGTGTAACACCCAGCCGGTAATAAACAAAATGATGCCCGTATATTGAGGATGTCGCATCCAGCGGTAGATGCCCTGAGTCACCAACCCCTGTGCCCGATGAATGCGCTGCCATCCCATGGCGATACAGACCAGCCCCACCAGGCTGAACCCGGTGCCCAATCTGGCCGGCCAATGCCCCAGAAAACCCAAATACGTCCGGGTGAGCTCCGGTATGTCCACCAGGGGGGCAAAAAGGAACAATAACAACGGCCAGCCAAACATCTCGGTCATCAAGGCAATGACAAAAGCGATAAACACCCCCCGGGACGACCATACCCCCCTGGTAGGGCGCCGATACCGGAATAGGAATAAGACGGCCAATACCATCGCGATGTTCAACCCAATAAGCCCCCCGCCGCCCAGGTGTTCTCGGATCCAGCGAACCGTCACCGGCGGTCCGTGATGGGGCAGTAATTCCACCCCGTAAATGATGAAAAAAAGCACGATAGCCCCCAATCCAATCAACCCCTGTATGGTCACACCGGTATGTTTCGTGTTCATATCGCCTCCTGTTGTTAAGATAAACCGATTACTCGAATACGCTCGGTTGCTGCGGGATGGAATCGGGAAAAGGAATCGCCGCCTTTTGCCTTTTAAGCACGGGAAACGCCTTCGCTTGCGGCTCAAGCCTATTTTTCATAATTCAACCGTCGCCTCATCCCCCTCTTTCGGAGTTGCTCTGGCCCCTGCATCGAAAAATAAAAAAATTTTCCCAAAAGTGCAAAAAAAGCTCCTGTAAAGAAGATCGTTTTCCGATCCCCTTCCAAGCCGTTCCTATCGGTTTGTGACACGGAAAATTTTCTTGAGACATCAAGTGTTTTTTACCACACCCGATAAAAATGTATTAAATTTAAAAACCTGTCAAAAATGCAAGGTGGGATAATGAAGCATCCGTATTATCATGATCATCCCCTCCACCCCCTATTGGAAAAACGGATCATGGTGCTGGATGGGGCGATGGGCACCATGATTCAACAGTATACATTGACCGAAGCCGATTTTCGGGGCGAGCGCTTTCGTCATCATCCCTGCGACGTTCGGGGCAATAACGACCTGCTTTGTTTGACCCGTCCGGACATTCTGGAAGCCATACACCGGGCCTATCTGGAGGCCGGGGCCGATATCATCGAAACCAATACGTTCAATGCCAATGCCATTTCCCAGAGCGATTATCAGATGGAGTCGTGGGTTTACGAGATGAATCGTGCGGCGGCCGAGATAGCCCGGCGCGTTGCCGATGCCTATACCCGGCGCACCCCCCAAAAACCCCGCTTTGTCGCCGGGGCCATCGGCCCAACCAACCGCACCGCTTCCATGTCCCCGGACGTCAATCGGCCCGCTTACCGGAACATAACTTTCGACGAGCTGGTGGCCGCCTATACCGAACAGGTTCGCGGCTTACTGGACGGTGGAGTGGACTTGTTACTGGTAGAAACCATTTTCGATACCCTAAACGCCAAGGCGGCGTTTTTCGCCATTCAGACGTATTTTGAGAAGACCGGCCGGCAGGTGCCGATCATGGCCTCGGTCACTATCGTGGATGCCAGCGGTCGCACCCTGTCGGGACAAACTTTGGAAGCCTTCTGGATATCGATCTCCCATGTACCGCTTTTGAGCATCGGTATCAACTGTTCTCTGGGGCCCGCGGAAATGCGCCCTCATCTGGAAGAACTTTCCCGCATGGTGCCCCTATATACCAGTGTTTATCCCAACGCCGGTCTACCCAACGAATTTGGAGAATACGATCTGGGGGCCGATCCCATGGCCGGTTTCATCCGGGATTTTGCGGAAAGTGGATTGGTGAATATCGTCGGGGGATGTTGCGGCACAACGCCGGAACACATCGCCCGCATGGCACAGCAGGTGGCTCAATTGCCACCGCGGAGGCTTCCCCGGATCAAGACCTACCCGCAATTGAGCGGCCTGGAAGCCCTTATCATTCGGCCGGACTCCAACTTCATCAACATTGGCGAACGCTGTAACGTGGCCGGTTCCCGAAAGTTTGCTCGTCTTATCCGCGAGGAGCGGTTCGATGAGGCTCTGGACATCGCCCGGCAACAGGTCCTCAACGGAGCGCAAATTCTGGACATCAATATGGACGAGGCCATGCTGGACTCCCGCGCCGCCATGGTACACTTCCTGAATCGGATTGCTTCCGAACCCGAGATCGCCCGGGTGCCCATTATGATCGATTCCTCCAAATGGGAGGTCATCGAAGCGGGGTTGAAATGCCTACAGGGCAAAGGAATTGTGAACTCCGTCAGTCTAAAAGAGGGCGAGGCGGCGTTTCGGGAGCGGGCCCGGATGATCCGCCGCTATGGTGCCGCCATGGTGGTAATGGCCTTCGACGAAACGGGTCAGGCGGAAACCACCGAACACAAAGTGAACATTTGCACCCGTGCCTACAACATCCTGACCCGGGAGCTGGGCATTCCACCACAGGATATCATTTTCGATCCCAATATTTTCGCCGTTGCCACCGGCATCCCGGAGCATAACACCTATGCCTTGAACTTTCTAGAAGCCACCAAATATATTAAATCCCACCTCCCCGGCGCCCTGGTCAGCGGGGGCGTCAGTAATCTTTCCTTTTCTTTCCGCGGCAACGATACGATCCGGGAAGCCATGCATTCGGCCTTCCTGTACCATGCCATTCAGGCAGGCATGGACATGGGTATCGTAAACGCGGGGAAAATTCCCGTGTACGAAGAAATTCCCGAGGATTTACGCCATTTGGTGGAAGATGTGCTCTTCAATCGGCGCCCGGATGCCACAGAGCGGCTTATCGCCTACGCCGAAAAGGTAAAGGATCGGCCCAAAACAGCCAAAGAACAGGCGTCCTGGCGCAATGCGCCGGTCGAGGAGCGCCTCATTCATGCCCTGGTGAAAGGCATAACGGAATTCATTGAACAGGATGTTGAGGAAGCCCGGCAAAAATATGCCGATCCGCTCCAGGTCATCGAGGGGCCCCTGTTGAAGGGCATGAACATCGTAGGCGACCTGTTTGGGTCCGGCAAAATGTTTCTGCCCCAGGTGGTCAAGAGTGCCCGGGTCATGAAGAAAGCGGTGGCCTATCTGGTACCCCATCTGGAGGCGCAGAAGAAGCGTTCGAATACTGCCACGGAAACGCGAAAAATTTTGCTGGCCACGGTAAAAGGCGACGTCCATGACATCGGGAAAAACATTGTGGGGGTGGTGCTGGCGTGTAACAACTTCCAGGTCATTGACCTGGGGGTGATGACCCCCGCAAGTAAAATTCTGGAGGTCGCCCGAAAAGAGAAGGTGGATATTATCGGCTTGAGCGGCCTCATCACGCCTTCGCTGGACGAGATGGTTCATGTGGCGCGGGAACTGGAACGCGAGGGGCTGGATATTCCCCTGTTGATCGGGGGCGCCACAACCTCCAAGGTGCATACGGCGGTAAAGATCGCCCCGGAATACCGCGCACCCACCATCCACGTGCTGGATGCTTCGCGAGCGGCGGGGGTGGTGAGTCATCTGCTTTCGTCGCGGGAGCGAGAACAGTTCCTGAAGGTGCTGCATGATGAATACCGGCGGATTCGCTTAGAACACGAAAAGCGGGCAGCCCAACGGAAGCTGCTCCCCATCGAAACGGCCCGTCAGCATCGATTACACATTGACTGGTCCCGTGCACCGATCACCCGACCCACCTTCCTGGGCAGGCGCATTTTTGACGACTATCCATTACAAGAGCTTCTGGACTGGATTGACTGGACGCCGTTTTTCCAGGCCTGGGAGATGAAAGGCAAGTTTCCGGACATTTTAGACCACCCCAAATATGGTGAGGAAGCCCGGAAATTGTACCAGGATGCCCTGGAAGTGCTTCACGAAATCATCGACCGGCGCCTCCTTAAGGGGCGGGCGGCGGTGGCCTTTTATCCCGCCAACAGCATGGGAGACGACGTGGAAGTCTATTCCGACGAAAGCCGGAAACATTTGCTCACTGTATTTCACTTTTTACGACAACAGACCCGTAAGAGCAATCAGCGGGCCAATCTTTCACTGGCCGACTTCATTGCACCCCGGGACAGCGGGCGCATCGATTACCTCGGTGTATTCGTGGCCAGCTGTGGGTACGGTATGGAAGCGGCCGCCCGGAAATACCGCCGGCAAAACGACGATTACCGTTCCATTATGGTAAAACTGCTGGCCATCCGGTTGACCGAAGCCTTATCGGAGCATTTGCATCATCGGGTACGCACGAAATTGTGGGGATACGCCCGTGAAGAAAATTTAAGCCGGGAGGAGATTTTAAAGGAAGCCTATCAAGGCATTCGGCCGGCTCCCGGTTACCCGGCGTGCCCCGACCATTGGGAGACTCTCGGCATTCTCCGATTATTGAACCTGCCGGAATCGTTCGGCGTGCGCATCGAAGGAGAGGACTTTCAGGTGCTTCCGGCAATGACCTATGGTTGGTATTTTGCCAGTCCTTTTGCCGAATACTTTGGGGTGGGACGGTTGGGTAAGGATCAGGTGATCGATTATGCCCGGCGAAAGGGCATGCCGGTGAAGCAAATCGAACGCCGCTTGCGGACCATGCTGGCCTATTCCGTTTGACAACACTTTTCCGCCTCCAGGAAACAATGGGACTCCGCTTCCATCGAAGAGGAAGAACCGTCCGGGGGGATTCCGCGAGAGGGTCCTCCCGTGGGGCAATTCTTTCCGCCCCCGGGAACAGCGGCGCACCCCATCCGGATGGGACGCCCGAGGCAAAGGGGTCCCGGGGCTGTTCATCTTTTCCATCGGTCCATTCAGGGGTCCTGCTCCCGGATTTTCCGGATGGCCAGCCGGTAGATTTTCTCCACCTGTTCCGGGATGGTCAAATGGGTGGTATCCAGCATGATAGCGTCGGGGGCTTTGCGTAAAGGACCGTGGTCTCTCGTGCAGTCGGATTTATCGCGGGTTAAGATTTCTCGGTAGACCTGTTGAAAATCGATTTCTACTCCTTTACTCCGCAATTCCCTCCAGCGCCGACGGGCACGTTCCTCGGCACTGGCTTCCATGTAAATCTTCAATTCCGCATCCGGGAAGACCACGGTGCCGATATCCCGGCCATCCATCACCACCCCACCCTGCCGTCCGAGCTCCTGTTGCTTTTTAACCAGGATTTCTCGTACCCGGGGATTAGCCGCTACGGGATTGATGTGGCCATTGACTTCCGGGGATCGGATGGCTTCGGAAACGTCTTCACCATCCAGAAGGACCACCGTCTTCCGGCTGTCGGGCCGAAATTCAATCCGGCAAGTTTGGGCCAATCGGGCCATCTCTGCGGCATCGGTGGTGGGGATCCCTTGCTTCAAAGCCTTTAAGGTCACCGCCCGATACATGGCGCCGCTATCGATATACAGATACCCCAGGCGTCGGGCCAGTTCCCGAGCCGTAGTACTCTTGCCGGACGCCGCCGGACCATCTATAGCTATTTTAATGGGTCGGTTTCCCATTGCGAATCCATCTGTTCCCGCTGTTCGGTAATCAATCGTTTTAAGCGTTTGACTTCTCCCGGGGTTAATTCCCGCCACTCCCCTGGTTTCAGATCCGATACCCGCAATCCGGCAAACTCGATCCGATGCAATTCTTCCACCCCATACCCCAGGGTTTCGAACATGCGTCGGATTTGCCGATTGCGTCCCTCGTGCAATTCGACTTCCAGATAACTCCGGTTATCGATGCGGCGCAGCTCTTCCGCCCGGCAGGGTGCGGTCAAGCGTCCATCCAGATCCATCCCCCGCTGAAAGCGATGCAAATCGATGGGACGAATCATTTTGTCCAACAACACCCGATAGCGCTTCTTCACTTCAAATCGTGGATGGGTCAAATAATAAGCCAATTCCCCATCATTGGTAATCAACAAGGCCCCGGTAGTCAAATAATCCAGCCGCCCTACCGGAAACAGCCGTTCGGGTATGCCCAGCAAATCTATCACTGTACGCCGCCCTTTTTCATCTTTCACGGTGGTTACCGTTCGCAGCGGCTTGTTCATCAAAATATAAATGAAATATTCCATGGGACGCACCCGCTGATTATCAAACTCCACCACATCCTTGCGCGGATCCACCCGGGAGCCTAAGGTGGATATCACCCGCCCGTTCACCTTTACCCGACCCTGCACAATATATTGATCGCACACTCGCCGGCTTCCCACACCGGCCATGGCTAAATAGCGATTCAACCGGATTTTTTCCCGGTTATCCGGATGTTTGGTCTTCCCGCTCATCACCCTGATACTCACCCCCATTTTCTTTCATGCCCAGTACTTCGGGATCAATTTCCTTCAGTAGATGGTCTCCAAATTTTTCTTGAATGTCGGCATCGGCAGCGATCAATTCATCAATTTCCTTGAGCCTGGGTAAATCTTTTAAGCTATTTAACCCGAAATACTCTAAAAAAGTTTTGGTAGTTTTATACAGGAAAGGGCTTCCAGGCGCTTCGGCGCGTCCGGCAATCGTGATCAATCCCCTGGCCAGCAAGGTTCGGATAATCCCGTCGGAATTCACCCCCCGAATGTCCTCAATTTCCTGGCGGGTAATGGGCTGCTTGTACGCTATGATGGCCAGGGTTTCCAGGGCCTTTTGGGACAACTTGCTTTTCTGGCGGGACTGAAACAATTGCTCCACATAAGGGGCAAACTCCGGCAAAGTGAACATCTGATAGCCCCCGGCGACTTCCTGAATCCGGAAGGCGCGTCCGGCATTCTCATAATCCCGATTCAATCGGGAAACAATTTCGCGGATTCGCTTTTCGGTAACCCCGGGGATGATCTCACGCATCTTTGCCGTGGTCAACGGAACTTCGCTACTGAACAGCAACGCTTCGACCACCATGGCCTGAAAACCTTCCGGCATGGTTTGTTCGATCTGTTTCTCGCTCATCAATCAGCAAATTGGATTTACGTTTCGGTCGAAATTCTTACGATCCTTTCCGGATGGCTGCATGGTGTTCCCCCATCCCTTAGGATAATGAAGGCCACGGGCGGCCATGGCCGTGCTCCTGCATCAGATTGGATTGAAAACATCATGATTTTTTGCCATCCGTTGCGGACAAAATTACACCACAGAATCCCTTTGAGCAAGGGGATAAAAAAATGGCCGCCATCCTAACAAGCGCTCCAATCCCCTGCTTTGAGACTCCCCAATTCCCATCGGCAAGCAGAAACGGGGGTGCGGGGTGTTTCCGGGACCACTCCCACAGGGAGGAAAAAAGGGGGGGGTACACTGAGCCGGAAAACCGCTGATCCTCAAGGTTTCGGTGTTGATTCGCCACACCCTTCCGTTTACTGTCCCAGGGGGATTTCTTGATCCCGCAGGCGCAGGTAACGCTCCATGGAGATTTCGCCTATTGGTTTCAGGCGGATTTCACCGAACATGACGCTCTGTTGGGCCTGGATCATCCCCAGCCGGATCAAATCCAGCAAGGCCATGAAGGTAACGATCAAACGGAGTTTTTCCCGAATGGGGGCGATCATTTCCTGGAACAATAGATATTCGCGCTGCTTCAGTTGCTCCAGGATAAAAACCACCTGATCTTCCAGGGTCACCTTGATGGTTTGGACGTGATGGATGGTTACCTTGGGCATATTGTCCAGCGCCTGCTTCATGGCGGTTAGCAGATCGTACAAGGTTGCCTCGATCAGGCGTTCCGGTTCGGCGGGGGATTCGAATTGTCGACGGAGGAGTTTGACGTGGCGCGGAAATTCCCGAGCATGGTGTTCCCGGCGAACCCGCAGATGGTCGGCCGCCTCTTTAAACCGTTTGTATTCCAGCAGTTGTTCGACCAGCGCCTGACGCGGATCCACCAAGTCCCCTTCTTCTTCGCTCTGGGGAGCCGGTAACAACATGCGGGTTTTGATCAGCATCAAAGTGGC
Organism: bacterium; assembly: GCA_015485355.1. Lineage (GTDB taxonomy): Bacteria > Calditrichota > Calditrichia > RBG-13-44-9 > J042 > JAADJD01. The sequence continues at coordinate 78,031 of WFTQ01000025.1, read as the reverse complement.
GACCATTTCGATAAATTCCCCGGCGATCTCCAGATCCAGCATCTGCATCCACTCGATATATTCCAGGTACTGGCGGGTGATTTCGGCAATGGGAATGTCGTAAATATCTATTTCGTTTTTTTTGATCAAAAACAGCAATAAGTCGAAGGGTCCCTCGAAAATGGGCAGTTTAATTTTATACATTGGCACCTCAAGAATCCGCCTGATGGTGGGGCGGTTTATTTTGTGCTGGCCGCGGTAAACTTCCGATATTGGAGAATGCCCGTGGCCTGCCGTACGCGGGCCATCACGGCTTCGGCGCGTTCCCGCGCCCGCCGGGCACCATCCCGCAACACCTGATACACATAGTCGCGATTGTTCAGCAACGCTTCCCGATGCTTTCGATGCGGTTCAAAATAATTCCAGATCTTTTCCAGCAATTCCTTCTTGGCCTGCCCGTAACCATAACCACCGGCAAGAAATTTTTGCCGCATCGCCTCAATTTCCTGCGGTGTGGCAAACAGTCGATACAAGGCAAAAATGGTGGAGGCGTCCGGATTCTTGGGCGCCTCCAGCGGGGTGGAATCGGTGACGATGCGCATGACCTTCGACTTCAGGGTCTTGTAATCGGTAAAAATTTCGATGGTATTGTCGTAGCTTTTACTCATCTTTTGCCCATCAATACCCGGGACCACCGCCACCTCGGGTAAAATAAGTTCCTCCGGTATCACAAAGGTCTCTCCGAATATCGCATTGAATTTTTCGGCCATGTCTCGGGTCATTTCCAGATGCTGCTTCTGATCCTTGCCCACCGGGACCAGTTCGGAATCGTAAATCAAAATGTCCGCCGCCATCAGAACCGGATAGGCAAACAGCCCGTGATTGGGAGATATGCCTTTGGCGATTTTATCTTTGTAGGAATGGGCCCTTTCCAACAACCCCATTGGAGTGATGGTGGAAAGTATCCAGGCCAGTTCGGTCACTTCGGGGACATCGGACTGGATAAACAGAGTGGCCCGCTTGGGATCCAACCCCAGCGCCAGGTAATCCAGCGCAACCATAAAGGTATACTCCTCCAGCATCCTTTTGTCATGAATGGTGGTCATGGCGTGGTAATTGGCCACAAAATAATAACACTCGTTATTTTCCTGCAACAAAATATGCTGGCGAATCGCACCAAAGTAATTACCGATATGCAGAGAACCCGAAGGTTGAATACCACTCAAAATGCGCTTTCCGGCGATCTTTAGCATCCTGCATGGACCTCCTCATTAATCCAGGAACAGATAGGGTTTCCATTTTTCATCCTTTACACCGATAAAATGTTGAAAATAAAAAAAATGATTGGGTTTTTTGGGCTTACTGATCAGATTCATGCCTGCCTGCTCGGGCGTACGATTGGCCTTACGATGGTTGCAGGGAAGGCAGGCCACCACCAGATTCTCCCAGGTATCCCTGCCCCCATACTGCTTGGGGATGACATGATCTATGGTCAACGGAATGGTACGCTTCCCGCAATATTGGCAGGTATAATGGTCCCGGATCAACAGGTTTTTTCGGTTCAACACGATGCGTTTTTTGGGTACCCGAATGTACGAAATCAGACGGATGACACTGGGTATGGGATAGCGCACATTTATCGAGCGGATCCATCCACTATCCCGCTCGATCACCTCGGCCTTTCCCAGATAGAGCAACACCACGGCCTTCCTGATGTTGCAAACGCTCAAGGGCTCATAATTCTGGTTGAGTAAAAGGACACTTCTGTTTAACATCTTCAAACTCCCAATAGACCAAAAATATAATTGTGGTAGAAAAGTATTGTCAAGTAGAATTCAGGATCCCCCCATCGCTTCGACATGGAGAACTCTTATGCCTCTAACGGGGGAAACGCTGCGAAATCTCGGCACCTTTTTTCCCGACCCGAACCCAGGAAACCAGTTTGCCGGGGCCGGCGTCGTTCCGTCTCCCGCTGGATCTGCCTGGAGCAACAGCCGTGTTCCGAGCGGAGTCCAACGTCACCCTTTACGGATGTGAGCCGGCTCCGGGGGTCAAAATGTTCAAATAAAATTTAATGTCATTGGAAAAGTGGTTCGGCTGCCCTATATTTCGATTTATGCACAGAGGCTTCAATAATTCTGAAAGAGCACGTTAATTAAAAAGGAGTATTTGCATGCGATCATTTTATTTGCTGACCCTTGGAATGCTGGTGCTGGTTGCTTGTTCCCAGAAGAAGGAAGAAGCAGGTACCCCAGAGTCCTTGGACACCCAACAGCAGGTGGAAGAGCCTCGCAACAGGGGTCCCCAGCAGCTCAGCGAGGACGCTTACCAGGTAACGGCATCGGGTTTGCGGTATGCAATTTTAAAACCCTCGGATGGTCCCAAGCCCAAACGTGGGGATAAAGTTGTGGTGCATTACCAGGGCTGGTTAACGGATGGAACCAAGTTCGACAGTTCTTATGATCGGGGTCAACCGATCATGTTTGTTCTGGGTGCCGGCCAGGTCATTCCCGGATGGGACGAGGGCATTTCCCTGTTGCATGTGGGCGAACGGGCCCAGTTGGTGTTGCCCCCGGAATTGGCGTACGGGGAACGGGGTATCGGCCCCATTCCTCCCAATTCCACTCTTATTTTCGAAGTTGAAATCGTAGGCATCGAATAGGTATTCCCGCGGATGGGAAATGGAACCCGGGCCCTCTTCCGCCGGAAAAGGCCCGGGATTATTCCCGGTGGGGGTTGCAAGAATCTTCGCAGGCCGCATCAATCCTCCTGCTGCAGAGCCACATGCGCAAACACCTTGGCATCGTTGACCATGGACTGAATGACGGCATATTCATTGGGTTGATGGCACGTATCATCCAGGGTGGACCATACAGCCACGGGCAGACCCGCCTGGCGGAAGAAGGCCGCTACGGTTCCTCCCCCGATGCCCTTGGGCCTGGCGTCCACACCGTATACGTCCTTTATGGCCCTCTGCAACCGGCGTACGACCTCTGCCGTAGGCGGCGTAGGCGGGGCTGCTTCCAGCAACTGCACCGGCTCGAAAGTAATGGTCACTCGAAACCGCCGCTCAATGGTATCGCATATCCGGCGAACGGCGCCCAGCAATTCCTCCACGGAATACTCCGGCAAAAGCCGACAATCGAAATAAAACACATCTTCGCCGGGAATGGTATTCACATTTTGAACATTGGGTTCCTTCTGGGTGGGTTCAAAAGTGCTGATCGGCGGTTCAAACATGGCATTTCGGGCACAGAATTGCTGATACAGCTTATCCAGTTCCACCACGAGATAAGAGGCCGCCTTAAAGGCATTGATCCCATGGCCGGGTAAACTGGCATGGCACTGTTTTCCTTTGGTGACGAACTTTAACCAGATAATGGCCTTTTCGGCCACTTCGATCATATCCGAAGTCGGTTCCCCTGCATCGGGAACGATGATCATATCATCCTGTTTAAACAGATCGGAACGGTGCTTCAGCAGGTATTGCAAACCATATTCGGAACCGGTTTCTTCATCGGCGACCAAAACCAAACCCAGATTAAACCAGGGTTGGACACCCGTTTCCCGAAAAGCCCGTGCGGTAAAGACGGCGCTGGTCAATCCCTGTTGATTGTCTTCCGTTCCCCGGCCATATATTTTACCATTTTTTACCACCACCTGCCAGGGATCGGTCTCCCATAGACTTCGATCGCCCTCGGGTACAACGTCCATATGCGCCATGATCCACACCGTTTTAAGAGGATTTTTACCCGCAATGCGGGCCACCAGGTTGGGACGCTTGCCCTGCTTTGCCCTGGAATCCGGAGCGTCTATCTGCTCGATATCGTCGATGCCGATTCGGGCCAGGTAATTCTTAATATACATGGCCCGGTCCCATTCACCGTCTCCGCCGTTCTCCGGCGCCAATGCAGGTATGGCAGTAACAGCCTGCTGGAATTGGATCATCTCTTCCCGTAACTCATCCAGTTTCTGCTGAACCATCTGATACGCCTCTTGAACATTCATGGAATTCTCCTTATGCCTTGGTTCCCAAACCCGTTGCCTTTATCAGGCCATATAATCACTCCATCGGAGAATAGAGGGCCAACAGTATCCCCTCACCCGCCGAGGGGAACGCCCATTCTCTTTAATTTATCCTTTAAACGCTGCACATGGCCGCCTTCCCAATAAATCCGGCCACATCGGGGACAATGATAAAATTGCTGTATCGACTGGAACACCTTTTCAGGAACTTTACCGCAAACATCGGCCCTGTCGAGGGAAACGATCTTCTCATTACACCGGCTACATCGGGTTAGAAAGGCCATTTCTTGAAAAACCGGGAAAAGAGAACAAATCCTCCGGAACTGGTCTTCGGTTTGTCCGCTACTCACCAGGTACTTATCGGGAAAGGGCCATAGCAGATAATGGCGTCGACTGGTGGTAAGGAAAAAGCGTTCCCGATAGCGCCCGGCGTGACGCAGATCGCCCGAAAAATTCTCCACAACTACAACATCCTGTCCTAAAAACCGCAGGTAACGTGCCAGTCCCACCAACATGCCGTCGCATAAAAATTTCATTGCCCCCTCTCCTGCCTCGATATCAATTAAAATACATCAAAATTCTATTCATTTCCAAAGAAAAAAGGGAATGTGATGGAAATCATTTGAATCTGTACAACATTATTCGTAAAATTTAGAAAATAATTAAATTCCATAATGTCAATATGAATGTGCATGAATTAATAAATTCGTTTGAAAGCCATTTTCGAGAATATTACCAGCTGCTCAACAAACTGAACGAGGGGAATCTGAGTTACATCCCTAATAATAGTTCCTGGAATATCAGGGATTTGCTGGAAATGCTGGCCGATCTGGAAGACGAAATCATCGATTATCGTTTGAAAAAAATCTTAGAGGAAGAACATCCTTATCTCCCCCAAATTCGCATGGAGCGTATTCGCCGGAATCGCATATACCGAAATTTTCCCCTGTCCCGGTTAATTCATCACATTTTGCAGCAACGCCGTTCCTTTTTACAATTGCTGTACAGCCTGCCTCCGGAAAAATGGGAACGCACCGGAGTCCATGAGCTGGAAGGGCATATCACCTTTAAAGAGTTTGTGCGCCGCATGATCGAAAAGGATAAAGAAATTCTAAACCAATTGCATCAGGCGCTGGCCCCCCAGCACATCAAATAATCTGCTTCACTCCAGATAGGGATTTGCTGCCTGCTCGATGGTTTCCGGGGTGACGATGCCACCGGAAACAATCCATTTCATGGCATCTTCCACATTCAAGCGCGTAAAAATCACCTGTTCCGGGGGAACCAGGATCAGATAACCCGAAGTGGGATTGATGGAGGTCATGACCAGAATACTCAACAACGTCCGCTGGTGAATTCTGTCCTGTACCTCCCCGTTCAAAAAACCGATCGAAAAAATCCCCTTCCGAGGGTATTCCAGCAGCACGACCTGTTTAAAACTGCTTTTCTCATGCCCCCCGAAGGTCAGAAGAATCTGCTTAACCCCCGAATACACTGTTTTGGCAATGGGAATTTTTACAACAATGCTCTCTCCCAGATGAACGATCTTTTTTCCAAAATAATTTTTAGTCACCACACCGATCAGATAGATCAGGATCAATCCCACGACGATACCCAGTCCCGGAATGTTCACGTCATAATAGCGATGAAGCAGGGGCAGAATGAGGTTGTCAAAGAAGCGGAAAACGGCCCGCAATACCACGATGGTGATGATAATCGGTACGGTTACCAGAAGTCCAGAAAACAAATTGTTCTTGATATTGGTTTTAAATTGCTGCCACATTACGGCCTTTTCCCCTTGTTTTGCCCGAACCACGGCGTTCGCCTGGACATTTGGTAATAAATCAGGGCCACGGCAAGGCCCAAGAGATATCCGGCGGCAACATCCGCAGGGTAATGGACGCCGACATAGACCCGGGAGATCCCCACCAGAAAGGCCACAACTATCCAGAACCATTTGCTGAAAGGATAATACAGAGCGAACAGGGCCGACAGCGTAGCGATGTTGGTGGCATGGGACGAAGGGAAGCTATACACCCCCCCGCAGGTAATCAACAGCCGAAATCCCTCCAGTGTTTTACAGGGACGGAATCGACCCACCCAGGGTTTCAATAGATGACCGGCGACGGCGTCGGAAGTACCCACGGCGATGGGTAAAAGCACGGCCAACAGGCGTCCCCTGCTCCCCCCTTTCCAGATCAAAAGCAGCCATAACATGAACATCGGCAAATACCAGTTTTCTTTTTCGGTTACGAACACCATCAAGGCATCCAGAAGCCCTGTGTGTATTTGGGTGTTGATCCAATAAAACAGTTGAACATCCCAATGCAGGAGTGTAGGCCAGAGGTCTGTCATCGGCGCGATTGCTACGGATTTTTGGATGTGTGGTAGAAATAGACCTGTCGGATTGTATCCAGCAATTGCTGGGGACTGAAGGGTTTGCGGATAAAATGAATGGCCCCCCGGTGCAAGGCTTCCTGAATCGATTCATCGACGTTAAAACCGGAGGTCAACACCACTTTAACAGAGGGATGAATTTGTTGCAATCGTTGCAGCACTTGCAATCCATTGGCGTCGGGTAAATTGAAATCCAGAATCACCACCTCGATCAACTGCCGATCGGCCCGATACAGATCAATGCCTTCACGGGCGGTTTCCGCCAAAATCACTTTAAATTTGGCCGATTCCAGCACGCTTCGTATGATTTTACGGATGTTTTCTTCGTCCTCAATCACCAACACATATTTACTTTCCACATTCACGACCGGCTCACTGGGGCCCAGGTCGACCATCTTCATCCCTAAGGGGAATTCTTGAATGCGAGGCGACGAGATCGAGCGCAGGCGCCGCAAAATATCGGCAATACGGGTAGAAGATTTGTTCAAGAGTTCCAGATAATTGGTAATGCGCTGATTATTGATCCCCAGTTTATGGAGTTCCAGTCGAATCATTTCGATGGCCGAAATAATCACCGTCAAAGGTTGGTTAATCTCATGGTTTGCGGTGGCAATCGTGGCATTATAGGTTAATTGGCGTTCGGCTTCTTTCAGGCGTCGTTCCAGTTCCACCCGTTCGATGGTGCGCCGCAAACGAATGCGCAACTCTTCCAGATTGAGAGGTTTAATCAAATAATCGCTGGCACCCAACCGCACCGCCTGGATGGCCGTCTCGATAGAAGCATGCCCGGTAAGCAGAATCACCGCTATCTCGGGATTGGTCTTTTTGATCTTCTCCAACAGCTCAATGCCGCCGATACTTTCCATGATCAGATCCGTTACCACAACATCAAAGGCTTGCTTGTCCAATATCTCGATCGCCTCGATTCCATCGCTGCAAATCGTTACCTGATAGCCATCGTGTTCCAGGACTTTTTTCAGGAGCAATCGGCTGGCGTAATCGTCATCAACGGCCAAAATTTTATATCGCTTCATAGAAAACTCCATATTTAAGATAAAATATGCAGTCCCCATTCTGAAATCAAGCGACAAATTTCGACACTCCGGCCCCCTTTTCGACCGTCATCATCCACGAACACCCCTCGACCGGGATCGGCCCGGGGCAACGGTTTTCCCCGCCCGCCAGCCCTCCGCCGGCCCCAATCGGACCATCCTCATTCAGGCGCCGGTTGCATCCATCCCCTTCAGGGCGACATCGGCTTCCCGAACACCCCGGGCACACCGGAGGCTCCATTCGCCGGCAACCTCACCCTGTCTGAAAAAGACCCTGTAACGTTGGAGGCCGACGGCTGGGGTCGCCCATCGGCTTTAAAAGAGCCCGATGAAGGGGATACTTTTCAATTCCGATGTTTAATGAGGGTAATCGAATTGCCCTTTTCGTTGAAATACACTTCATCCATCACGTTTCGGATGAAAACGAAGCCTCTTCCGTGGGCTTTCAGATTCAAGGCATGCACTTTGTTGGTAGAGACGTATTTTCTCCAGTCAAAACCTGGGCCTTCGTCGGTAATGTTTAAACTGAACAATTCCGGGTTAAATTCAAAAGCGATAAAAACCTTCCGCTCTCCATAGCGGGGGTCTTTCAAACGCTCCTCCCGCAATTGTTCGAACTGAGCGATTTTTTCAAAATCGCTGCCTTTCATATTGGAAGATAACTCCAAATTGCCATGCTCTATGGCGTTGACCAGCGTCTCGGTGAATGCCAGATAATATTGATTGTATTCGCTTTCCGCACAAAACCCCGCTTTTAACAACATCGAAGCCAGGTGATTGGCGATGATTCCAGGATCGATCTGGTTGGTGGGATACTCGAAGTTCAATTTAATATATTTGACAAACTCGTAGATTTTTTCCCGTTCACGGGACTGGTTTTTAAACCGCAAAATCTTTTCCACAACTTTTCGCACATTCGAAAGGTCGAAGGGTTTGGTGATAAAATCGGTAGCACCATTCTTTATCGCGGAAATGGCAAAGTCCAGCGTCTTATGTCCCGTAATAAGCACCACCGGCACTTCCGGTTTTAATTGCCGCACGATCTGAAGCAATTCAATGCCCGATTTGCCAGGAAGATTAATATCGGTAATGATCAAATCAACGGCATGACCATTTTGCAGATGGTGAATGGCCGTTTCGGCGCTCTCGGCCGACGCCACCTCATAATTCAAACTCTGAAAATAATTTTCCAGAAGTTCCACAATCAGTTCTTCATCGTCCACGATCAGAATACGGTTTTTCCGGCTCATAGAACATACCATCAGGATTTTTCGATGGGGAACAATTGATCCAGTTTGATGGATTTAAACAATTCATAAAGGTTATCATTGATCCCTTTGATGCGCATTTTGCGCCCTTTCGCTACAACGTTTTTATAAAAGATCAAGAATTTCCCGATCCCCGAACTGGTAATGAATGGGACGAATGATAAGTCGAAGACCGCTTCCTTAAACTCCTTGTTCAAAATTTCCTGGAAATGTTCTTTTAACTCTTCGGCACTTGCATTGTCCACAGCCCCGATGATGGAAATATTCAGCGTGCCGTTTTGTTGCATCAAATTGATTTCCATAAATCCAGACCTCCTTACATGGTTTCTTGTTGTTCATTCTTCCGGGCCATTCCCTTGGATGGATATTCATCCGGCACCGGAACCGAAAACAATCGTTATTATCGACATCTCGGCTGTTTCTATTATCCACACCGTAATAATTTTTCGACAGATTTATTCAGATGTTCAGTTCAAATTTTAATTGACGGTTTTACCCAAGGGGGAAAAAGAAATTTCAGTGATTGCCACCCCGGGCCGATCGAGGGGATCGGCCCCGATAACCGATTGAATGGCAGCCCTTTATTGAGAAGCGGAGAAATCGTTTGCGGGCAGGCCCGGTGAATACACCCATTGCTGGAAGAAGGCCTCCCAATCGTAAGGATAGAGACGAGACAGCAAAGATTGCAGCTGCCGGGTGGAGACGGCGTCGAAGGCCAATTCCTGCAACAGACGGCGCAAAAAGGCGGCAAACCTCTCCTCGCCGATCACCTGATGAATGGCATGAAACAATAAGGCCCCTTTATAATACACGGCATTCATAAAATAAACCGAGTCCGGTATGACGGTGTTCTGCACGAACAGCTTTCCATGGGCGGAGGCTCGGAGCCGGTTCAGGTACGCTGCAAAGGCTGAATCGCCGTACTGATGGCGCCAGTAAAGGGCGGTCAAGTAGGTGGCCAACCCCTCGTTTAAATACGATTCATGAAATGAGGCATTGGTGACCAGGTTGCCGGTCCATTGATGAGCCAGCTCGTGCGCATACAACCGTTCCCGATGGGGACGAAACAGGCGAATGCCGGTAATGGTTTGATTTTCCATTCCCCCAGAGCTGTTGTAGCGGATCATGGCATACTTTTCCCGGGCAAACGGGTAGGGAATCAGATAACGGTTAAAAAAGTGCATCATGCGAAAAATTTGCTTCCGGATGTCCTCCACATAGGGCGTATCCTCCGGAAACACATAAAACTGAATGGGCAGATCGTGAATTAGGGAATCGGAATAGGAAAAGGTATAGGTGCGAAATTGTCCCACATTCAGAGCAATCAAATAAGTGGCGATGGGATACGTGGTTTTCCAGGTATAACGAAGCCGGCGCGGCGGCAAAGATTTCATCTCGACCAGCACTCCATTGGAAACCACCTGCAGGGTATCGGGCACAACGGCTGTAACGATCACCGAATCGGCTTTATCCCGAGGATCATCTTTGCATGGGAACCAGGTTTGGGCGCCATAGGGAGGATTCAGGGTGTAGACCCAGGGAACTTCATGAAAATCGGGTGCCGGCATGACCACTTCGTACCCCATCCCGACGATCCAGGGATGATACCGTTTCGGCCATCCGCGAATATAGACCACCACGGAACCGGTTTCTTTTTCGTCGAGGCGTTTCCTCAAATCCAGAAACAGTTTTCGATCTTTAAGCCGAAAGCGATAGGCGTCTCCGCCCACCGAGTCGACCTTGAGGGAGGAATTAAAATCCAGCACCACCCGTTTTAACCCGGGAACGCGGCTGAGGAAATCGATTGCCACCGATGCCCTAAGAGTCGGGTTGCGAATGTCGTCGAATTGGAATCGATAGAAAAGCCGATAGGCGGTCACGTCGTAATCGGTTTGCTCTTCCCGTTGAGGGGTAACGAAGGTGTAAAGAAAATCGGCGCGCGAAGGATCGCCCTGCTCCAGATTGGGAATATTGTACACAATCCAGATAATCAGCAAAATGATGCCGGGAAATAGGATCAACCGCCAGGGATAAGCTTTTGATGGGGATGAGGTTTGCGGGAACATGAACAAGAGGTTCTCCCTTCAGGTTTGGCTTTTTTGGTTGATGACGATGCCCCGCCGCCGCAGTCGCAAAAAGAATTCTTCCGGGGAAACGGCCTCTTCCAGCGGCACCACCCCCCTCCGGGCTATCTTCCCTTCATGGATAAGCTGGGCCACGACGGCTGCGGTAAAACCGGTGGTGCGCATCATGGCCGTTAAATTCAAACGCTCATCCATAACATCAATGATTTCGTAGGTGTGGGTGCAGGAGCGTTCTTGGCTCCGACCGGAAACCACCACCCGGGTCAGCACCACATCGGGATCACGAAAGGTCAGGTTGTTTTCCAGAATCTTTTCCAGCATCCGGCGCGGCGAAACCCGGCCGTCCTCAAAAACCAGCGGTTCATCGGATTTGAATCCCAGGTCGAATAGAAACTTAAATTTCTCCGCATGTCCCGGATAGCGAATGGTTTTGTAAAACAAATTCTGGACCTTCCCCTGCTGGGAATAAATCAACGTTCCCGTACCGCCACTGGTTAAAAAGGCTTCCATCCGGCGATAGGGTTTCGGGAAATGAATTTCTTCCCGTTCCGAAAGGGCCGGCTTTTCCACCACTTCGCCGTTCTCAATGACCTTAACCGGCTCCAAATATTCGTTGATGAGGCCGTGAGGAGAAAAGACAATCTGATAATCCAACGGTGGGCGAGGACTCTGGGGCAAGCCTCCACAATAGATCTTCACCCACTCCACGCGATCCAGTTTCCGAATGCCGTCAATCGCCAATAAACTGACCAGGCCCGGGGCCAAACCACAAGACGGAATCATCAACAACCCCAACCGGCGGGCCTTCTCATCGTAATCCAACTGTTTATTCAAGATGGCCTCGTTGCCACCCAAATCAATAAAATGGGAGCCGATATTGAGAGCCACCTCCATCAAGTGAAGGTTAAACTGATAGGGAGCCGCACTGATCACCACATCGGTGCCCAGAAGAGTTTCCTGAAGCTTCTCGCCATCGGTAAGATCCAGCTGGATAAACGAAAGATTATCTTGATTGGGAAAGTGTTTCCATAAATACTCGATTCGATCCGCATTCTTCTCTACAACGGAGATGTCCTCAAACGCCCCGTCGTTGTGAATCAAGTCGTAGAGTATCGCATAGCCCATCAACCCCCCGCCCAGTATCGACACCTTCATGCCTCATCCTCTGACTATCATCCATCGGGCAAATTAATGGTCGGGTGGATAATAGGCAAGAAGATTAGCAGATGATTTCCTGGGCCAGTAGTCTTCCTGGGTGATAGCGCAGGACTTGTTCGATGGAAAAATCCAGATGAGCCTGCAAGCGCTCCCGGGGGTATTCATAGGGTGCAAAAATGACCCAGAGAATATGAGTCGTTTGTTCACTGATGGCCGTGCGCATGGAATCGGCGGAAGGGTTTCCAAAAGCTCCCTCATCGTCGGCAAGGGTCAACCGATGTTCCACATGAACGGTTTCTTTACGAATACCGGCATAGGATTCCCCTTCCCTTCCCAGGCGAGCCCGTATCTTCCCCTGGATTTTCCGGCGGTCGTAGAGCCCAATCGGCAGCAGGAAAGACAAACTGCAATAGTTACAGGCGTCGACAATGGAATTGATCGGATACAGGGGTTTGCCTTGAATAGCCCGGCGCAATAAGGCTTCGGAAGAGGGGCGCACCTTGGTGGGTTCGATCCCAATGCGCCGGTAAAGCTCCCTTGCGGGGCGCAACAACTCTCTGGCTGCGGAGGGTTCCGCAAACCGCCGGCGATAAGCTTCGGCCAGGCGTTCGACCTCCCGCCAAAGCGCCTCGTTTCGGGGCCGACAAACCAGCTCCGCCGCCTCGAATACCGCCAATTGCACCCGCCCTCGCACCGATGCATCGATAGCCATTCGTGATCCCTTACCCATGGTCCTCATGCCCCCAATGGTATCAAAGCAGAATGCCTCAGGGCTTATCCCCATCCGGCCGAGCCGTTTCCTGAACCAGTTTCCGGGCGATGGGAACATCCGCAGCGGATAGTTCGAATTGCAGAACCTCGCCTGGATCCACCCAGAGGTAACGGTCATGATCGATCAGGCGGATGTCCCCACCCAGATAACGACAGCGATAAGCGATCAATACAATGCACTGGTGCTCATAACCATGGGTGACCACATCCACCGGATCGTAAACGGTTACCTCAATACCCAATTCTTCCTGGAGTTCCCGTCGTAAACAATCCCGGGGTTGTTCCCCCGGCCGCAATTTTCCACCCGGGAATTCCCATCGCCCCCCGTTGGAAAGGCGCGGATGCCGGCGGGTTAACAACACTTTCCCCTGCGGGTTAAAAATAACGCCCGCCAACACCGGAACGATAGGTTTAGGCTCTTTCACGGACTCAAGGGCCTGATTTGTTTTCATTGTTCGACCGACCTTTCCGGATTTCTTCCCCGATAACGCCCCAAGGCGGTGTTCCGCCCCTTATCCTCCCCATCACTTCCAAGGCAGCGGCTTTATCCGGAAGGCCCGTCGGGAAGTTGACGCGCAATTTCTTCAATCAGGCGTTGTTTCAATTCGGGGTAATTGGTCTGAACGCGACATCCGGCGGCATGTTCGTGCCCGCCTCCCCCAAAAGCCTTGGCCACCTGGTTGACATTCACCCGCCCCCTGGAACGAAAACTCACCTTAAAAAATCCCGGCTGAACTTCCCGGATAAATAATCCCACTTCCACCCCTCTGATGGCCACGCTGTAGTTGGCCAATTCTTCAATTTCGGCATGCTCATTCTTTTGCATGATCTCCAGGGGAAGGAAAATTATACTCACTTTTCCGTCCAGATACACCTCCATATTGGCCAGCCCATAACCGATAACCCTCATGGAATCGAAAGAATTATTGAAAAAAATGCGATTGGCAATTTCGTGGGGTTTGATGCCGAACGGCACCAGATGGGCTGCAATCTCAAAATCCCTGGCGCTGGTATTGGAAAAAGAAAACCGACCGGTATCGTACATAATACCGGTGAACAGCAGAGTGGCGATATCCCGATGCCATTCAATCCCACTCCGTGCCACCACTTCATAGACCAGCTGGCTGGTCGACGACGCATGGATATCCACCAGCTGTAAGGCGGCGAAATCGTCTTCGAAAGGATGATGGTCGATCTTAATGCAGGCCTTTCGACCGGGTAGAAGGGCCGCCGGCCCTCCAATACGTTTCCGGCTGGGAACATCCAGCACAACCGCCGCCGAAAAACAGGCGTCCATACCCTCCCGATAGCTCTGAATATACTCCCATCCCCACAAAAAGGCATATTTATCTTCCTTGCGTTCATCATGGAGAATAATACGAAACCGCTTATTCCACTGATGCAATAAGTAGGCTACGGCCAAGCAGGAAGCATAGGCATCCCCATCGGCGTTCAGATGGGCAGTGATCAAATAATTGTCGTGGTCTTTCAAAAATTGAACAATATCCGTATATACTGTTTCGCGATCGGCCGTCATCCCAATCTCTCCGGGTTTGTTCGAGCGGAAGATTTAAGCTAAAATAGTGCCAATTATAAAATTCTAATCCCCTATAATGCAAGTATTTTTTTTCTAACCGCAGCCGTTTTCCGCCTCCGTTGTCACCGCGCGGTACACCGGGTTATCCCCTGCCACTGGCCTTCTTCATCCGATCCTCAACCCATTATCGACCTGTAGGGCCAAAAACGGAGAGGCGTCTTCCGGTGCCATGGGCTTTCAGGAGCGGATTTACTCCGGAACCCCGCTCGCCGGAATCCGCTGCGCCGCTGTTCCAAAAGTGTTCCTCCTTTCCCGACGAGGGAAGGCACCGATAAAACGTGTTTATCCTCCAAGAAGCCGTTTAAGCAGTACAAAATAGATTCCAGTGATCAGAGCCGACACGACGATTAAAACCGAGCCGATGGATACCATTCTGCGGATCGGCACCAGCCGGGTACCAAAGACGACGGTATTTGGAGGTGTGGCCACCGGTAACATGAACGCACAAGAAGCGGCAATGGTGGCGGGCAACATGAGGATCAAAGGAGGCAAACGGACATCCTGACTTACGGCAGCCAGAATGGGTAAGATGGTGGTTGCCACGGCGGTATTGGAAGTTATTTCGGTTAACAAGGCCACCGAGAGGGTGAGTCCAAAAATGAACACAAAGTCTGGTAAAACGGAAATAAAGGTCAATTTTTGTGCCAGGAACGTCGCCAAGCCGGTAGTTTGAATTCCCTCCGCCAGGGCCAGTCCACCGCCAAAGAGTAATAAAATATCCCAGGGAATGGTCAGAATATCTTTCCAGTGCAACAACGTGGGGGTATCGGTAACGGCCTCGCCGGTAGGGATCAGAAACAACAGCATGGCCATTCCAATGGCTATGGTGGAATCCTGAATTGGACTGTGCAATCCCAGGAGTCCCGGCCAACCGGGAATTTTGAACGGACCCATGGCAATATCCGAGCGAAACATCCACAGCAAAGCCGTTGCCCCAAAGATGATGAGCACACGCTTCTGAGGCCGATTCAACCGACCCAATTGTTTCAATTCGTTTTCGATGCCGACGGTATTGAGGCGCAGGGCAGCGAAATCTTTTCTCCCACGAAGAACAACCCGGCTTAAATATCCGTAGGTAACGCCGAACAGTACGAGCGTCAGGGGAAAGATGAGCAACATCCACTGGGCGAAGGAGATTTCGGGCAATTCGGGGAAAAATTTTTTATACACGGCCGAAAAAACCAGGTTGGGTGGCGTACCGATCAAGGTACCGGTCCCTCCGATGCTGGCCGCATAGGCGATACCCAGCATCAATACCGTTCCAAACGTCGTGGCCAGCTTGCGATTATCCTCTTCCAGATGCCGGATAACGGCCAGCCCGATGGGCATGATCATCACCGCAGTGGCGGTATTGGAAATCCACATGGATAAGAATGCCGTAGCCAGCATAAACCCCAGTAACAACGAGCGGGGTCGATTGCCCAGCCAGCGAATTGTGTTCAGGGCAAATCGTTTATGCAAATTCCATTTCTGAAGGGCGTTGGCGATCAAAAAGCCCCCCATGAATAAAAAGATCAAATGATGCGCATAATTGGGGGCGATTTGGCTGGTGGGCATGATCGCCAGTATGGGAAAGAGAACCAAGGGCAGTAGGGCGGTAATGGCCAGGGGAACGGCTTCGGTCATCCAGAAAACGGCCATGAGCAGAGTGATGGCAAACATTTTCCGGGCGGCGGCGGCCATCTGAGGACTCACAGGATATTCTAAAAAGAAAAAAAATATTCCTATTCCCACCCAGAAGCCCCAGTTCCAGCGTTTGCCCTTCAGCCATTGCAGCAATGCCATAGGATCTTACCCGTTACATTTCCCGAGCCGGGCATTGGATATTCAAAATGCCGGATATTCAGGCAATGCGTTGTTCCGTTTGCGGATCAAAGAAGAACAATTTCCGGGCGTCCAGGGCAATTTGCAGCTTTTCCCCCGGACGGTACAATTTATCTGGACTCATACGCATGCAGTAGCTCTTTTCTCCATCCCCAAAATAGAGGAATACTTCGTTACCGATGGGCTCGATGACGTCCACTTGTACCTCCTGAGCATTGGTAAGGGGCCGACGGCCCGCCAACTGCTGATCGTAGACATGTTCCGGGCGCACTCCCAAAATCACCCGACGCCCCACATAAGGTTTAAGCGAATCTCCCAGGCTTTCGGGAAGAGCAAACCGAAAACGTTTTCCCTGAAAAACGAAGCCGCCGTTATCCTGAATGATACCGGCCATAAAGTTCATGGCCGGGCTGCCAATAAATCCAGCCACGAATAGGTTGGCGGGATTGTTATAGAGGTTGAGGGGAGCATCCACCTGCTGAACCACTCCATCGCGCAATACCACGATCTTGTCCCCCATGGTCATGGCTTCCACCTGATCGTGGGTTACATAAATCATGGTCGTTTGCAGGCGTTTGTGAAGGCGATTGATCTCGATACGCATTTGGACCCGCAGTTTGGCATCCAGATTGGAGAGGGGTTCATCGAAGAGAAACACTTTGGGTTTTCGAACGATGGCTCTTCCCACGGCGACCCGCTGCCGCTGCCCACCGGATAGAGCCCGGGGTTTCCGATCCAAAAGCTCCTGCAAGCCCAGAATGTCTGCGGCTTCCAGCACCCGCCGGCGGATCTCTTCCCGGGGAAATTTACGAATCTTCAGCCCAAAGGCCATGTTCTCAAACACCGTCATGTGCGGATAGAGGGCGTAGTTTTGAAAGACCATGGCAATATCCCGGTCCTTGGGGGGAACATCGTTTACCCGCTGGCCACCGATGAAAATGTCCCCCGATGTCACCTCCTCCAACCCCGCAATCATACGCAGTAAGGTCGATTTACCGCAGCCGGACGGGCCGACCAACACGACAAACTCCCGATCTTCGATCACCAGATTCACAGTGTTTACGGCGGTGACCTTGTTATCATACACTTTGGTAACATCAACCAACTCCACTCTGGCCAAGGTTACACCTCCTGAGTCGGGTTCATCGTTTTGAGTCCATATCCATCGACAATGATACTAAATTTCCCCTAATAATTCAAATGGAAGCTGGAAATGTGAAGCAAATGGATGCCGAAGGGGCATCCGGTGGGGAAAAGGATTCTTTAACGGATAGAAAATCCAAAAGGCGATCTTTCGATCGCCTTTCGGGATAAGCTTTGTCTTAAAGGCTTTATTCGCGGACGATAGCCAGCACATCGCTGCGCTGAACGATGAGATACTCCTTACCATCCAGTTTGATCTCTTCGCCGGCGTATTTGGCAAACAATACTTTATCGCCTTTTTTGAACACCTTCTGCAAATCTTCGTCCGTTCCCACAGCAATGACCGTGCCCATTCGTGGTTTCTCCTTCGCCGTATCTGGAATGATGATACTTCCCACGCGTTCCTCGGTTTCCTCCATCGGTTCAATCAACAAGCGATCGTCAATGGGTTGAACCTTCATTCGTCACCTCCTTTAGTATTTTTTGAACTGGTTGTTCCTGTTTATCCCCGAATCCCTAACAATTGATTTATTTTGGGTTTGTCGAAGCCCACCACCGGACGATTGTTGATGAGGATCACCGGAACGCCCGTTTGTCCCGTCCGGCGGACCATATCCCTGGCGGCCCGTTCGTCCCGCGTAATGTCCACTTCTTTAAATTTGATCTTTTTTTGAATGAAGTATTGTTTTGCCGCCCGGCAAAAACCACAGGTCGGCGTCGTGAAAATAATTACCCGCGGTTGTTGTGCCATCGCCTTTTTACCCTCCGTAAGCTCTCAAATTTAATGCCCATTTTCATTTTTTTAAAAAAAGAAATAAAATTTTCGTTCCTCCCCTCAACCTTCCCTTTTCGAATGAATTGGATGAATCAGAAGATATGAAGTTACAGGGCTTCTTTTGCCGCAAAGCCTCCAATGCCGTGCCCATCCACAGGCGGCAGGGCATAAAACCCCGGTGTTGTCAGGGTTTCTTCCACCGACGGCGGGGAAGATGCCACAGGTCGGACCGGCAACAGGGAGTTGATTGGAGACTTCACCGGGGCTTTCCGGGAAAGACGAATTGAAAAATCCTGTTGATTTACCTGGAATTGTCCGTTAAATTGGGCAGCGCTTTAAGGAAGGGAAACGTTTCTTCTTCATGGGCGTTTATGGGATAAGCAATGTGCGCCCGTAGTTCAATTGGATAGAACGTCTGACTACGGATCAGAAGGTTGGGGGTTCGAGTCCTCCCGGGCGCACCCAATACAAAAGGGAGCTTCTCCCTTTTTTTGTTATGCTCAGCCGATCGCACGAATACTGGATGGAACAGGCCTTCTCGGAGGCGGAGAAGGCCTATCAAAAGGGCGAAGTTCCCATCGGTGCGGTGGTGGTCTTTGAAAACCGGATAATAGGTCGGGGTCACAATCTGACGGAGACGTTACAGGATCCCACAGCCCATGCCGAGATGCTGGCTATCACCGCAGCGGCGGATTATCTGGGTTCCTGGCGGCTGCTGGATACCGCCTTATATGTGACCCTGGAACCATGTTCCATGTGTGCCGGTGCCATTGTGCTGGCACGCATCCCGTTGCTGGTTTACGGGGCCGGCGATCCCAAGGCGGGGGCCTGCGGCACGGTGTACAATATTGTGCAGGATAAACGCCTGAATCATCGCGCCGAGGTGGTCTCCGGTATTTTGGAATCGAAATGTGCCTTAATTTTAACCGACTTTTTCCGCAAATTGCGGGAGACCAATTAAGATACGGAGAGGTGCCGGAGCGGTCGAACGGGCACGACTGGAAATCGTGTGTCCTCCGGAAGGGGGACCGTGGGTTCGAATCCCACCCTCTCCGCTGCTATCCGGGCGACCCGGCGGCGCCCCTTCCCAAATCGTTTACGACCCATTGCGGATCGATAACACCAGAATGGTTGAAAAGAGTCACCCGCCCAACCTTGAGCGAGGTCCGACACTCCACCCCCGATTTCAGCAATACGAAGTGCAATCGGTTTTCCCGAGCCGATTGCTTGCGTAGGGGAAGCGGGTTCACTATCTTTGTAATCGATTATTTTTCAATGAATAACGATGAACCCGGGTGGGACCCACATGGGAACACGCTGGACATTCTCCATCTTTGACTCTTTCATCGCCCTTCCGCCGTTATTCGGACTTCGGTGCCGGTTTATGAGCAAACCCATCCCCGACCCCTCCGATAAAGAGTTCACCGCCGACGATCGGCCGGGAGCAGAGGGAGCCGTCACCATCGGAGAAGCCGACAGCGGGGGGAAATTCCCATCCTGGAAAACCATTCGCCAAATCGTTCCGAACACCGCTCAAACGGCCGACAATCAACTGAAGAAACGCTCGGCCATCGTCGAAAATGCAGTCGACTTTAACAATGGCGGCCCTGGTGGACAAACAGCCGCCGTTGTTGGAGGAACATGAGGTGAATTATCGAGGAGCGGCCAAAAGGGGAACAGACCTTTTTCCGGGCATCCCATCGGATGAACCATTCCTGGACGATAAAACCGTCCAGATTATCGATCAAGAAATGCCACCGATCATCGATGATGGTTACCGAAGGGCCCGGGAAGGGATCGTCCGGCAACGGGCGAAGCTGGAAACCCCGGTCCGCCCATTACCGAAAAAGGAAGCGGGAACCGGAAAGGGCTGGAAGCCGTTTCGGGAGAACCCCAACGTCAACCCAAAGCAGCTGGAGACAAATCATGGGTAAGAAACGCATTGGTATCCTTACCGGTGGCGGTGATTGTCCCGGATTAAATGCCGTCATCCGGGGAGTAGCCAAAACGGCGATCAATCAATTCGGCATGGAAGTGGTGGGTATTCTGGACGGATTTCGAGGCATGCTGGAGGGCCGCTTTACCATTTTGGACTATGAAAAAGTTTCAGGCATCTTAACCATTGGAGGCACCATTCTGGGAACAGACAATAAGACCGATCCCTTCAACGTTCTGGAGATTGTCAACGGGAAGAAAGAACTCGTCGACCGATCCGACCAGTGCATGGAGTTTTATCGGGATCTGGGGCTGGACGCCCTGATATGTGTGGGCGGTGACGGCACGCTAACCATCGCTGGCAAGCTGTCCCAGAAGGGAGCGAACGTGATCGGGGTACCCAAAACCATTGATAACGATTTAATGGAAACGGATCAGACTTTTGGTTTCGATTCGGCGCGTCAGACGGCCACCGAAGCCATCGATAAGCTCCACACCACGGCGCAATCCCATCACCGGGTGATGTTGGTAGAGGTAATGGGACGTAATGCCGGATGGCTGGCCCTGGAATCGGGACTGGCCGGTGGGGGGGACATCATTCTCATTCCGGAGATTCCTTACGAAATCGATGAAATCATCGCCGCCATTCGCCGGCGGAACCGTTTCGGAAAACGGTTCAGCATTATCGTGGTTTCCGAAGGGGCCCGACCCCAGGGGGGTGAACCGGTCTATCAGCGCATCGTCGACGATCCCAGCGAGCCCAAACGCCTGGGAGGGGTAAGCAACGTTATTGCACGGCAGATCGAAACCTCCACCGGCATCGAATGCCGGGTGGCCATTCTGGGCCACCTGCAACGGGGCGGTACTCCTACCCCTTACGATCGCCTGTTAGCCACTCAGTATGCCGTCAAGGCCGTGGAACTCACCATAGAAAAGCAATACAATCACATGGTTGCCCTGAAGGGCCGGGATATGGTGGCCGTTCCCATCGAAAAAGTGATGGGCAAACAGCGGCGGGTACCCAAAGACTCTCCACTCATCAAAGCGGCACTCTGCGTGGGCACCAGTTTCGGGGTAACAATGGATTAATCATCCCCCAAAATATTCTCCTGGATAAACGGCTGCACCCCCGGCAATGGCTCCGGCCTATACTCCTGGGCTCCCCAACGTTTTTGCCTCCGGCAAATTGGATTTTTTCGGGACCGCGCCGATCACAGCCTCCACGGCTCAGGCTCCCTGGCACAGCCCGGGAGCCTTTCCCATCCTGGGTCACTTGTAGGATGCCTCCGGTGACCCGTTCCATCCGCTCAGGAGAACGAAACACCTTGAATATCCCGGTATGGATTCGTATATTTTGAACTTGAAAATTTGAAAAAGATCAGGGGCATAAATGATGCGTCCTGTGAACCCACTGGAATCCCGCTGGTGGGTTCTTTTATAACATCGGCTTTGAACCACCGGGCGCAAAAGGGAAAAGGGAGTGCGGAGCAATGGGATATCCATTTAAACGGATCGAAGCCAAATGGCAAAAACGATGGGAAGAGACCAAACTTTACAAAACCGATTTTTCGCACCACCGGAATAAATGCTACACCCTGGTGATGTTCAGCTACCCGTCTTCGGATAAGCTGCACCTGGGCCACTGGTTTAATTACGGTCCCACCGATACCTGGGCCCGCTTTCGCCGGCTGCGGGGATATAACGTGTTCGAACCCATGGGATTCGATTCTTTTGGCCTGCCGGCGGAAAACTACGCCATTAAAACCCGGGGTCACCCTCGGGACATCACCGAGGAAAATATCCGCTACATCCGCCGGCAACTGAAGCAGATTGGAGCCATGTACGACTGGGATCACGAAGTCATTACCAGTCGACCCGAATATTACAAATGGACCCAATGGATCTTTTTGCAGCTCTATAAAGCGGGGCTGGCATACCGGGCCAATGCCCCGGTTAACTGGTGTCCCTCTTGCAATACGGTGCTGGCCAATGAACAGGTTGTGGGGGATGGCCGCTGCGAACGCTGCGATACACCGGTGACCAAACGGAACCTGACTCAGTGGTTCTTCAAGATCACCGCCTATGCGGAGCGCCTGCTTCAAAACCTGGACAAATTGGATTGGCCGGAAAAAACAAAAACCATGCAACGCCATTGGATTGGTCGGAGCGAAGGGGCGGAAATCGATTTTCGTCTGGCCGACGACAGCCAGCGCATCATTAAAGTGTTTACCACCCGGCCGGATACCCTGTTCGGCGTAACCTACATGGTTCTGGCTCCGGAACATCCATTAGTGGAAGACATTACCACGCCTACCCAGAAGGAAGAGGTGCAACAATATGTCGAGGCCACTCTCCGGGAATCCGAAATTGAGCGCTTGTTCACCGAGAAAGACAAGACAGGCGTGTTTACCGGCGCCTTTGCCGTTAACCCGGTCAATGGAGAGAAGGTACCGATCTGGATTGCGGATTACGTTCTGATGACCTACGGAACGGGGGCGGTGATGGCCGTACCGGGCCATGATGAGCGGGATTTCGAATTCGCCGCAACATTCGAATTGCCCATTCGCAAAGTCATTCTGGAACCGGGAACCCGGGAGGATGCCCCGCTTACCGCGGCTTATACCGGGGAGGGCGTCATGATCCAGTCCGGGCCCTTTACCGGTGTGCCTTCTCAGGAAGGTCGGGAAAAAATCATCCAGTGGCTGGAGGAAAAAGGGATCGGGCGGCGCAAAATCAATTACCGGATGCGAGACTGGCTGGTTTCCCGCCAGCGATACTGGGGAGCACCTATTCCCATAGTATATTGTGACCATTGCGGAGAAGTTCCGGTGCCGGAAGATCAATTACCCGTGGAATTACCTTACGAGGTTGACTTTCGGCCCACCGGAGAATCGCCCTTGCAAACCCACGAGGGCTTCAAGAATACCCAATGTCCCCAATGTCGGGGACCGGCCACCCGCGAAGTCGATACCATGGATACCTTTGTCGATTCTTCCTGGTACTATCTGCGTTATTTTACTCCCCATCTGGAAAACGCCCCCTTTGATCGGGAAATTGTTAACCAATGGTGCCCGGTGGATAAATATGTGGGCGGCGCCGAACACGCGACCATGCACCTGCTGTACGCCCGCTTCGTGAATATGGTGTTGTACGATCTGGGATATATCCAGTTTGAAGAACCGTTTACCTCCTTGCGCCATCAGGGTGTGATTATGGGACCCGATGGTCAAAAAATGTCGAAGTCCCTGGGCAATGTGGTCAATCCGGATGACTACCTGGAAAAATACGGCTCGGACGTCTTTCGTTGTTACCTGATGTTCGGTTTCGATTATGCCATGGGGGGGCCCTGGGACGACAGCGGTATCGCTTCCATGGACCGGTATCTCAATCGGGTGTGGCGGCTATTTCAAAATTGCCGGTGGGTATTTCGGGAAGGCAATGCCTATCGCCGAAAGGGTCCCGAGGAAGAGAAACTGATCAAAACCCTGCATCGATCCATAAAAGGGGCTACTATCGATATAGAACGCTTTCATTTCAATACCGCCATCAGTCGGTTAATGGAGCTCACAAACGAACTGTATCGATATACGGGGAATCGTCCCCGGGAAGAACAAAATGCCGGCCTGCTGAAAGAGATATTGGAAAAATTCAACATCATGCTGTCGGTTTTCGCCCCCCATCTGGGCGAGGAACTCTGGGAACGTACCGGCCACGATTACAGCATCTTTCATCAGCGCTGGCCGGAATACGATCCTAAACTGCTGGAAGAAGACACCGTGGAGTATGCCATTCAAATCAACGGGAAGGTGCGGGAGAAGGTTCGGGTACCGCGGGAAGCTTCCCGGGAAGCCATTATTCAGGCGGCGCTTCAAACCGGTCGTATTCCTAAGCTGCTGGACGGCAAACAAATCGTCAAGACCATTGTGGTACCCAACAAACTGATCAACATCGTGATCCGCTAAACCGAACGCCGGCAGCAGACGGTGGAAATCAGACAAAATTCAATCAATCGGTATTCGTCATTATGAATATGTCGCACATCTTCCGGCCGGTTCCGGCCGGTGATTGGTTCTCCCTGCTCGGGTTGTTCCTGGGGATAGTGGTTTTTATCGGATTGGCGGAAGCGTTGCGCAAGAAACGAAATTGGCCATCGGAATTTACCCGTAAACTGGTTCACATTGCTGTGGGCGTGCTGATGTTTTTTTCTCCCATTCTGCTGGAAAGCTCTCTTCCCCTGATACTCATGGCCGGCCTTTTCACAGTGACCAACTTTATGGCCATGAAAAAGGGCTGGCTGAAAGGCATGGAAAGTGATCGGGAGAGTTACGGCACCACGCTGTACCCCCTGGCCTTCCTGATTCTGCTATTGTTGACCTGGGAGAACCAGAAGGTGGTATTGATTGCGGCCATGTTGGTACTGGCCATCGGCGATGCTGTGGCAGCCATTGTTGGGGGATCCATTCCGCGCCCTCACGCATTCCGCCTGATCGGTGAGACGAAATCCCTGGAAGGCTCTGCGGCCATGTTTCTGAGCAGTACCCTGGTCATCTTTCTTGCCCTCCGGCTGTTTCCCTTCGAATCCCGCTTTCCGGTGGATTCGCTCTGGGTTTGCCTGTGGTTCGCCGCCCTCACCGCCGTCGTAGCCACTGCCGCCGAAGCCCTAAGCGCCAAAGGCAGTGACAATCTGACCGTTCCTTTATTCGCCGCCTTGATCCTGTATTATCTGTTGAACCACTCCCTGGTGGAAAATCTGCAATTGACGTTGGGCACCGTTTTGGGGGCGGCCATGGCCTTGGCCTCCTATGGGGCTCGGTTCTTAAGCGCCAGCGGCGCCGTGGCTGCCTTCCTTCTGGCCGTATGCATTTTCGGATTCGGGGGGTGGGCATGGACTCTTCCCATCCTGACGTTTTTTGTTCTATCCAGTGTGTTGTCAAAGATCGGGAAAGCACACAAACGCATCTACGAAGGGCTTTTCGAAAAGGGCAACCGGCGGGATTATGCTCAGGTGCTGGCCAATGGCGGTGTCGCCGGCGTTTTAATGGTGCTATACATGTTTTTTCCCCTCCCGGAAATTTATCGGTTTTATCTGGCCGCCCTGGCCGCTGCCACCGCCGATACCTGGGCCACGGAGATCGGTATTCTCACCGGACAACAACCGCGCCTGATTCGCAATTGGCAACCTGTGGCGCCGGGAACCTCCGGCGGCATCACTCCGGCCGGCTCCCTGGGAGCCATCGCCGGAGCCTTGGTCCTGGCCCTCAGCGGATGGTATTTTATGGCAGACACCTCCGCATCGATCGCCGCCTCCGTGGGTTTAATCACCGGCAGCGGTTTCCTGGGGAGTCTGGTGGACAGTTACCTGGGAGCTACGGTTCAAATTCAATACCGTTGTCCCGTGTGCCAGAAGGTAACCGAAAGAACGCATCACTGCAATGGACGGCCCACAGAACCGCTGCGGGGCATTCGCTGGATGAACAATGATATGGTCAACTTCCTGAACACCCTGAGTGCGGTGGCGTTTGTGTACCTTGGGCAACGGCTGCTCTAAACGAAGGAACGCGCCTGGATGACAAAACCGATGAATTTTCTTGAATTCTCTGGGCTGGATTTGCTTGTGTGGACCCTCACGCCGTATATTGGATGGTACCCGCTATGAGCGGTAATAGGTGTTCTGCAAGGCTCCGGCGGGAAAAAACAAAGGTAAGCTTGATGAAAATCCGATTCATTTTAGCCACCGGGTTAATCTCTCTTCTGCTATGGCAATGTACTTCCAAATTGAAAAGGGACCTGGAGCGGGTGGAACAGTTTCAGCAGGAAGCCCAAAAGCTGGCTAAACAACAGGCCCTTTTGCTTTGGTTCCATGGCACGCAGGGAACCCGGATGCACCTTTCCGAAACCTATCGAAAACATCAGGAGTTGTTTTCCATCCCCACGTTACAACTTTTAGTGGATGTGATTCAAGAAAGCCGGAACCCCGGTAAAATCCGGGAACTCCGATATTTTAAGAACTATCTGCTACAAAAATTTGTTGAAATGCACACCGTTGTATGGGACGATTCCCTACGGGATATCTATGATTATTCCACCATCCAGGAGGGCGACCAGACCATTTACTTTCGTCAGCTTCCCTACTTGCTCAGTCAGGAACCGTCGGCCCAG
Source organism: bacterium (assembly GCA_015485355.1). Lineage (GTDB taxonomy): Bacteria > Calditrichota > Calditrichia > RBG-13-44-9 > J042 > JAADJD01. Next base: position 51,863 of record WFTQ01000025.1, on the reverse strand, counting down.
AGACGCCGCCGGCTCTGGCGGCAGGGAGCGCAGGTGGTGGAACAAATGGTTCCCCTGTTTATGGAAAAATACCGCAGATCGCGCCTGCTGGCCCGGCAGTTGGGCTTTCCCGATTATACCGCTTTCGTGGCCGAAGTGCATTATTTTAGTCCGGAGCGGCTATTGCCCCTGGCAGAGCAGACGCTGCAGGAAACCGACTCGTTGTTTCGGGCATTGCAGGCTTCTCTGACCCGCCGGCTATTGAAGCAATCCCCCGAATCCCTTCACCCGGCGGATTACGCCCTGCTGCTTTCCGGGCAAGAATTCAGCGAATACTTCCCCCCCGAATACCGCCGCACCTCTTACAATCAGCTCTTGCGGAGCCTGGGTATCGACATTAAAAAACAAACGGGGCTCAAAATCGATCTGGAAAACAATCCCGCGAAGATCTATCCTGCACTGTGCATTCCGGTGGATATTCCCACCGATGTGCGCATCTCCCTGAAACCTTCGGGAAACTTTCAGGATTTCCTGCAACTGTTCCATTTGCTGGGCATGGCCCAACAATATCTGCATACCGAGGTGAACCGTTGGGCCTTTCAGCATCTGGGACCGGCTTCGGTACGAAAAGCCTTTGGCCAATTGTTTGAATCCGTCTGGGAAAATCCCCACTGGATGAAGCAAACCGGTCTGTTGAGCGATCCCGGAAAAACGCACTACTGGGAATACATGGCCTTTCGCAAACTGTTTTTCGTTCGACATTGGGCCCAGATTTACATCGATGGGCATCAAATCTTTCAATCCGAATCCCCCGACACCCTGCAACTCCAGACCTTTGTCAATTCCATCCTCGCCTTTCCCGATTATGTTTTCGAAATGGACTGGTATTTGATCGACATGAATCCTTTTATGAATGCGGCCATTCAATTTCAGGCCGCCTTATTCAAGGAGGCGTTGGTTCAGCATCTGGAAACCAATTTTGGTCGCAACTGGTTCGAGAATCCCAAATGCGGCAAGTTTCTGAAATCTCTGTGGTGGAAAGGCAATTCCCTTCCCATGACCGCCATTTTAAAGAAATTGGATTTTCCGGAACTGAACCCGCGTTACCTCAAGATCAGCGTGGAACAGCTGTTGTCTTATCAATAAATTTTCTGCTGCGTTCAGACAACCGCACCCCCGCGGGGCGTATTTTTGCGGCTTGCTTCCCAGGGCCTCAAACTGTAACTTTGTCTCTCAAAAATTCAGGAAGCGCTTATGCCAGCGAAACCAGAACAGCCCCTCTATAATCAGGCATTGATTGTAGACCTTTACGAACTGACCATGGCCGCCGGTTATTTTGAAAATCGCTACAACCCCTGGTCCACCTTTGAAATATTCGTTCGGGAAATGCCTCCGCATCGATCATACTTGGTCAGCGCCGGTTTGCAACAGGCGGTGGAGTATTTGCTTCATTTGCGATTTACGCCTGCCGAAATCGATTACCTCCGCGGGTTACCGGTATTTAAACACGTTTCCAGCGAATTTTTTGATTTTCTGGGCGAATTTCGTTTTACCGGCGACGTATGGGCCATTCCCGAGGGGCAGATTTATTTTCCGGGAGAGCCCTTGTTACGCGTTTCCTCGCCCATTATTCAGGCCCAGATTGTCGAGACCTTTTTGCTTTCTACGTTTAATTTTCAGAGCATGATTGCCACCAAGGCCTCGCGGGTTGTGTATGCGGCCCACAGCGATGGGCGGGAACGAGGGGTTCTGGAATTTGGTTCCCGGCGGGCTCACGGGCCGGAAGCGAGCCTGTTGGCCGCCAGAGCCAGCTACATCGCCGGGTGCATGGGAACCTCCAACGTACTGGCGGGAATGAAATTCGGTATCCCGGTATACGGAACCGCCGCTCACTCCTGGACCATGGCCTTTCCCACGGAAGCGGAGGCCTTTCGGGCCTATCACAGGGTCTTTCCCGAATCCACCATCCTATTGATCGATACCTATGACGTGCTGGAAGGCGCCCGAAGAGCCACTCATCTGGGACCCGGGATTCGGGGGGTGCGCATCGACAGCGGAGACCTGTTACGCGTCAGCCGGCAGGTACGCCGGATACTGGACGATGCAGGGCTCCACCGGGCCATCATTGTGGCCAGCGGCGATCTCAATGAATACCGAATCAAAGAATTGGTGGACCAGGGCGCTCCTATCGATGCCTTTGGCGTGGGAACTCAAATGGTCACTTCCGAAGACGCACCCTCTCTGGGTGGCATTTACAAACTGGTGGAACAAATCATCGACGGCCGGGTGCGTTATCGGGCCAAATTTTCTCTGAATAAAGCTACCTATCCCGGAAAAAAGCAGGTGTTTCGTCTGGTGGATCAGCACCAAGGTTTCGTTAAAGACGTGATTGGTCTGGAAGACGATGAAATCCCCGAAGAGCATTTCACCCTGCTGGTGCCCATTATCGAGAAGGGTAAACTAATTTACCCGCTGCCCGCACTGGAGGACATCCGCAGTGGTTTTCTGGAAAATTTCGCCCGGCTGGACGACCGCTTCAAACGATTCCATGAACCCGAAACCTATCCGGTGCGTTACAGTCGCAAGCTCCAGAATCTGTTCAACCAATTAAAAGCACGGGAAGTTCACCATCAATGACAAACGAACCATCCCATACCAGGGAGCGGTAAGCAGCACCCGTGGTGGGAATCAGAACCGTCGGAAGGTAATCAAAACGTAAGGGGAAACCCGTCAGAACTTTCCTGAATTTCCACAAGTCATCGGGCTGGGGTAAGGGGATAAAACGATGCCAAGAACCGAAAATGATGAACCGAAAAAACACCATAATCATCAAGGGTGCCCGGGAACATAATCTTAAAAACATCGATCTGGAGATACCACGGGACAAACTGGTGGTCATCACCGGCATTTCCGGTTCCGGGAAATCCAGTCTGGCTTTCGACACGATTTACGCCGAAGGGCAGCGGCGATACGTGGAGTCGCTCAGCGCCTATGCACGCCAGTTTCTGGGCCTGATGGAAAAGCCCGATGTGGATTATGTGGACGGCCTTTCCCCGGCCATCTCTATCGAACAGAAGTCCGCCCACAAGAATCCCCGCTCCACCGTGGGCACAGTCACAGAGATTTACGATTACCTGCGCCTGTTGTTTGCCCGCATCGGTCGGCCCCATTGTTACCAGTGCGGGGATCCAATCCAGCGCCAAACTCCTCAGCAAATCGTCGATAAACTGCTGGAGCTTCCCGACGGCAGCCGGATCATGATCCTGGCCCCTGTTGTGCGAGGCCGGAAAGGCGAATATCGGGAATTGATGGACGAGATCCGTAAAGGGGGCTTCCTTCGGGTACGCATCGACGGACGGCTGCACTCTCTGGAACAAGAAATCCGTTTAAACAAGAACCTCCGACACAATATCGAAGTGGTTATCGACCGATTGAAGATTACCCCCACCATTCGGCAACGCCTGACGGAATCGGTAGAAATCGCCCTGCAAATGGCAGGCGGGTTGGTTATCATCGCCAACATGGAGCAACCATCCGAGGAACTCTTTAGTGAACATTTTGCCTGTCCCCGCTGCGGCATCAGTTTCGAGGAACTGGAACCCCGTATGTTTTCCTTCAACAGTCCCTACGGAGCCTGCCCGGACTGTGACGGGCTGGGCATGAAACGCGAAATCGATCCTCGACTGGTGGTCCCCAATCCCAACCGTTCCATACAACAGGGGGCTCTGGCACCGCTGGGGGAACAGCGCAACAACTGGCATTTTGAGATGCTTCAGGGGTTGGCGGAAGCCCTGGGATTCCGATTGGACATTCCCTGGAAGGCGTTGCCTGAATCGATCCGTCAACTCATTCTATACGGATCGGGGGACAAGAAAATCCGCTTGAGCTTTCATCGAAATGATTCCCGTTTCGAATTCACCACCCGATGGGAAGGGATCATCCCCAACCTGTATCGTCGGTATAAACAAACGGGGTCGGCGACCATACGGGAATGGATCGAAGAATTTATGCACCCCATCCCCTGCCCTACCTGTAAGGGAGCCCGGTTACGTAAAGAGGCCCTGGGGGTAAGAATCAATGGTCTGAATATCGCCCAGGTGACGGCGATGGATATCCAAAAAGCCTTCCGGTTTTTCGATCAACTGGTATTAACGGAACGAGAGGCTCAGATCGCCCACTCGATTTTAAAGGAAATTAAAGCCCGCCTGCAGTTTTTACTGAATGTGGGCCTGCAATATTTGACCTTGGATCGCTCCGCGGGCAGTCTTTCCGGGGGGGAAGCCCAACGCATCCGCCTGGCGACTCAGATCGGGAGTCAACTGGTGGGGGTGCTGTACGTATTGGACGAGCCCTCTATTGGACTGCACCAGCGGGACAACCGCCGCCTGATCCATACCCTGATTCAATTACGCGACCTGGGTAATACGGTGTTGGTTGTGGAGCACGACCGCGAAACCATCGAACATGCCGATTTTGTGATTGATCTGGGGCCGGGGGCCGGGAAACACGGGGGTAAGGTAGTGGCTACCGGCAGCCCGGCGGAGATCGCCGCTCATCCGGAATCCATCACTGGAAAATATTTGCGGTATAAAAAGTTCATCCCCATCCCGGAACGCAGGCGTAAAGGCAAGGGGCAAACTCTCACCCTTTACGGCGCCCGAGGAAACAATCTGAAAAACATCACGGTCAGGTTTCCCCTGGGCACGTTTATCTGTGTAACCGGCGTTTCCGGTTCCGGCAAAAGCACCCTGGTCAACGAAACCCTTTATCCCATCCTGGCGCGCCATTTTTATCACAGCAAAATGATCCCCCTGGCATACGATCGCATCGAAGGGCTGGAATATGTGGACAAGGTGATCGGCATCGACCAATCTCCCATCGGGCGCACCCCTCGATCCAACCCGGCAACCTACACCGGGTTGTTCACCCTCATCCGGGATTTATTTTCCCAACTGCCGGAGGCCAAAATTCGCGGTTATAAACCGGGGCGATTCAGCTTTAATGTGAAAGGGGGGCGTTGCGAGGCCTGCCAGGGGGATGGGATGAAGAAGATCGAAATGCATTTTCTGCCCGACGTCTACGTGACCTGTGAAGTTTGCAAAGGCAAGCGCTACAATCGGGAAACCTTGGAAATTCGTTATCGGGACAAATCCATAGCCGATGTGCTGGCCATGACGGTTGCCGAAGCCCTGGAGTTTTTTGAAAACATCCCCACCATTCGCAGAAAACTGCAGACGCTGCACGATGTAGGGCTGGGCTATATCCAGCTGGGCCAGCCGGCCCCCACCCTGAGCGGCGGCGAAGCCCAACGGGTCAAACTGGCGACCGAACTGTCCCGGGTCAGTACGGGTAACACCGTCTACCTATTGGACGAACCCACCACCGGCCTGCATTTTGATGATATCAACCAATTGTTGAATGTCCTCAACCGTCTGGTGGACAAAGGCAATACGGTGATTGTTATTGAGCATAACATGGATGTCATCAAAACCGCCGACTGGATCATCGATCTGGGACCGGAAGGAGGCGATCAAGGCGGCGAAATCATTTTCGAAGGCACCCCGGAAGAAGCCGCGCAGGCCCGCCATTCCTACACCGGTCAATTTCTAAAAAAAGAGCTGGATCACTGGAAATCCCTCCAGAAACAGCCGGCTTCCCTGGAAGACGCCTCCTGATTCCACCCCCTTTTTCCGCCCTTCCATGCACCGCAATTTTTCAAGGACCCTCGACGGCCGGCTCTTTTGCCAAAGAACGGATTGGGCGCTCCCCACCCGGCAGACAACCCCCAGTGGGAACGAGGGATTCTCTTTTCCCGGAAACCATTTGAAAATTTTTCGGAATGTTTTACATTTTTACCGTGAGATTCGGAACCAATTGCGTTATGGTTGCATTTGAAATATGAAATCGTTTCGAGTACGTGTAGAGGAGGCTCAACAGATGACAACCCAATTGCATTCTATACATTGCTTTCCAAATCGGTATCCCCGCGAGATCATCCGGCGGCAACGGCATTATTAATTGGATCTTCCACAGCCCCGAACACCCACAACACCAACCAAAAAGGAGGCATATCCATGTCTGGTCAATCCATTCTGTTCACCATAGTCATTGCGGCCGCTGCTCTGATAGTGACAGCGGGATGCAGCAGCCCCACCGAGGAGAATCCGGAGGAGAATGGTGGGCTACAACCCAAACTCTCCTCCATTCAGGCCAATGTATTCACTCCTCGATGCGCCCTGTCGAGTTGTCATAGCACAACAGACCGACAGGCGGGATTAGATCTCTCTCAGGGAAGGTCCTACTCGAACCTGGTCAACGTCAACAGCTCCCAGATTCCCCAACTCCAACGGGTAAAACCCGGCGATCCCGACCAGAGTTATCTCATCATGAAGCTGGAAGGAGATCCGCAAATCCAGCAGGCTCGCATGCCTTTTAACAGCAATCCATTACCCCAGTCCACCATCAACGTGATTCGCCAGTGGATCTCCGACGGGGCACAAAACAATTAATCGCCGGGGGAACCATGAACAGCATACGGGTGTTTGCCTTGATTTGCCTGGCCGGTTTGCCCCTCCAGGCAGTGGAATGGAACGTGGATACCCAAGCCAAACATCAGATAAAATTCATTTCCCGTGCTCCCTTGGAAGAATTTGAAGGCGTTACCGACTACATCGATGGTTACATTTACTGGGAAGGGGATTCTCTGTTTGGAAACCCCAACGAACTGTATTTCGAGGTGGATTTGCGCACCCTGGACACCGGCATCGGCCTGCGTAATCGTCACATGCGGGAAAATTACCTGGAAACGGACCGTTGGCCGATGGCGGTGTTTCGGGGTCGGGTGAGCCGGGTTGTTCGTTTGGATACCTCCCTAACGGCGTACCAGGCCACCGCGAAGGGCACCCTTTCCATTCACGGAGTGGAGCGAAACATCACGATCGAGGGTACAGTCTTTTTCCCCGAGGAAAACCGCATGCGTATCCAGGCTCGTTTCCAGGTGAAATTGCCGGATTATAAGATAAAAATCCCTCGCATCATGTTTTTTAAATTGAGTGAAATCATTCGTCTGGAACTGGATTTTTACCTGATTAAAGTGGCCGATTGAACGAAAATAGGAGGAAGCGACCTTGGGCTGGCACATCTATTTATTGGTCATGATCCTAACGGGCCTTGTGGGCCAGGCTACTCTGGAAGGGCAACGGGTAAGGTGGAAAAAACGGGTGCATAAACCTCCACAGGATATCCAACTGTTCCATTCCACCATTGTGGCCAACCTGCCGACCACCGAAACGCTGCGAAAGGGCAATTTCGAATTTATCGTATCTCATCGGTTCATCCCGGACCTTTCCTCCGGTTTCGATAGTTTCTGGGGGGTCGACGGTCCGGCGTATAATCGATTGTCCCTGGCATATGCCCTTACCCATCAGCTGATGGTGGAAATCGGGCGAAGCAATCGTCTGCGCAATATCGATTTGAGCGTGAAAAGCAAACTATGGCAACGCGCCCACCCCGGGCTTCCATTGGTAATGGGGGCCCGTGCCGGCATTGCCTTCAGCCCTTTGGATCCCCGGGCGTACCGACGGGATCGTTGGGACGTCCGTAATTTTCAATTTTTCGGTCAACTCCTGTTCAACACACTGATCCAGAAGAAGGTGGGGATCGGTCTGGTTCCGGCTTATCTTCACAACAGCGATCTGCTCGGCGACCGATCCCTATCCAGCGTTACGATGGGTGCTTATTTGCAGGTGTATGTATCGCCTTCCTGGAACATATGGGCGGAAGCGGCCCCTGTGGTGAGCGGCTACCGGGACGGCGAAATGCCCTTCACCGCCGGCATCGAATTCGAAACCGGGGGCCATTTTTTCAAAATCTTTTTAACCAATAGCACCCGTTTAAACACCTCCCAGTTCCTGGCCGGCAGCGGTGCCACCGGCTGGGACCCCGGGAAGTGGCATCTGGGTTTTTCCATTACCCGGCTGCTTCGTTTCGGGGAAAAATGGTAAACGCCAGCGTTTGCCCGTTCTTCCGGCATACGGGAACAATGCCTCTGGAGGGGTTTCGGGAACCCTCCGGGAGTAGAATGCCTCCAAATAGCCTCCCCTGCCTACCGGGTGGTCCGGCCCCTCTTTCCCGCGAGGTTACCGGGCGGCACCTTCGCCCATATCCCTCAGGCCGACCACCCGATGGATATGCGCCTGTCCCTTGGGGGTCAGGTAAAGCAGATTTTTCCGAAGGGACACCAATCCCTCTTTCCGGCAATGCTGGATGAGCCGGCGGGTGAAGCGGAAATCCCATTTGAGGTGATTGTACAAATGATCCACATGACACTCCTCCCGGGCATCCAGCTGATGCTGATGGCTGAACACATGCACCAGCAGCAGGGATACGGCGGTTTCCAGCTGTTGTTGTCGACGTTTGCGGTACATCGCCCACACCCCGCGCTGAGGGGCCAATAAATAAACCAGGAGGAAAACGACCCCGATGATGGTGGCCATGGAACCGGCAATGGATGCATTGAACCCGTGAGCCATCCAGTAGCCTCCAATGGAGGCCAGGCTTCCGATCCCCGCACTCAGGAGAATCATATGGGAGAGGCGATCGGTTAATAGATAAGCCGCCGCCGGAGGGCCGATCATCAGGGCGATGACCAGGATGGATCCCACGGCATCGAAAGCCCCCACGGCGGTCAAGGAGACCATCCCCATGAGCAAATAGTGCACCAGTGCCGGGGAAAATCCCAGCGCCGCCGCCAGCGCCGGATCAAAAGTGGCCAGCTTCAACTCCTTGTATAACAGTCCCATGAATAAACCATTCAGAAGCAGAATCCCTCCCATCAGATACAGGGCCCGGGGACCCCAATCCAGTCCCGCCAGCTTCAGGCGTTCGAACGGCGTAAACGCAATCTCCCCCAGCAATACCGCATCGGTATCCAGATGAATATTGCCCGCATAGCGAGAGATCAAAATCACCCCCATGCTGAATAAAAAGGGAAACACCAATCCAATCGCGGCGTCTTCGCCCACTCTTCGGGATTTCAACAACAATTCCACCATGAACGCGGTCAACACCCCGGTAGCCGTGGCGGCCAACACGAGTAACGGAGAAGACAGATCCCGGGTGTAGAAGAAGGCCACCACAATACCGAACAAGATGGAATGACTGATGGCGTCGCTCATCATGGCCATTTTCCGCAAAACCAGAAAGGTGCCCGGCAGGGCACAGGCGACGGCCACAACCACCGCCACCAGCTGGATTTCCAGTTGCAGCACATTCATCCGGCGACCTCCTGGTTTTCACGAAAGCGGCGGGCCACCTCAACCCCCCGGGCCGTCAAGGCCACAAATCCCTTCCGCGGCACCGTAATCCACCCCCTCTCTTCCAATTCTTTCAACGTTCGGCTTAAATGCGTCGTGCGAGGTAATACAGCCCGCACAACCTCCAGAGAGTGTTGATGCCTGTAATCGCGATGATGTTCCGCCAAGTCCAGTAGAGTCAGCAAAGCAATATGAACCTGAATGGATTTTTGTTGCCGTTTCAATCGAAACCGGTTCCAGAGAATGCCCCGGGCGGGGGCAAACAGGAGTGAACAGAGGACCATGATCGTGGCCACCACCACAATGGTTGGACCGGTAGGTAATCGGGGCACCAGACTACTGGTCAGAGACCCGCTGACTCCGGCGAACATCCCAAACAGCCCGGCCAACAATACCATTCGCTCCAGACGATGGGTCCACTGTCTGGCCGCGGCGGCCGGCGCCACCACCATGGCGCTCATCAAAACCACCCCCACCGTCTGTAATCCGATGACAATGGTAATGACCAGCAAAGACAGCAAGAGGATATCCAGCCACCGGGTCGGGAACCCCAGGCTTTCTGCAAATCCGGAATCGAACAAATAGACTTTAAGCTCTTTCCAGAACAGCACCACCAGAACAAATACCAGGGCACTTAACCAGGCCATAATCGTCACGTCTTCGGCCATCAGGGTGGCCGCCTGCCCGAAAAGGAATTTGTCTAAACCCGCTTGGGCTGCATCCGGCCGTTTCTGGATAAAGGTCAATAATACCAGTCCAAAACCGAAAAACACCGATAATACCAACCCCAGGGCGGTATCGTCTTTGATCCGTGAGGTTCGCACTACCTGAAGCATAAAAAGCGTCGCCAGCCAGCCGGAGAGGGCGGCTCCGCTCAGCAGCACCAGAGACGATTTCGATCCGCTTAACAAAAAGGCCATGGCAATGCCGGGCAAAGCCGCATGGGAGATGGTGTCCCCCAGCAGACTCTGGCGGCGCAGCAACGCCAGCGCTCCTAAAACGCCGCTCACCCCGCCTAAGATCAAGGCCCCCAATAAAACAGTGCGCAGAGTGTAGTCCCCGAACACGATCCCGATGGTCTGCAACAATTCCATAGCCCTTTATCCGTCATTTGCGGGTGAGAAACCCGTTTTCATTCTTCCACCCGGCACCGTTTCATTGTCCCCTGGAGTATCCATTGGCGGTGGTTCCCCCGAGCCACCGGCCGATACACGGTTCAAACCCCATCCCCCACCTGTTTCCACGGGGGAACGTTCGGCTGGGCCCCGGGCCTCCCCGGTCTACCATCGTTTCGAAGGGTCCGTATCAATCGCTTCCGGCCAGGGCCTCTTTTTCGATCCACACCAGATGGCCTCCGTAGGTCTTTTTCAAATTGTCCAGGGTAAACACTCGATCGACCGGTCCGCTGGCAATGGCCCTCACATTCAACAATGCCACCCAGTGGAAGTAATCCGGTACCGATTGCAGATCGTGATGCACCACCACGACGGTTTTTTTCTGCCGACTCAGCTCCTGCAACAGGGTCACGATCGCGCGCTCTGTGGTAGCATCCACCCCTTGGAAGGGTTCATCCATCAAATACACATCGGCATCCTGAACCAATGCGCGGGCCAGAAACACCCGTTGCTGCTGCCCACCGGACAGCTGGCTGATCTGGCGCTCGGCAAAGGCCTGCATGCCTAATTTTTCCAGTGCGGCCATGGCCAGCCGGCGCTCCCTCCTGCCCGGCCGCCGAAACCAACCCAGCTGGCCGTAACGGCCCATCATCACCACATCCAGTACCGTGGTCGGGAAATCCCAGTCCACACTGCTGCGCTGCGGCACATAGGCCACCCGCTGACGCTGCTCCTTATAGGGTTTTCCAAAGATGCGCACCTCCCCGGCCAGGGGTCTGACCAGCCCCAACACCGCCTTAATCAGTGTCGTTTTCCCCGCCCCGTTGGGTCCGACAATAGCCATCAGCACTCCCCGGGGAATGCGCAGATCCACATCCCACAAAACCGGTTGTTGCTGATAAGCCACTGTCAAATCCTCTATTTCGACGGCCATCGGGCCGCTGTTCCGGACGTCTGCCATGGTCGCTCTCCTCACCTTTTTTCCCAGAGCGATGATACCGACAGCGGTCGAGACAACAAAGCGGATACGATGGTATCGATGTTATGGCGCACCATCCCCAGATACGTTCCCTGCGGAGTTCCGGGGCTTCCCAGGGCATCGGAGAAGAGAGATCCCCCGATCCGCACCTCAAACCCACGCGCGCGCACCGCCTCCTGAAGGGCCTCGATATAACGGGGCGGCACCGATGTTTCCACAAAAACGGCGGGAATGCCCCGTTGCACAATGAATTCCGCCAACTCGCGCACATCCGAAATGCCGGCTTCGGCCGCTGTACTGATCCCCTGCAATCCTTTTACTTCAAACCCATATGCCCGACTGAAGTAGTTAAAGGCATCGTGGGCGGTGATCAATACCCGAATGGAGGGTGGCACCTCCCGGGAACGTTGTAAGACATATTGATGAAGCACCTCCAACCGCTGCAAATATTCCTCCGCATTCCGGCGATATTCCCGGGCGTGAAGGGAATCCAATTCTATCAATACCTCCCGTATGGTTTGTACCACCATCATCCACAGGCGTACATCGAACCAGATGTGAGGATCATAATTCCCCTCATATTCCGGGGGAGAGATTAACAGGGTTTCCGGGATGGCCTCCGCCACCGGCACGGTGGGGGTGTAATCGGTCAGCTGTTTCAAAATATCGGTCATTTTTCCCTCCAGGTGCAGCCCATTAAACAGGATCAAATCGGCATCCGCCAGAAGCAACACATCCCCTTCCCGGGCTTTGTAAAGATGGGGATCGATTCCGGGACCCATCAGTGCCTTCACGGACACCCAACGTCCCCCCACGCGTCGAGCCGCATCGGCGATCATCCCGGTGGTCGTCACGATCTTAAGGGGATCCGTTTCGGTGACCTTTCGCTGAATCTGCCAATTGTCCCGCTCCAAGGCGCTGCGACTACACCCCGTCCAGCCGCCCCATAAACAAGCACACACCCAAACCAGCGGCATATAGGGCAAAACGTTTTTAACTTTCATGGCCCCAATACCTAATTTTTTCCCGGTTGTCAGCCAAATCGCCGCCCGGCCCCCATAGTGGCCTTCACAATGCCCGTTTTAAAATCGCGCAATCAGACCACTGCCAATAAAAAAACCGCTTCCGGCGCCTATCACCTGAATGCCGGAATGGGCGTCCCAGGCCAGATTGTCATTCACCCAAAAGGTCAGCCCCCCATCCACAAAACCGGTGGTTCCTTCACCGCTTCGCCCGGGGAAGATGGCGTACATCTCCATAAAGCCGGCCAGGTTGGGGGTCAGGGTGATGCCCAGGGAGAGACTGCCGGACCAATCCGCGGTATACCGATTGTCCCTGGAAATCCAATCCGCAATCCAGAAACCCGTGATAGACAATGTATGAGAAAGGGGATATTCCACCCCCAGTTTAACCGAAGGCTGTGGGTCGTTCGAACGAAAAGCTCGATTGCCTGTGGGGATGGAGGTACTAAGGAACAAAGCCGCCTGAGGTTTCCAAATGTTGAAGGCACTTCCCTCGGCCCGGCTCAGCTGAAACTTCACTCCCAGACCGGCGTCCTCCAACCCGCGCACGGGGTTACCCCGATTGGACTTTTGAACCAGATACGAATTTCCCAGAAAACGCAATTCCACACGACGGGTGATCGGGAGCCGGATCAATAATTCCCCGATGGTCTGCTGATCCACCGGATCCTGACGAAAAAAGGTATACCCCATTTCCACCTGAACGAAGCCAGGGGGTACGGTCAGGGTACTTTCCCCATAGCCCGGCCGCTCGCCCACGATGGGCGATACCTCCTGCGCCCCACTTTCCCCGAATGTTACCAGCAGGGCAATCGTCCAGCCCACCAGAAAAACGTTTCTTCCGATATGCCGGAACCATCCTCGGAGCAGAGATACCATCACATGATGCCGTAGGATCAATCCCATCTTGCCTCCTGTTGATTTAAATTCTCAACATTTGCCTTTTAAGCATCCAACGCTTGCACGTCGGTAACCCAGATACAACGGGTTACTAGGGCACTGAGTACCCGAATTTGTTCCCCGATGCGCACCTCCATGGACCGATCGAACGGTTCCACTTGCACCACTTCCAGGGAGGTTCCGGGATACACATTCAGTTTGCCCAGATAGCGCAACAATTCCGGATCGTGATCGCTAACCTCGGCCACCACCACCCGACTCACAGGCACCACTTCACAGAGACGCACTTTGGGCGGTTCCTCGATATGCCCGTTTTTATCGGGGATGGGAGCCCCATGCGGGTCTGTTTTGGGCGATCCCAGCCAGCGATCGATCCGGTCCTCCATCTCTTCGGATAACACATGCTCCCACTTTTCGGCCTCCTCGTGCACCTGATCCCAGGGAACATTAAGGGCCTGGGCCAAGAACAACTCGATCAGGCGATGATGACGAATGACCTCCAGGGCGATTTGTTCCCCCGCCGACGTTAAACGCACCCCCTGATACTTTTCGTACTGCACCAGGTTCATGCGTGCCAGCTTTTTTAACATGCCGGTGACCGAAGCCGGTGCAATTTTCAGCCGCTGAGCAATCGCCGTGGTCGTTACCTTCCCTTCTGTGGCATGGATATCGTAGATGGTTTTCAAATAATCTTCAATCACTCGATTCATGTCCATTCCTCGTTTGAAAGGCTTTATATTAAGGCAAAGATTAAGCGAATGCAAGAAAATATTTAGGTTGTCCTAAATTATATTTTAGGCTGCTCTTCGCCTTTTGCCCCTACGCCATAGAAATGGTGTTTCGACCTTCCGTTTCCCGTTTTAAAGAAGCCGAGGAATTCGGTCTTCCGTTTAAAAACCCCTTTTCCCCGCTCGCCCCCGGAATTATCTTTAAGGAAAACCCGATGTGGTGTTCATGACCGTACTCATCGTAGGTGCAGGTATTGGAGGATTGACTTTAGCCCTGTCCTGCCGGCATATGGGGATCGACTATCAGGTATTTGAAGCTTCGCGGGAAATCAGGCCTGTAGGTGCCGGCATTTGGTTACCTCCCAATGCCATGCAAATTTTGCACCGGCTGGGCCTTGCATCGGCTATTCGGCAGAGGGGCATACTGTACCAGGGTATCGAACTGCGGGACTTTTCCGGTAATCGACTGAAACAAATAAGCACAGAGCGCACCATCCAAAAATTCGGTTTTGGCACCTATGGCATTCACCGTGCCGATCTGCATCGGATCTTATGGGAGTCCCTGGACTCTCATCGGGTTCACCCGGGTCGGCGTTTCAGGGCCCTGCGGACGGAGGGCCCCCACGTGGTCGCCGAATTTGTCGATGGTTCTACAGCCAGAGGCGATTTACTCATCGGTGCCGATGGCATCCGATCGACTGTGCGCCGGCTTGTTTTAGGGAAGGTCTCCCTGCGGTATTCGGGACAAACCTGCTGGAGAACGGTGGTTCCCTTTAATGATCCCTCACTATCCGTCAAGAGGATGTATGAAATCTGGGGGCCGGAGTCGGGATTGCGCGCCGGTCTGGGGTACATTGACCCTCAAAACGTCTATGTCTATTTCACCCATAACCAAAAGCCCGGACACCGCATTTCCGATTCCCAACTTCCATCCTTTTTATTGGAACGGTTTCACAAATTTCCTTCCTTTCTTCATCGCTTAATCCGGCAAGCCGACCCGGAAAGTTTTATCCAGACAGATTTGTTCGACATTCCGCCCCTGGAACGATGGCATGACGGACGTATCGCCTTACTGGGAGACGCGGCACATGCCACAACTCCCAATCTGGGACAGGGAGCCGCACAGGCCATGGAAAGCGCTTATGTTCTGGCCCATTGCCTTCGGCACCAACCCCACTTTTCCCGGGCCCTGCAATTATACGAACACCTTCGCAAACCCCGAGCCACACTGGTCAATAAATTGTCCTGGCACTACAATCAGCTGCTCAATTCTATCTCGCCACTCCATCGAGGCTTGATCTTCAACTTTGTTCGTCTAACGCCGGCCTTTCTGGATCATTTGATGCTGGATCGTATCTATTCACTGGCCTACCTGGAAGAACTGAAAACGGTCAAAGACACCGGATGAAGGGTTTTGCAGAGAATCGATATCCGCCTTGAGGATTGGTGGGGGGATTTCCTCTCAGGAATCAAAAAAGCCTTGCGTCCTTAGGGGGAACTTTTTAACTTTTGGGCGCTCTGGGAGCGGTTCATGGAGAATGTTTTACGGGAGAGGTGGCCGAGCTGGTTGAAGGCGCTCGCCTGCTAAGCGAGTGTGCCCTTAACAGGGGCACCGTGGGTTCGAATCCCACCCTCTCCGCCATACCATGAGGGGTAGCCGGGCCGCCGCCCCGTTTTTATTTTCTGGCAAGATAGTGATCCCTCCTGTTCTGCACCCGAGCAGCGTTTTCCTATCGGTGCCGTGTCTTTCCGCCCCCGATGGCCGTTCTTCCGATTCGGGCGTTTCCCGGGGGATTCCTGCTATTTCCTGGGCAATTGGGTCGACCCATATCCGGCCACCGGCTCGGCTTCGGAAAAACAGCCTTCTCCGCTATTTCCCTGTTTTCGCCGTTTCCAGCACTCCACGGCGTCGGCAACGCTGAAGAAGAACCGCGTTGCTCCCAGACGGTCATACAACCCGGAGGCCTTCAATACGTCCCGCACCGGGCCCTTTACACTTGCCAGAAACAATTCGACCCGATTTTCTTCAAACCGGCACACCATATCCGCCAGGGTATCCAGAGCGGTGGCATCCAGGTAATTGACGCTGCTGGCATCCAGTACCACCACTTCCGGCTGTTGGTCGGCGTATAATAATTGCTCCAGCCGTTGCCTCAAAAAATTCGCGTTGGCGAAATAAAACGATGCATCGATGCGAATCACTTCAATGCCGGGTTCTTGGCGGACATCGGGAAATCGCTCTCGGTTGCGATAATGTGGGGTACCGGGCAACCGCCCCAGAATGGCATGATGAGGCCGGGTACTGCGAACAATAAAGAAGATCAGGGACATAGCCATACCCAGAAGAATGCCGGGCTCAATTCCCAGAAAAAGGGTAGCCAAAAACGTCAATAACATCAGAAACGCCTCGCTGCGTTGCACTTGCCACAAATACCGGATTTTCTGCAGGTTCACCAGACCAAAAACCGCCGCCATGATAATTGCGGCCAGCACGGCCCGGGGAAGATTCTGAAAAACCGATGTCAAGAAGAGCAAAGCGAGACCAATGCCCACTGCGGTAATAATGGAAGCCATTCCCGTGCGCGCACCAGCCTGATCATTGACCGCCGTCCGCGAGAAACCTCCCGTCACCGGATACCCTTGGAAAAACGATCCCGCGATATTGGCCAATCCCAGGCCGATGAGTTCCTGATCGGCATCCACCGAGTATCGATGTTTCGCCGCTACGGCTCGGGCCACCGCAATGGATTCCAAAAATCCAACCACGGCAATGGTGAGGGCCATGGGCAGCAAGTGCCGTATCGCGTTGCCATCGATGGTCGGAAGGGTAGGAGTGGGCAATCCCGCAGGAATGTTTCCCACAATCTGCACCCCTTCACCGGCCAAATCCAGCTGCCAAACGCTTAGGGTACCCAGCAGCACCACAACCAGAGGCGCAGGGAAAGCGGGACGCCGCCGCTTGAAGTACAGTAAAAGGAATAGGCTTCCCAGGCCGATCCCTAATGTGGGAGGGTGAATTTGCGGCAATTGTTGAAGCGTTTGCCACAGGATGGTGTGAACATGGTGGCTGCGGTCGATGGGAATTCCCAGAATGTGTTTTAACTGACTGAAGCCGATGATCAGTGCGGCGGCAGACGTAAAACCGCTGATGACGGGATGAGACAAAAAATTGACCAGAAACCCCATTCGTAAAAGGCCCATCAGCAATTGAAGGAGGCCCACCATACCGGCCAATACAATGGCATACTGGATGTACGAATGGGAACCCTCTTCCGCCAGGGGTGCGATGCCTGCGGCGACCAGAAGCGAAACCATGGCTACCGGACCCACTGCCAACTGCCTGGAGGTTCCCAGCACCGCGTAAACCATGAGGGGCACTATGGAGGCGTATAACCCCATGATGGGCGGCAAGCCCGCCAGCAAGGCATAAGCCATCCCCTGGGGAATCAGCATCACCGCCACCGTTACACCGGCCTGCAAGTCCGCGATAAAATCGGATCGAGAATAGCTTCGAATCCAGTGCAAAATGGGAATCCATCGTCGAATTGCGGTCCACATGGTGATCTTTTCCTGGCATATCCCCGGGATTCTTGGAGGTTCGCAGAACCGTCCGGGCTGTGGGACCTTCGGCCTTTTTTCCGGTTTCTGGCACCTCCATTGCTGCAATCCACTCCATATTATGGAATTCAAAATCGGGTCGGGAGTTACAAAAATTCTTCATTTTTCCGGAGTATACACTTCGACACACCCTTGCGGATAAAGATCGCCTTTCACGGCCGTCAATCTGCAGCGGTGCCAATTTTCCCTTCGGAGGGCAACGGTGTTTACGGAAAGAAGCCGGGTGCCGTCACCGGTTCAAACGAAAGCCGGTGGGACACTTTACCCGTTGTTCGTCCAACAATTCCGATGACGAGGGGTGCCGGTTTGTTGGCGGGCGATTTTATTTCGCAATCGCTGCCGTCGGTGTTCCAGAGCCTGAAAATACCGCCCCTTGACTTTGCCCCGATCCAGCTGCTCCATCTGTCGCAAACGGTTCAATCCGCGTTCCACGATTTCAAGAGCCAGGGGGTAGTTTTTCTCTCGATGTTCGTAGAATTTGGCCAGTTCTTCGATGACCATGGGATGGGTCACATTTTGTTTCATCAATCGCCACAGGTATTCAGTGGCCTCGCGGGGCTTGCCCTGGCGTTTCAGGATCATGGCCAGTTGAAAAAAAGGTTGCATATTCAATCGGACGGGAAAGTGCTGCGAGCGGTGGATCAAGTATTTTAAGAGGGGTAAGGCGGGCTCATCCCAGCGTCGCCGGAAATAATAATCGGCCAGGGCGGCAATTTCCCGGGGAGAATTCAGGAATTGCAGCGGGTCTTCCGCCACTGCGGCCAGATAAACACCCAGCAGCACCATATTCACGATGTCGTGGTAATTGTGTTCCAGTATATCGCCGAGCAGCCAGGCGTCCCGTTTTCGGATAAAATCAAAAAAAATCTGAGGGATAAGCTCTCCGGGAATGTCGTCGACCCGCTCCACCTGCAAAATTTCCTTTTCCAGCTGTTGCAAATCGCAGGACGGCAACACCCGCCGCCAGATGCGACGCGCCGCATGCAGCAGGTCGATGTGTAATTTCTCTTCCAGCACATTCTCCATTTGATTCAAGACAAAACGGTTCCCCAGCAACGGGATATCGAAGGTTTTACCATTGAAGGAAATGGTAAAGGGATACTCCCTAAAAAGCAGTTGCAGATGGTCCAACAGCACCCATTCGTGACTGTAATCGGGCAGGATGTATTGTCGCACCCGAATGGCGTCGCTTTCCAGGGTCCCCACACCGATGAGAAAGGCATAGGTTCCCGTTCCTCCCGCCAGTCCGGTAGTTTCCAGATCAAAAAAAACCGCCCGGCGCAGAGGCAGAGGCTGCTCCCGTTCCAGTCCAACCAGACGATAGAAACAATCGGTTTGAAACCCTTTCTGCTGCAAATACGCAAAGGCAGGGTTATTCAAAACAGGATGCACCGCCTCCTTCAGTAAAAAAAATGAATTTTCCTTTTGCAACACCCGAACATTGAGTTCCCGTTCCAGAGGGGCGATCCAGTCCATCGACTCCGGGACAAGCCGTTCCGAACCGGACTTCTTGACGGCGCCTTCCAATCGTTCCAGCCGATCACGCAGACTCATC
Organism: bacterium; assembly: GCA_015485355.1. Lineage (GTDB taxonomy): Bacteria > Calditrichota > Calditrichia > RBG-13-44-9 > J042 > JAADJD01. The sequence continues at coordinate 32,653 of WFTQ01000025.1, read as the reverse complement.
CTCACCCCATCCTGATTGGATTTCACTCGTCTTCCACCGGCGTTGTCGCCTGAACGCCGATGACAACGGGCAGGGGCAGAAAAGCCGGCACCGTATCTTCATTTCCAAAAGCTTCGCCCAGTGCCCCCATCCGTTGGACCGTCAAATGCTCGCCCTTCAGATACAACGAAGCCTCGGGGCCACCCTCCAGGTATTGAGCGGCCACCAGATGGATGGGCAACGAGAGAACTATACGGTTAAAGGTATACATGGTTAAAGGTTGCCGGCAGAACAGGAACAACACGTTGCCTTGCCGGTCTTCTCCAAGAGCCACCACGCTCCAGGCTTCCCGGTTTTCTGGCGACCAACGGTTCTCGCCCGGCCGTTTAATCAATCGCAGGTTTTGAATCACGGTATGGTATCGAGTGCGCACCGTGTCCAGGGGTACTTCATCCAGATCAAAAATCCGAAAAGGTGGCAGATGTTGGCGCACCGGGTGAAAGGCAGCCGCGCTGTAGTATCGACGCACCGGTCGGGGGTTGTTCACAACATCAAAGTGTTTCAGGTAGCCCACATGGGTACGCTGATCGGTATGGTACATCCCCGCATTGACCACGGCCATCAGCTGGAAACGTTGAGCCCATTCTCTTACGGTCAGTTTCTCCAGGCCCAGTTGTTTCGATGAATAGATTCCAAACCAGAGTCGATGGGGATCCAGCCGGGCTACCACGATGGTACCCTTGCCGGCTTCCCGCGGCAAAGGGAAGTGAGCGATCTCCATCCCTGGGGCCATTGTGATCCAGTTGACCTCTCCATAAACCCGGGAATGGCCCCCAAACTGGCCCACGGCAAAAAGCCATCCTGTCAGCACAATCCACCGCTTTAGGGCGATATCCGTTATCAGGTGCATTTTATCTGTTCCCCAGTGCCTGCGTAAGTTGTTGCAAAACAATCAAACTGTGTTGCTTGGCGGCGGTGCCCACTTCCAGCATCGGGCCAACACAGGAAGGACACCCCGCCTCGCAAGGACAATGACTTACCAGCTGCAGCGCCGCCTCCACAATGGGCAACGGATCGGTAAAAAATTTAAAGCTCAGTCCCACACCCCCGGGGTAATTGTCGTACAGATAGATGGTGGGAATATGGGAAAAAGGGCTGCGCACCATGGGCAGGGCACGAATGTCATTGGGATCACACATCAGATACACCGGGGCAACATTGCGCATCAGATTGGCTGTAGCCTGCAGGGCACCGCTCAACTGATTTTCGTTAAAATTCAGTTCCGCGGCAAGGGCATCGGGGATTTCCACCCAGGCGGCGCTGGTGGCCATTTCCAGCTCCGGAAGATAGACCCGACCCGCCCCAACATTTTCGTGGGTGTGCAATTTGATCTTTTTATATCCGGTGGTCACACCGCTCACCTGTATTTCTCCGTATCCCAGGCGAAACATCCCGGCATCTTTGTCTTCATCGACAGTCAAAACTTTAATAGTGGTCTTGGTGATGGCATCGGTAAAATAATCCACGGCCACCCGATGCACATACGCCTTTTTACGGTCCCAGTCCAGATTGTCCACGTGGTACATGTTGCCTTCGTGTAAATAGATGGCTTCCTTGTGCACCAACATGGGGGCACTGAAAAGATCCACCTCTCCAATGACCTGCTCGCCTTCGGTGGTGTCCACGATAACAACATTATCCGGGGAAGCACTTCGCAGGCTGACCTCCTCGGCGGGGTAGATCTCGCTCATCCAGAAATACTTTCCTCCGGTCTTCCGAAGCACCCTTTTATCCACCAGGTAATCCAGGATTTCGGCCGTACCCACGGGACTGAATTCTTCCTGTTCCTCAAAGGGAATTTCGAAGGCACCGCATTTCAGATGGCTCATCAGGATTAACAGGTTATCGGGATCGATGATTCCCATCTCCGGGGATTTGTGGAAAAAATACTCCGGATGCTGGATGATGAATTGATCCAGCGGCGAGCTGCTGGCGACCAGAATGGCCAGGGAGGTGGTGCTGCGTCGCCCGGCCCGACCCGCCTGTTGCCAGGTGCTGGCAATGCTGCCCGGATACCCGGCCAGGATGGCGGCATCCAGCTGACCAATGTCGATGCCCAATTCCAGGGCATTGGTGCTGACCACACTCAGAATGTCCCCGGAACGCAATCCCTGCTCGATTTGACGACGTTCGTTGGGCAGGTATCCCCCCCGATACCCCCGAACCCGCCGTTGTTCCATGTGCAGGGTTCGGGCATCCTCTTTGAGATACCGGGTTAAAATTTCCACCCGCACTCGACTTCGGGCGAAGACAATATGCTGAACCGCTGCATCCAGTAAAAACCGGGCCAACCGACGGGTTTCATTCACCACCGAACGGCGAATCCCCAGCTCCCGATTCACTACCGGCGGATTGTAAAAAACAAAATGTTTTCTACCCGAAGGCGCCCCATTGCGATCGACCACCACCACATCGTCTTCCAGCAGTCGGCCGGCCAGTTCGCCGGGATTGGCGATGGTGGCGGAACAACAGATGAATTGCGGCCGACGGCCGTAAAAATGGGCGATCCGCTTTAATCGGCGCAGAAGGTTGGCCAGATGACTGCCAAACACCCCCCGGTAATAATGAATCTCGTCAATAACGACAAAACGTAAATTTTCAAACAGCTGTATCCAGATGGTATGATGAGGTAAAATTCCCTGATGCAACATATCCGGATTGGTGATGACAATATGCCCCGCCCGGCGAATCGCTTTCCGGGCCGCCACGGGGGTGTCGCCATCGAAGGTAAACGTACGGATGTCGGCCTCCATCCGAGTGATCAAATCGTGCAACTCGTTCAGCTGATCTTGGGACAACGCTTTGGTAGGAAACAGATACAGGGCACGGGTATCCGGCTCCTGCAACAGGGTATTCAATACGGGTAAATTATAACCCAGGGTTTTCCCGGATGCCGTTGGGGTCACCAGTACCACGTGCTTACCCGCCTCCACATGCCGGAAGGCTTCCGCCTGATGGACATACAATCGCTGAATCCCTTTGGCCCTTAAGGCCTCCATCAAACGCGGCTGAATGGCATCCGGAAAGTCTTCCCATTGAGCCTCCCTGGGGGGAATTTCCTCCCAGTGGGTAATATTGGCCCCCAGTTGTGGATTTCCGCGCAAATAGTCTATCAATTGCTCCAGATTCATGACGATTCCAGTTCCTGCAAATAAGCGTCCGCCAGTTCAATCTCATGCTCGTTAAAGACTTTGATACCGGCGTTTTGCAACACGGCGGTCGTGACTCCGGCTCCTTTTCGTTGCTGCCGGCAGAAGCTCCCATCATAAATCCAGTACTTACCACAGGATGGGCTGTATTCTTTCAACACGGCCAGTCGCACACCATCGGCAAGGGCAATCCCCAATGCCCGGCGGGCCCCCTCCAGAAAGTACCGGGTAACCGTTTCCCCTTTCCAGGTGACCACCTGACTGCGCCCCTGAAGGACATCCCCACCATCGCCCTGGATAATTTCCGCCGGCGGTCGAGGAACCGGTAATCCTCCCGCTACTTCCGGACAAAAGAGGATCAGCCGGCCTTCCCGATGCCACCGCGCCACCGTGGGATGCTCCAGACGGGCATCGCCACCATCGTACCTTACCCGCTCGCCCAGCAAACAGGCACTGATGAGTATTTTAACCATAGACTTAATTTAAACGCTTTTTCCCTTCATAGGGAAGGAGATTTTTGGAAAATTCAGGATGAGGACCGAACATCCCATCCCGGAGAATTCCCCGTTGGTCACAGGCCATCGAGTTGGTTAAGGGCCTGCGCCCTCCGTTCGATCGCACCCCCGGACATCCGGTACCGTATCCGGTGGTTCACCCACCGACAGAGGAGGGAGCGGATTGTCATGCTGAGGAGCGAAGCGACGAAGCATCCCCGAAACGGCGAGGGAGAGAGATGCTTCGCCGCGCTTAGAATGACGGGGGGAGGCCTTGCCGGTCCGGTAGGAGACTTCCGGCTCTCCCTGTGTCGGTCACCGCCCGGTGACGGCGCCCTGCCGGGCGCACAAAAAAAGGCGGGACCATGCCCGCCTCACCATCCGTGTCCTCCCTCGCACTCAAGAGAGTTTCACCTCGATCTCCTTGGCCTTGGCCTCCTCGGCTTTAGGCAACCGCACCGTTAGAATGCCATCTTTGTAATGGGCCTCAATCTTATCCTCCTGGACCATGGCCGGTAACTGGAAGGTCCGATAAAACTTGCCATACCGGCGTTCGACCCGATGGAAGTTGACACTCTTTTCTTCTTTCGCCTGTTTCCGTTCGCCTTCGAGGGTCAACACACCGTCTTTGTAGGTGATGTGAATATCGTTTTTGTTCATCCCCGGCAATTCCGCGGTCACAATAAACTCGTTGCCGGTTTCCTTAATGTCCACGAGCGGGTACCAGGTCGTCGGCGTGGGCAGTTCCGTCTCTTCCAGCAAGCCGGGTCCCAAGAAACGATGGATCAGCCGATTCATTTCTTCCTGAATGTTCATCAATTCCCGAGCCGGACTCCAACGCATCAGTGCCATCGTTCACACCTCCTTTCGTTTTTATTTTGAATCGTTTTTACTCCCATCGAAGCGTCGCAATATTAAATTACAACTCACGTGCCAACCATCCGAACTTATAATCCCCTGATAAATCAATACTTATAGCGACCACCCCTCGGCGATGCCCTTCTGCAAAAAATTCAAACCGTCCATCATTTTGACAAATTCATCCGGAAGATTTGAAACACATTTGGCAGATTTTTCAGATCGACCGTTAGGGCATTGGGTCGCCCCGTGGAGGTGAAAAAGCGGTATCGGTTTCCCGATCGGCCCTTTCACCCGGGGGAACCGGGGAGGCAACAACGGAGGGTCTCGTCGGAGAAGGGAATCGTCAAGGAGGGATAAAAAAAAGCGGGTCGTTCGACCCGCTTTCCAAAACTCCGGGCAGCATCAGGAGACTTTGATATCGATTTCTTTGGCCTTGGCCTTTTCGGCCTTGGGCAAGTGGACCGTCAGGATGCCGTCTTTATAATTGGCCTCGATTTTATCCTCCCGCACCTCGGCCGGCAGATGGAACGTTCTGCAGAACTTTCCATAGTAACGCTCTACCCGATAGAAATTCACTTCCTTTTCTTCTTTCTCCCGCTTCCGTTCGCCCTCGATGGTCAACACCCCATCCTTGTAGGTCACATGGATGTCTTTCTTATTCAGTCCGGGTAATTCTGCGGTAACGATGAAAGCATCATTGGTTTCCGCGATGTCCACATTAGGACTCCACACCGTCGGGGTGGTGACTTCCATCTCTTCCAACAGGCCGGGACCAAAGAAGCGGTCCAGCATGCGATCCATTTCTTCCTGAATGCTCATCAAATCTCGTAATGGACGCCAACGAACCAGTGCCATCGTTCACACCTCCTTTCTTTTATGTTCTTTCATTCTTCTTATCATTTCCACCGGTATTTGGTACAAGCTTCATGCCAAAACCGCCAAACCAATATAACCACAGGAAAAACAACAAGCTGCCTCTCATCCATCCGGGCGCCGAGCCCCCTGTAAATTTTACCGATCCTCCGGTAAAAGTGACAAAGGGTCTGCACGGAAACATCCCGAGTCTGAAGATATTTCCTCCATTCTGCAACCCTGACGCTTCTGTTTCAAGACAAAACATTTATCGCGTTTCTGGAACGGTGCCACAGGGCAGGGTCGGTTGGGGAGAGGAAATGGTTTCCGCAATCAATAGACGCCTTCCGACATCTCTGCAGTAAGGGTCTGCTCCATTGCCTTTGTCGATGGATCGCCGGGTAGGCACAACTCCGGTGGCTCAAACCCGATCTTCCTCAGCAATCCGGATTCTTGGCAAGGGGCCGTGGATGGACCACTTCGAACCAATGATCCGGTGATATCTTCTCCAGGGTAATGGGGAGGATGATCCATTGGCCGCATCAACCCGATCGGGCTTCTTCCCAAAAGCTTTTCTGAGCTTCCAGCATCTCTTTCAGCATCCTGGCGTTTTGCACCGCCTTGCCTTGAGGATGATTGTTGAAAAAAATGTAGGTTTTATAGGACTTTTTCAATACCTGGGCAATCCGGATCATCCATTCTTCCAGTTCTTCCCGGGTGTACAGGTAGTCGTAACGGGTTTGATTGGTACCTTCCCACCACTCTTTCTTATTCCGCCCGTGGAAACGAATGTATCCTGTCCGGGTGGTAACCCTATCCTGGGGCGGCAACAACCCTCGCAGAAGCGGCTGGTCGACATTGACATAACCGATATCGTTGTCCTGCAGCAATTGGAAAACTTCCGGTCGGTTCCAGGACCTGTTGCGAAACTCCACAAAGAGCGGATACACCCCCGCCTGTTCCCGTAGTTTTAACAGATATTCCCGATTTTCCGGCGTATTCTTAAACGAGTAAGGAAACTGAGCCAGAAAACCCTGAAATTTCCCCATTTCATCCAGGGGCTGGATGCTCTGGATAAGCTTCTGCATGGCCTCGGCGCTTTTGGGGCGGATATGCGTTGTTTCCTGATGGGTTTTTACGATGATCTCGAATCGTTCGGGAGTCTTTCTTCCCAGATGATAAAAAACGGCCCGGTGCGGAATACGGTAATAGGTGGAGTTGATCTCCACGGCATCGAAAAATTGTGCATAATACTCGAGCATCTGTCCCCGGGGCAAATCCAAAGGATAAAAAACGCCCCGCCAGTCCTCATAACTATATCCCGAGGTTCCGATACGATATTCCACCCTGTCCCTCCTTCTACGGCGCACCGTCTGTTCTTTCTCGCCGAAATTTAATCACGCCTTTGGCCACATCAAAAGCAACCGTAATCATAAATTCCCTTTTTCAGTGGATTTTTTCTTTGTCGGGTTACTATTTTGATACCGGTGAAGATAGTGGGACGTTTCGATCGCATGCAGTTGCTACAACTCAAGAGGCATTCGAACCCGGATTGGCATCATTTTGTCGCCTGGTTATTCACCACACTGGGTATTTTCCCCGCGCAGGTTTCCGGGATAACCCAGGCACATTCCGGTTCCGGGAGAACGTTTATAAGAATTCATCCCCGGGGGAATCTTCAATGGGAGTGGGAGATTTCTTCCGGGAGTGCCCGGGAGGCGATGCAGCGGCTGCAACGCCCCCTGACGACGCCCTCGTCTTCTTCCCGAATTTTACTGCCCCTGATGGATCTGGAAATGTGCCGGCAATTATACGGGCATATCTATCGGAACCTGCGTGCGGGGCGATTTTTTTTACGCAAGTGGCCCTGGCCGTTTGCCAAGCCGTTAGCCGTCTCCTTGACCCATGATGTGGACCTGACCCGGAAGTTCGGTCTAAAATCCACGCTTGGCCAGTTGATTCGGGGTCGTCCTCGGGCCGCTTTCGGGCGATTACGGGAAATGGTGCACCGTAACAATCCCTACTGGGTATATCCCGAACTGCTGGCCTTTTACGAAGACCAGGGTCTGACAGCGACATTTTTTTTTCTGGGAAGAGCCTGGGAAGGATTCTCCTACCGTTATAATATTCACCGGAAACCGTTCCGGCAACTGATCCGGCGTATAGAACAACATGGCCATGAGGTTGGATTGCACAGCAGCTTACACGCCTTCAAGCATCCCCGGCGAATTCGACGGGAAAAGAACCGACTGGAACAAGTGACCCGGCACTCCCTTACGGGTGTGCGTCAGCACTATCTGCGTCTGGAATTTCCCCGGGCCTGGTCCTTATTCCATCAGGCGGGTCTCCGTTACGATTCCAGCGTCGGGTGCAATCGCGGTCTGGGGTTTCCCACCGGATCCTCTTTTCCCTACCTGCCGGCCCAGTGCGGTGTAGAGGTTCCCGAAATCCTGGTGGAAATTCCCTTCGCCGTCATGGATTATCCCTGGAAACATCTGGGAGATATCGACCGAGCCTGGGAACACTTCCAGAATTTAGCATACAACATTCGCAACAGTCAGGGTCACCTCTGCCTCTTATGGCACCCCAGTAATCTGGCGGAAACCGACTTTCGTCCCCTGTGGGAAAGGTTTTTCCTCTGGATGGCAACGCAAAACGCTTTTGTGACTACATTGGACCAGATGGCCACCTGGTGGGTGTCCCGGCATCGCGTGCTGCTCAAAACGCTTCAGATCGAGAACGACCGAATTTCCCTATTGCTGGAAACGCCCGCAGAAATTCAGGGACTCACTCTGGAAATTTTCAGTGAAGAAGCCTTGTCCCTGGAACATTCTGTGGGTTCCCTGATGCCAATCGATGGAAAGCGATACTTTCTGATTCTTCCTCAATTGCGCCCCGGGCAAACCCCGGTGCGATTGTCCCGGAAAACTCAAAAGTGAAACCAACCATGCTCCAATGGGCATCGACATCCAATTCGTCCATTATTCATTGTTCGATTGAAGGGAGCCTTGCAAGGGAATGAAAACGATCCTCCACACGACAATCAGTCCCTGCGACAACGAACGCCGCATCTTTCATGAAGTGGAAACCGCATCAGGCGCGGGGTATCGGGTATTCATCCTGGCGCTTAAAACACCGGACCTCCCCGCCAGAGAGTTGAAGGGAGGCGTTCCCATACACCGGCTGCCGATTCCGGTCTGGAAGGGGGGACCCTTCAAATTCCTGCTCTTCAATCTCAAATTGTTTTTCAAGCTGTTCGGGACCACTTTCGACCTTTTGCATTGCCACGACCTGTGGGTGTTGCCCGCTTCGGCATTGGCGGCTCGTCTGAAAGGGAAAAAACTGGTCTACGACGCCCACGAATATTATGCGGGACTGGAAATTTTTCAGCACAAGCGGTGTTCCCGTGTATTGTGGTTACAGGTACAGCGGTGGCTGATGCCCTTGGTGGATGCTTTGATCGCCGTCAACCCGGAGCAACTGGCCCGGTATCAAGAGGATTTTCCGCGATTACGACGGTGTCGGGTACTGTTCAACTTTCCTCGTTGCCGGAGCGGCGGCTCCACCAGAACACCCGGCTTTCAGGATCGCGAAAATGTGGTGCTTTTTCAGGGGATTTTCAAACCCGGACGGGGATTGTTCTCCTTGTTGACGGCGTTCGAAGGGATGGACGAAACGATTCATTTATGGCTCATTGGATTCGGCGAACTGGAAGATCGGCTCAAACAGCGCTTTCGGTCGCATCCGCGCCGCAGCCAGATTCATTTTCTGGGAAAACTCCCCCTTCCGTCCATCGGCCGATTTACCCGGCGGGCCCGGGTTGGCGTGGTACTATTCGAACCCACCAGCATCAATTACCGGCTGGCCGCACCCAACAAATTCTTTGAATATGTTTCCGCCGGCACACCCATCGTCGCCTCGCGCATTCCCACTTTCGAGGCATTGAACCAACAATTCGAAGTCGCTTTGCTGGTGGATCCGAATAAACCCGAGGAAATTTCCCGGGCGATTCGTATATTGCTGCAGCAACCAGACGTGTGGCATCGCCTGCACCAGCAATGCTTGAAAGCCCGAACCGTCTGGTGCTGGGAACAACAAGAGGACCGTTTACTAAGTCTGTATAACGACCTAATTTCTGGAACGCCATGACCCGCTCTTTCCGTGAACAATTCAGCCGGCACCTTTTCGAGCAAAAGACCCTCCGTAGTGAACGATTGTATGTTTTCGTTCTTCTGCTGGCCGCCGTGCTGACCCGGGCCATCGGCATCACTTACGGTCTACCGACCACCTATAATTCCACCGAATATTTTATCGCCAAACACGCCTTGAGCCTGGGGGCCCGTCATACTCTGGAACCTTTATATTTCATTTACCCCACCCTGATGACCTATCTGACGGCCGGCCTTTACGGCATGTATTTTTTTGTGGGATTTTTACTGGGCCGCTTTCCTTCTCCCGACGACTTTGCCCTGGAATTCTTGCTTCAACCGGGCAATTTTTATCTCCTGGGCCGTATTCTGGTGGCCGCCATCGTCATCGTGGGCATCGTCTACGGGTATCGGACCCTGCGGCTGTATCTGGAACCCCGGGGCGCTCTGTTTTTCTCCCTTCTACTGGTCTTCTCCTACAACGTTCAGTTCTATACCTTCTGGATGGTCCCCGATGCGCTGTTGTTTACCGGCACCATCCTGGTTTTTTACTTCATTCTGAAATGGCACAAGATGGGCATCCGCCGGAATGAGATTCCCTGGGCGGGATTGATTTGCGGGCTGACCCTCTCCGCCAAATACAATGCTGGGTTCCTGCCGGTGGGTTTAATCGGGGCGGTGTTGCTGAACAATCCACGGAGACGTTTTTCGCTCCTCCGAAATCGCTTGTCCCTGCTGGTGCCGGCAATTCTGGCCGGTTTTTTACTGGGCACCCCCTATTGGTTGCTGGCGTTCCCCAAATTCCGCGAAGGGTTGCAGACCGTCTGGAGTCAGGCTCAATACGACTACAACATAACCACAGGAATGGCCTATTTATGGGAAATACGGGAAATCCTGAGAACAGAATGGGCGCTGGGAGGGGTATTACTGTCGGCCTTATTCTGGAGCATGAGCCGACCCCGGAAGCAATACTGGCCGGTGCTGCTGGTCGTATACCCGACTTTTCTGGTGGTGGGCAGCTGGGAAAAGAAAGGCCTGGATTACCTGCTGATAATTTTTCCCTTGCTCACCCTCCAGGCGGGATTAATTTACGCCGACCATTTTCGTGGGAAAGGACCACGGCCGCTGATCACGGCCCTTATCCTGCTGGTGTTCATCCCCTCCTTGATCCACGTGGGTTATCTGAAATTTCTGTATACCCGGGAGGATACCCGACAGCAGGCCACCCGGTGGATTACCCTTCATGTTCCCCAGGGCAGTAAAATTTGCTACGATCACTATCACTATGACCTCAATCTCATTGATCGGAACCGTTTCACCCGCTATGGGAAAGGAGCCCAATTGCTTTCGCCCGAATTAAAAGAGAGGCTGTCCCGGTTACCGTCTTTCGCCAATCAATACCGATTGGTTTCCCCCCGGCACCGGCTGCAGCGCCCCCGATGGCCGGGGACGTTGGATAGTGCCCGGATCCACCAATATGCGCAAAATCCCTTTCTGGTGGAACAATTCTCCCATCCATTTAAAACCTTAGAAGAGTTGCTTCTGGAAGGCACCGAATGGCTCATCCTCAACAGCGAGACGTTCCAGAAGTATTTAACCAATCCCCCCCCTGCGGAAGACAATCCCCTGCGTACATTATTTTTAAGCAAACGGGCGTTTTACGAAGAGCTTTTCCGCCGATATCAACCGGTTCAGGTATTCCGACCGAACTGGAAAACGCCGGGACCGGAAATCCGCATCTATTTTCTCGGAAAAACCGACTCCACCATTGCTCCGCTTCTCCCCCGATCTCACTCCTCGGAGGGCGCCGGCCATTCTACCCGAATCACCCCCCGAAAATCCCCTTCCCGATAGCCGGTGGCCTGATCATCGGGATACAGTTGTTCCAATGCATGCCGTAAAGCCGTCCCCATGGTGGCCGGATCCCCATGACAGGTCAGGCACAACGGGGCAACGGTCATGGGCTTATAGTAACGATAATAGCGGGCTCGATTTTTCTGAATCACCTGAGCAAAATAGGGGGGCAGGGTTCCGGTGGCGTGCCGCTGAGTCTCGAAAAACCGGAGAGCCATCGCTTCCAGGGAATCCGGGCGGTTATCCGGGTTTCTAACCCGAAGGCTGGTACGCTTGACCGCCACGGGCCGCCCCAGTTGTTCCTCCACTTGCCGGGTTAAGGGCAGCGCCTTGGTATTGCACACCTGGATCGCATTCACCGGACCGCCAGCTTCCATCGCTTTCAGCACCGCCTGTTTTAAAGTTTGCATCAAAAGCAGAGCAACGGAATCCCCAAACTGGGTGATGTGTACCAATTGCGCTGAATCGGGAGCCATGACCCCAACGGTCACTTCTTCCCTCTCTGTTTTCCGACACCCGGTTGCCAGCACCAAGGCCAGCAAAATAATCGTTCCTCCAATCACATTACGCATAGGTCTCCTCCTTTTTCCCGTTGTGATGTTTCGATCCACCGGTAAGATACAGGAAAAATCACAAAGGCCAAAGTCCCTCGGGAAAGGAGGGCGCTTCCGATCGCTTCAGTTTCTTTTCCGATGCTTTGTTTTTCCCCGGATTGGAATTAAATTTCGTTTTTGAGAAGCCGACTTGGGAACGGTTCGGGAACGCCGTGATCGGTGACGCAGGAAATGGCGGACCTGAACAGAACAAGGCGGCAGGCTGTCTGAACCGGATAAGAAGAAGGGGGACTTCATGTTTACAGCGGGAAACATTCTGGGAACCATTGGGAACACCCCCCTGGTTCGCTTAACGAAGATACCCGCAGGTACCAAAGCGAATCTGTTTGCCAAGCTGGAATTTTTCAATCCGGGCGGAAGCGTCAAGGATCGCATGGCCTTATTCATAATCGAAGATGCCGAGCGGCGGGGGTTGTTAAAGCCGGGGGGAACCATTGTCGAAAATTCTTCGGGCAATACCGGTGCGGCTCTGGCGATGATCGCCGCGGTGAAAGGGTACCGATGCATTATAACGATTCCCGATAAGATGAGCCGGGAAAAAATTGATTTGATGCGGGCCTTTGGGGCCGAAGTGGTGGTCACCCCCACCGATGTGCCGGCGGATTCTCCCGAAAGTTATTACAGCGTGGCCCGTCGCATCGCTCGGGAAACACCGGGCGCCTTCTACCCGGACCAATACAACAATCCTAAAAACATCGAGGCTCACTATCGCACCACAGGCCCGGAAATCTGGGAACAGACCGGTGGGGCCATCGATTATTTGGTGGCCGGGATCGGAACCGGAGGAACCCTGAGCGGCGCGGGACGCTTTCTGAAGGAAAAGAAACCCGATATAAAAATCATCGCCGTCGATCCCGAAGGATCGGTTTTTTATCATTATTTTAAGACCGGCAAAATTCCCCAACCTCATGTGTATCAAGTGGAGGGCATTGGAGAAGACTATCTGGTCAAGGCGGTGGATTTCGAGATTATCGACGACATCATCCAGGTGAACGATAAGCACTCGTTTTTAATGGCCCGGCGGCTGGCCAGAGAGGAAGGCATTTTTGCCGGGGGGTCCAGTGGCAGCGCCGTGTGGGCGGCCATGCAGCTGGCCCGGCAACTCAGCGAACCCCGAAATATAGTGGTGATTCTTCCCGATTCCGGAAGCCGTTATTTGAGTAAAATGTATAATGACGATTGGATGCGGAAAAACGGCTTTCTGGACGAAACCCAATCGTAATCCCGCCCTAACGGAAGGAAAAACCGATGCGATTCGAAACACGTGCCATTCATGTGGGCGAAGAGCCCAATCTCAAAGACGGGGGGTATGGGGATGTGGCTATGCCCATCCATGTAGCCAGTACCTATGCGCGCAAAGAAGTGGACCAACCCACCGCGGGGTATGAATATGCACGAACGGACAATCCCACCCGCAACGCCCTGGAAAAACGACTGGCATCCCTGGAAGAGGCGCGTTTCGGTATGGCCTTTGCCAGTGGACTGGCCGCGGAAACCAGCATATTTCTGGCATTGCTTCGGGCCAACGACCATGTGATCGCCTTCGACGATTTGTACGGAGGCTCGCGACGGCTGTTCTCTCAGGTCTTTGCCGGCAACTTCCAGATCCACATCCAATATGTGGATGCGCGGCACCTGTCCCAGATCGAGAACGCCATTCAACCGCACACCCGCATGATCTGGCTGGAAACCCCCACCAATCCGTTGATGAAGCTGTGCGATATTCGGGCCATTTCCGAGCTGGCCCATTCACACGGCTTGATTGTGGTGGTCGATAACACCTTCGCCAGTCCTTACTTTCAGCAACCGCTGAAACTGGGGGCCGACATCGTGGTGCATAGCACCACCAAATATTTAAATGGTCACAGCGATTCGGTGGGTGGGGCGATCATGGTGTCCGACGAAACCCTGTACCGGAAAATCAAATTCGTGCAGAACGCCGCCGGGGCCATCCTGTCTCCGTTCGACAGTTTTCTGGTTCTTCGGGGCATCAAGACGTTGGCTGTACGGATGCGCCGGCATGAACAAAACGCCCTGGCCGTCGCCCGCTTTCTGGAAAAACACCCCCGGGTAAAGCAGGTGTATTACCCGGGCCTGGCAAGCCATCCCCAGCACTCGCTGGCATGCCGGCAAATGAGCGGTTTCGGAGGCATGATCTCTTTTGAACTGGATGCCGATGTGAAACAGGCCAAAAAATTTGTAGAAAGCCTGCGCTATTTCGCCGTGGCCGAAAGTCTGGGTGGGGTGGAATCGCTCATCGAACTTCCCGCGCTGATGACCCATGCCTCCATCCCCCGCAAAGAACGGGAAAAAATAGGTCTCTCCGATGCCCTGATTCGTATATCGGTGGGAATTGAAAACACAGAGGATTTGCTGGAAGATCTGGACGCCGCCTTGGCAACAGTCTTTTAAGGAATGGAAGTCACGAGCCTTTCTTCCGCATCCGGGAATCGTCTCGTGGGCCGGTCAGGCGGATCAATTCGATGATGCTTTCCGCTGAAACTTCTGGGCACAGGCCACACAAACCCCCTCAAACTGAATGCTGTATCCGGTAATCTGGAATCCATTGTAATTCATGTCCGGCATGGGCAGGCGATTCAGCCGCTCATCGTGCACATCCTGTACCGCTTTGCAGTAAACACAGATCATATGATGATGCGGACGAGTATCCGCATCGTAACGGGCCATATCGTGTAAATGGGTGACCTTATTGATAATCTTGAGTTCGGCAAACGTCTCCAGAGTTTTGTACACCGTGGCCAGGGAGATGGACGGGTATTCCTTCCGCACCATGTGGTAAATTTCCTCCGCTGTGGGATGATTTTTAGAATGCATGAGCGATTTATAAATAACCATTCGCTGGTAGGTGACATTCAAGCCTTTTTCCCGACACGTTCTGATGAATTCATCCATCGTTAACATAACGATCCCCACTGCTTTGTTTCCCGACACCCTATAATACAACGTTCTAAACCTTTTATCAATACTTTTTTAAAAAAATCGGACTAAATCGGTCGGCTTTTAAGTTTGATCCTGCATTCAGAAAAATCGGGAGCCTCGGGATCGATCCAGGTCCCATCAGGGCGATCCCTGCAGCAGCCATCGGGGCCGGGAATTCACAGGATTCCTGAAACCGACCCAAACCGATCCCGAGCCGCATGACAGGGACGGCCGCCTTTTCTCTGATCCGGCCAGGCAACCTGAGGTCCGGCTTCGAGGAAGATCATTTTCCGCTCCTGCCCATCAAATCAGGATAACACTTTTCTTTTCCCATGGGTGAGCGTAAATTGAACGATACGAAATGGAGATGTATACATGGCAAAACTCACTTTTTACGGGGCCACGGGTACGGTTACAGGCTCACGTTTCCTGCTGGAGTTACGTCAGCAACAATTTCTCATCGATTGCGGTTTGTTTCAGGGGAGAAAGGAAAATCGTCGGAAAAACTGGGAACCCTTTCCCGTATCCCCCAGCGGCATCACCCATGTGCTCATCACCCATGCCCACATCGATCATACCGGATACCTTCCCCGGTTATGTAAACAGGGATTTTCCGGGCCCATCTTTTGTACCCGTGCCACCCACGACCTCTGTTCCATCCTTTTGCCGGACAGCGCCCACCTTCAGGAAGAAGATGCCCGATGGGCGAACAAAAAAGGCTTTTCCAAACACAAACCGGCCCTGCCTCTTTATACCGTCGCCGATGCCCACCAGGCGCTTCATCTGTTTCGCCCCGTTTATTACGGAGACGATATTTACCTGGACGGAGACGTTCGGGGCAAATTTCGAGATGCGGGACACATTCTGGGTTCGGCATATATCGACATCAAAGTGGGTCAGCGCAAAGCCAGCCGTAAAATCATTTTCAGCGGCGATCTGGGGCGGCCGGGAAAGCCCATTTTGAAAGAACCCACTCAACCGTTCAACGTGGACTATCTGGTGCTGGAGTCCACCTATGGCAACCGATTGCACGAAGGCCTTACACCGAAAACGGAATTATCCCGCATCATCAACGAAAGTGTGGAACGAGGCGGTGTATTGCTGATTCCCGCATTCGCCGTGGGACGGACCCAGACGTTGTTATACCTCATCCGGGAGCTCGAAGAAACCCGGCGCATTCCCTCCATTCCGGTTTATATCGACTCCCCCATGGCCATCGATGCCACCCGGATATTCCGATCCCACATTCCGGAACAGAACCTTACCAGTCGTTTACTCACCCTGATGGGGAAACGCATATTTCGGCCCTCCCGTTTGCACATTGGTAAAACCCGGGACCAATCCAGGGCCATCAACGATGTTCGATCCAAGGCCGTCATCATTTCCGCCAGTGGGATGGCCACGGGCGGCCGAATATTGCATCATCTGGAGCAACGCCTTCCCCACCGGGAAAATACCATCCTTTTTGTGGGCTACCAGGCGGAAGGCACTCGTGGCCGAAGCATTCTGGAGGGGCAGCCTCAGATCAAAATTCACGGAAAATTCGTGCCCGTCAAGGCCCGGGTGGAACACATCAGCGGTTTTTCCGGCCACGCCGATTATAACGAGATCCTGGCCTGGCTGATGGGCTTTAACCGCCCGCCGGATTTAACCTTCCTGGTTCACGGAGAAAACAACAGCAGTGAAGCCCTGGCTCACCAGATCCGCGAACAATTCGGCTGGAACGTGGTTATTCCTTCCTTCGGCCAGACGTTCGAGCTGGATTTGTAAACAATCAAAAGAATCATCGGCACAAAATCGGCAACTATCCTATGCCTGACAAGTCAACGCTAAATGGTGTCTTCCTTAACACAAGGTTAAAAAAAGGAGGTTGGTTCATGCGGTTCGTTTATACCGTTTTGTTCTCCCTGTTTCTGAGCCTGTCTCCGGGAATGGGGCAGGATATTCCCTCACCGAGCGAGTATTTCGGTTTCCCCATAGGGGCCGACCGTCGGTTGATCCACTGGGAACAGATTCTGGAATATTTTCAATTGCTGAATGAACGCTCTCCCCGGGTTCAGGTACTGGAATTGGGGAAAACCACTCTGGGGCGTCCCATGATCATGGTCATCATTGCCGCCCGGCAAACGCTGGCCGATCTGGAGAAGTACCGCCGGATACAGGAAACGATCGCCTGGCCCTACGAGCTGGAGGAAGCGGCGGCCGAGGCACTCATTCAGAAAGGGAAACTGGTGTTTCTTCTCACCTTGAACATCCATTCGACGGAGATAGCCGCCAGCCAAACGTCTGTGGAACTGGGATATGAACTGGCCACCACTCGCGATCCAGAGCTCCTCCGAGTGCTGGACAACATCATACTGCTCATGATACCCTCCCTGAACCCCGATGGGCAGGACATGATCACCCGATGGTATTTGAAGGATGTGGGGACAGCATACGAAGGAAGCCGTATGCCCATGAAGTATCATCATTATGCCGACCATGACAACAATCGGGATTGGTTTTTCTTCAATCTGGTAGAAAGTCGTCACGTGGCACGTATTCTGTATCATGAATGGTACCCGGAGATTGTATTCGATCAGCATCAAATGGGTGGCCGCAGCGCCCGTTTTTTTCTACCGCCCTATTCGGACCCGG
This sequence comes from bacterium, assembly GCA_015485355.1. Classification (GTDB taxonomy): domain Bacteria; phylum Calditrichota; class Calditrichia; order RBG-13-44-9; family J042; genus JAADJD01. The sequence goes on along the minus strand of WFTQ01000025.1, from coordinate 15,065 downwards.
TGAATCCCAATGTGCCCCCCTCCTTAATGGCCAACACCAACATGATCGGCAAACACGTGATTGCCGATATGCACGATCAGGGGTTCACCGGGCTGGTGACCAACACTATTTTCAATGCGTATTTTGTGGGCACCATGTCCAAAACGCCCCTGTGGCAAAATCGCATCGGCATTTTATCCGAGGCGGCCAGTGTCCGCATAGCCAGCCCGGTGTATTTACCGCCCTCCAGTCTGCGGGGCATGGGACAGGACTTACCCGAGTACAAACAACAAAATAATTTTCTGGCTCCCTGGCCCGGGGGATGGTGGCGACTGCGAGATATTATTGATTATCAGAAGGCCGCTACCTATTCCATGTTGAAATTGGCAGCCACATACAAGAACAAATTTAAGCGCAATTATTACCGATTAAATCGGGAGGCCATCGAAGCCGGTCGCCAAGGCAATCCTTTTGCCTATGTGATTCCCCTGGATCAACGAGACCCCAACAGCGCCGTGGAGATGCTACGGCGTTTGCGATTGGCCAATGTAAAGGTCTACCGGGCTCAGGAGGATTACCAGGCCCCGGAGGGAACCATCCGGAAAGGAGATTTCATCATTCCCATGGCCCAATCGAATCGCACCTACATCAAGGACTTGCTGGAACGCCAATATTACCCGGATTTGCGCGAGTATCCGGGAGGTCCACCCCGGCGGCCCTATGACGTCACCGCCTGGACATTGCCCCTGCAAATGGGGGTCACCGCCTTCACCATCGCCGCGCCCTTCCAGCTGACCATGGAACCCGTTGAACCCCGCCTGCAAGTGCCCTTACCCGAAAATGCTTCCGGATGGTTCGCCGTCGAACGACGATTCATCAACAGCTACGCCCTGGTAAATCGGTTATTGAAACAGAACATCCCTGTATATACCCTGTTTCAGGAGCACACCCGGATTCCCCGGGGCGCCTTCCTGATTCACGCTACCAACCAAAACCGAAACACGATTTTTCCCCTTTTCCAGGCGTTTGAAGTGACACCTGTAAAGCTGGACACTTCCATCACCCCCGACGAGTTGCAACCGATTCAGTCCTCCCGCATTGCCGTTTACCAACCCTGGATTCCCTGGGTGTACGATGAAGGCTGGCTCCGATTGATCCTGGACCATTTCGGGTTTGACTATCAGGTATTGCACAATCAGGATTTTCGGAAGAAGGGGGGCTTTACCGGAAAATTCGATATACTGATCTTTACCAACCAATCGGCCAAAAGCATACTCAACGGCGCTCCGTTAACCCGGGGATATTCGCCACAAATTGATGCTCCCGAAGTACGTCCGGAGTATCGGGGAGGTATCGGCGATGCGGGAAAAGAAAAAGTGGCCCAGTTCATTCGGCAGGGAGGAACGGCGATTTTTATTGGAGAGGCGGTGGATTTTGCCATCGACCATCTGGGAGTGCCTGCACGCAACGTCCTGAAAAAAACGTCCCGAAAAGATTTCTTCGCCCCGGGGAGCATCGTCAAAATTCATCTGGATCCCCGCTCGGAACTGACCTTCGGAATGCCCGACGAAGCCGCCGTTTACATTAATCGTCCCGTGGCGTTAACCCTGGAACCCTACACCCGGGAACTGAAAGAGGTAGGAATCTACGATGATCGAGAGGTGGTACTCAGCGGCTGGGTAGTGGGCGAAAAGCACTTGCATCGGAAAGTGGCCCTGGCGGACATCCCTTACGGCAAAGGACGGATAATTTTATACGCCTTTCGGGTGCATCATCGGGGACAAACCTGGGGTACCTTCAAACTGCTTTTCAATGCTTTATATCGCTGATAGGCATCCGTCCGGTTACCCGCCGCGGTCTCGGGTAACCGGTTTTTTTCTATCGTTTTTCGTGATCGCGTTCTTCGGACCGTCCCGGTACCGGACCTTGCGTATGGCGGAAGATCGCATGATCCATGGGCCGGGCCCGACCGCAGACAACCAGGTCCGGTCTTTTCCTTCGGGCGTTGCCGCCGGCCTGTCTATCCAAGGGCGGTTCCCATTTTCGCCTCCCCGGAGGGGTGACAAAGGTCTCCACCGCCGGAAAAATCCGGGCACAGTGACGAGAATCGGCGAATCGCCGCCCGGGGATCGAGGGGCCATGGAGATCGAGTTTCATGCACTCTTCTCAGGGTCGGCCGCGTCCGATGGGACCAGGGCATGCAGAACAGCCATCAGCTCCCGAGTTTGCACCCGGCGTTCAAATTGATCCAGGTGAAGGAAGGCATAGTTTTCCCGGGATCGATCCGGATACGTCAACCATTGAGCCAACACCCGTTTTATTGCCTCCACATCGTCATAGGGTACCACTTCTCCGGAACGGGTTTCCCGGATCAGCTCCGCCAGATCGCTGTTCGGAGGGCACATGGCCAGGACGGGTTTTCTCAGGGCCAAGTATTCGTAAATGCGTCCCGGGGTTACTCGCTCGCTTCCGGGAAACCGGCTTTCGATTGCCAGAGCCAGGGCGTCCATCTCCGCAGCCGCTGCCAACGCCCGCCGATGCGGTAAATAGGGAACAAACTCCGTAACGGTTTCCAACGGACAGGCACGAAATCGGGCCAGGAAATCCGGTGACCATTTCCCGATAAAAACCAAACGGAAGTTTCTGCGCAGCTCGGGGGATTGCCCCAGCATCTCCCCAAGAGCCTGAAGCAGCGTCAGAGGTCTGTTGCCCTGGGAGTAAATCGTTCCCAGGATTCCCATTCGAAATACCCTTCGCCGATTCCCGACAGCAGGCCGAGAAAGGGAGCGGGGCAAATCGGCTGCATCGTATCCATTGCGAATCACTCTCCAGGGTCGTTGTTGCAGATGAGGATAACGCCGATGATAATACCGGGCCAAGCCGGGATTCACAAACAGAGTGCCGTCGGCATGTTGCAGGGTAAACCGCTCCAGAGCCGCCATGGCCCGGCCATGCCAGGTGCCGATTTCCGGCAGATAAGGGTTTTCCGTCCAAGCATCCCGAAAATCCAATACCAGACGGAGGGGAACAAGGCGTTTAAACAGTGCCCCGATCAGACCGGTCGTAAACGGGGGCATGCTGGCAATCAGCACATCGATGGGGTGACGTCGATGCAGGCGCCATAATTTTCCCAGGGCAAACGGCAGCCACAAGACCCGGGAGTCCGGTAAAAAAAGGGACATGGCGATCCGGCGCCAAAATCCCGAGCTTTCGTACACCAGTTCCGTACGGCCCCGGGGAGGCTGCAGGAACGGGAATACGCGCTTGATCAGATTGGCCAAGCGAAAAGGATCCAGAGAACCGCTGCGTAAGACCTGCACCCCCGGAGGAACGTCTTTTTCCAGGGTGGGATCCTCGGCAAAACTATGACTGGCTTTTACCGTAACCACACTGACCCGGAAGGCCTGATAATCAAAATATTTTAAAAACTTCACCACCCGCTGTACCCCACCGCCTCCCATGGGCGGAAAATAATAATGTAAAAAAACGATGTGGGGTTTAAGGTAGGACGTCTTTGATTCGGTTAATAAGTTCTTCAAGATCGTGATCCCCGTTCACAAAATCCGTCTGGTCGGCATTCACCACCAACACGCGAAAGCTTTGTTGGGCCTCTTTAATCCAGCGCTCGTAAGCCTGGTTCAGATAAGCAATGTATTCCCGTTGAATGGTGCGCTCAAAATCCCGTCCCCGTTTTAGAATCCGTTCCATTAACGTATCCACAGAAGCCCGTAAATATATGATCAAATCCGGTGTGGGTAAATAGGGCACCATATTGTAAAACAAATCCCTGTAGGTTCGATAATCCCTCTCATCCATGTATCCCTGCTGATAAAGGGAACGGGCAAAGATTTCCACATCTTCGTAAATGGTGCGATCCTGAATGGCGGGCTCCCCGGACTCGACAATTTCCTTTTGACTCCGAAACCGATGGGATAAAAAGTAAATTTGCAAATGAAAGCTCCAACGGTGCATGTCCTGATAAAAATCGCTCAGGTAGGGATTATCGATGACGCTTTCGTAATAGGCCTTCCAGCCCAGTCGGCGAGACAACGTTTCTGTCAACGTGGTTTTTCCCACCCCGATATTTCCGGCAATACTGATTAAAAAACCCCGCTGATTCATCGAATTCCTCTATCGCACTAATTTGAATCGGAAGCGTTCCACGACCTTAAAGCGAACCGGTTTACCGTTCACCGTTGCCGGTTTGTATCGAAATTGGCGGATCACATCCCTGACGGCTTCGCTAAAGGCCTCCCCGTCGCTGCGTAAAATGCGGTAAGATTCCACGCTACCATCACGGGCGACAATGACTTCCATAATCACCAGGCCTTCTCTTCGGGTGCGTTTATAGATATCGGGGAATTTGGGTTTCACCCGTCGGAGGTATTCCCGCTGGCCCCCATCGATAAAGGGTTCCAGCACGGGTTCCACGATAGGAACTCTGGGCGGTGTTTCCGCCGGGGTTTCAACCGGTGTGTTCTCCGATTTTTCCGGAGGCGCCGCTTCGGTTCGGGTGATGGCCGGCGTTTCCGGCGAAGAGGCGCTGGCCGGCGGGGCGACCGGCGAGAGGGGCGGAGCCACGGGTTCCTCCGTTCGCGACACCGGGGCGTCCTCGGTCCGTTCCGGGAACACCTCACCCGCCTGCTCTCCCGGCCGATGGCGCGGGGTTGAAGGTTCTCCGCCGGCCAGCAGCGTATCGGCCTCCCTTTGACGGGTCTCCGCCGGGAGAACCGGCGGTAAAACCCCGGGACGACGCCGCGCCAGGCGGGTCCCCCTGCCATAAAGCGGTCGATAGATCACTTCCCCGTAGGCCGGATGATCTCGCCGATCATAAATGTGTTGCTCCAGCTCCTCGGGACGCTCCGTGTTCCAGATATTGTTTTGAGCGAAAATATCGTTCGATGAATGATTGTACACGTCGTATTCAAAATTATTGAAGATTCGGTTCTCGCCGACCGATTTCCCCTCCTCCGGAGGAAATACCCCCAGATCCGGTTGGGAACGATCGAAAATAATCACCCCATTGGTGTTCTGGTTGATGACACTTTGCTCGATGCGAGGGGCAGCGGCCAGTTCACAATTAATCCCCGCAAATCCGTTACCCAGCACCAGGGTATTGCGAATGAGGGGGCGAGCACGCACTTCCACACTAATGCCGATGTAATAATTAAACCGCACTTCACTATTCTCTATCCGGGGGGAACTGCCGTAACAGGTGATGCCTTTGTACCCATATTCCACCAAGCAAAATTCCAGCACCGATGGTTCCTGCAAGTTTTTGAAAATGATGCCGTACCAATCATTCATTTGAGGATGGTCGGCTCCAGAGGTAAAAATGATGCGGCCACCTCGCTCTCTTCCCCGGGCGATCAATTTGCCGTAAACAATAATTTCCGCCCGTTCCGGGTCTTCCCCCGAACGCATTCGATCGCTGCGGGCCTTAAAAATGATGCGGCTACCGGAATCGATGGTCAGCGTCACCCCCCGGGCAATGATCACATCCCCATCCACATAAATCTCCCCTGACCAGCGCGTGTCCGTAGAGATCGTCCCTGAAAAATAGTCACGGCTCTGTGCCCCCGCCGAACACAACGTTGCCGCTATCAACAATATCAAATATCGCGACATACTTTCTTTTGCCATCCAAATCCCTTTTCATCCTGCCTGGCTTAAATATAAGGAAAACGTCCTATTTTTTCCGAACAATAAATTTGTTTACCAGCTGTAATAGCTCCATATCTTTAAACGGCTTGTTGACGTAAGCATCGGCACCCAGGTCCATGCTCAGTTCTTCGAATTTTTTACCGGTGCGCCCGGTTAAAACGACAACGGGCAACGCTTGCAAATCGGGGTGTTCCCGTATGGCCTTGATGAATTCATAGCCTGACATTTGCGGCATTTCCAGATCGGTTATGATCAAATCCACCTGATGTTTTTGCAACAGATTCAGGGCTTCCGAGCCGTTTTTGGCCACCAGGGTCTGGTAGTGATGATCGGTGAAAATCCCGCTCACGTATTTTCGGATGCTGATGGAATCGTCCACAATCAGGACGACGGGGTCGCGGCCTTCCACCACCACTTTGCGGATTTTTTGGGGTTTTCTGGAGCGCAGCGAGCGGCGCGGTCGGGCAGGGCCGGGCGCGGTGGGAGCCGGTATCCCACCGGAACGATTCATCCGGCGGGTGGTATCTTCGATGATCTGCGCCACATCCAACACCAGAACCACATGGCCATCCTCACGAATGGAACCACCGGCGATATATTTCAGCCGGCGCAGCCCCGGACCCAACGACTTGATCAGTATTTCTTCCCGCCGAACGATGCGATCCACTATAAAGGCCACCCGATTCCCCTCATCCTGAACAATGATCACCGGATATTCCTGGTCCGGCGCAATGCTTTCCTCCTCTTCACCGGGCATGCGCAACAGACTGCTGAGGTAGAACGCCGGAATATCCAGGCCTTTGTGCTTAAAACGATAACCCTCGTCGGTTTTTAACAGGTCCCGACCCCGGGCATGGGTGGTCTCTTCCACCTGGATCAGCGGAATGGAATACACATGCTGATTGACTTCCACCATCATCGCTTGAATCAGGGATAACGATATGGGAACCCGGAAGAGGAAGGTTGTCCCTTTATCCTTTTCCGAAAGGATGCGCAAGTCCCCTTTAATTTTTTCGATTTGGGCTTTCACCGCATCCAGTCCCACGCCCCGACCGGATACCAGGGTGGTTTCTTCCCGGGTCGAGAAACCGGGATAAAACAGGAAGGGATACAATTCCGCCTCGCTCATTCGGGCCACTTCTTCGGGTTTTGCCAGGCCCTTTTCGACCACTTTTTCCTTCACCTTTTCCAGGTCAATACCCCGCCCGTCATCCCGAATTTCAATCAGCACCTGATTACGGGAACGTTGAGCCTTGATTTCAATAAAGCCCTCTTCCGGCTTGCCCAGCCGACGCCGCTCCTCCACAGGTTCTATGCCATGATCAATGGCATTGCGAATAACATGGAGCAGCGGTTCATAAAGGTGATCGATCAGGGTACGATCCAGCTCGGTTTGTTCTCCCTGGATGCTCAAGCGGATCTTCTTTTCCGCTTTGCGGGCCAGATCGCGGATCGGGCGCTGGAACCGCTGAAACAGCAATTGAATAGGCACCAGGCGCGCCTCCATAATTTCGTCCAGCAACACGGTGCTGATTTTATTTAGCTTTTCAATATTTTCATCCGATGTTCGGGCAAATTCCCGAAAAGTCAGCATAAAGGTTTGGACTTGCCCGTGCAGTTCTTTCAAATTCCCGCCGATCTTTTCCAGATTTTGCAAATGTTTCTCCAGCGCTTCTTTAATGCCCGGTTCCAGATCCTCCTGTTTCAGCAGATTCTGGGAAATACGATTCTGCTCTTTGAGCAGGGTGTGTAAATGAGCCTCGGTTTCCTGAAACATTTTCAGGTTGGCGTCAATTTGAGGACCAAATCCTTTGAAGCGTTCCAATTGATTGCGAAACTGCGTGTGGCCCACAAGCAATTCCGCGGCGGCGTTCAACAGGCGATCCATCTGCTGCATGTTCAAGCGGATAAAGGATTCGCTTTCCCTGGAAGCCGGCTTTTGTTCCCCCGTTACAGGGATCACATACTCATCTTCGGCCCGCAATTGGGGGGCGGCCGGCGGCTTTTCGGGCGCGGCAACCGACGGTGCCTCCCGGAAAGCTTCGGCCTCTTCCAGATCAATCTCCTGGGCCAGATCGCGAATCCGCTGCACCAGATCGGTATATTTTCGGAACTTCTCTTCTCCGGTACGCTTTAACTCTTCCACCATGAAGACAAATTCATCGTGAATTTCAAACAGAACATCGAACATCTCCGGCGTAAGCCGGGCGTTTTTACGGGATTGCCTCTCCAGAAGCTCTTCCGTTATGTGGGCCAGTCGCTCCATGGAATGTGCATTGACCATGGCGGCGGACCCTTTCAGGGTATGCAGATTGCGCATCAGTTGATGCAGCAGTTCCGTATCGTCAGGCGATTTTTCCAGCTTCAATAGCAGGTAATTGATATCCTCCAGCCGTTCTCGGGTTTCCTGATAAAAAAGATCGATGAGGTTGCGCGGAATCCGCCCCTCAGGGATCACGGTTTCCTCTGCAGGTTCCGGTGTCCGTCGTTCGGCGGTCGGTAAGCGTTGCAATTCGATGATCTGCTGCAAATCCGTGATCAAGGTTTCGTAGAGCTCCTTTTCCACCCGACCCGTTGCCGTCATTTCCTGGATGACTTGCATTCCCCGCCGCAAAGACGGAATCATCGCTCTCCAATCATCCATTTCCTTGCGGATGATTTTTTCCACCACTTTTTCCAGATACTCGGCCAGATCGCCGATTTCACTCAAGCCCAGCATTTTGGCGGCGGTGCGCACTTCGTGAACCGCCTGTTCAATGTCCTGAAAAGCCTTTTTATCGTAAGTAAATTTTTCCAGGTTATTGAGGGTTGCCTCCACCAGTTCGATGTTGTCCTTGACTTCATCCTTGAAAATGGTGACCAGTTCCGGATCTTTTTCTTTTAAAGAAATAAATTCTTCACTTTCCTCCGGTGCTACAGAGGGGGCTTCTGCTTCCCCCTCGACGGAGGCTTCTGCTTCTCCCCGGGGCGCTGCGGATTCAACCGGGGTTTCGGATACCTCCCCCTCCTCCGGCATGGAAGCCTCTGGGGATGCGGCCAGGCGTTCCCGGATCCGCCGACTCAATTCATCCACCGGCGCCGCAGTACCCTGAATGTTCTGCTCCACCCGATCCAACAGGTCTGTCAGCTCTTCCACCATTTCTGTGCCCGGAGCATAGTTCTGTTGCTCCACGGCTTCGGCCACTTCTTCCAGCGGTGCCACCATTCGGGCGATCTCCTCCCGACCGATCATCTGGGCCGATCCCCTGAGCGTGTGGGCCTGCACCCCCAATTTTTTCCAGTTCTCCACCCGCTCGGGCCTTTGCTTCAATGCGGATAAAAGCTCCCTCATGGTGGCAAGGTACCGGGCGGCTTCTTGAACAAACACCCGTTCAATTTCTTCATCGGTGATTTCCGGGGTTGCGGGGGCAGCCTCGGTTTTGGTCCGGGGTTCCGCCGCGGAAACCACCGTTTCCGGTTGCCAATTCTGGAAAAAGGCATCCAATGCCTTTCGGGCGGCCTCTTCTGCCCCGGCATCGGTGACCGCCTGCGCCAACCGATCCATCAATTCCTGAAAAGCGGCGAGCACTTCCGGAGACGACACCGGGCCTTCCTCGCCGATGGTGGCCAGCTTCCGGTTGAAAGCCTCCGCCAGCCGACGTAAGGGGTCGCGGTCCAGGATGCGGGCATCCCAGGACAATTGGCCGGCGAAACTGCGGAATCGCTCCCGCAGAAAAGCCGAAAAGCCGGCGGGCCATTCGGCGGCTTCGCGTTTCAATCGTCGAATCTTCCGGATCAGGACCTCCTGCAGGGCCTCCCGGGCGCCTTCCACAGACACCGTGGCCAGTTCGCTGGTCAGCGCTTCCAGCCGTTGGGACCAATCCTGCCAAACGCTGTCATCGGCGGTCACAAAATCGGTCTGCCAGAAACCCAGAAACTCTTTCAATACTTCGACCTGATGGTCCTGCAGTTGTTTACGGGTTTTTGTGGTCATTAATCCCTTTAACTGCCGGATCACCCGAAGGGCATCGTGCAGGTTTAAGACGTCCGTCCAGTATTCCAGGTTGTTAAAAATGGCTTTGACCCGTCGCAGGTCTTCCCGCTTCCAATCGCGCAGGGGAACGTTTTGCAACAGCTCCAGCATGCGCTGGCCGTAGCGGGTCAAAATTTCCTGAAAGGCATGGCCCAGGGTGGTTTCGTCCCGTACCGGGACAGCATCCGGCGCCAGCTTGAGGGCGGATTCCAACTTCTTCAACGTCCTGGTAATTGTTTGCATGGATACGGCATCCTGCCCAGACAGATTGGCATCAATGTATGCCGGTAACTCATCGAAAAGAGCGGTGAGTGTTTTTCGGGCGGAGGCGGAGATTTTCTCCGCGGCCTCAAACATTTGCAATAGGCGATCGGCCACCAGCTCGATGCCCGGATAATTGTGGATTTTTCCAATATCTTTTAAAGATTTGAGACTGTCGAATAAATAATTCAGCAATTTCTCATCACGGCCTTGTTCCACCAATCGCTGTATGAGCGTCCCGATCTCCTCTTTATAACCGTTCATTTCGCTCACCACATAATCCCGCAGTAATTGCCGCCGCCTGGCCTCTTCTTCGGAGGATTGCGGAGGGCTTTTCTTTTTCTCCTCTAACCGGCGAGCCTTTTCGGCCAGTTCGGTCAGTTCTCGGGTCACCTCTTCCCCGCCCGGTACGGGGGGTTCTTGGGCGGCCGCCGCGGATTCCGCCGCATCAAAGAGCTCCTCAAAAGGCGGTTCGGCTTCCACGGAGCCGGAAGCAATCTCCGGGACTTCCCCTGTCAGCACGCGCTGAATGGCTTCCCGGTCCGCCTGATGGATCGCTTCCCCCAGTCGAATCCATTCCTCAATGCGCCGGGACAATTCGGCCAGGTAATTCTCTCCGGAATCGATGACCGGCTGATCGTCCCCCAGCCAAAAAGTCAGGTCCACAAAATTTCCCATACGGCCATCGATCTCCGCTTCCAGAAGCCGATCCAGAAAATCCGCATCCGTCAAACTCCGCTGCAGGAAATCCCACAATTCCTTTTGTCGTTCCGGGGCAAGGGTGTTCACCATTCGATGAAAGGTTTCCCGAATCAGTTCTTCGCGAAACTCGGAGAAACTTTTTTCCCCTTCCAGGGGTGCCGTGGTCTCGCGGCGGAGCCCCAGCTGCGTTTCCAGATAACCTTTCCATTCCTCGTCCGCCACCAGCAGATTAAAAATTTCCAGAAAGTCCGACGCATGGGAAGGAAGCTTTTCCAGGGCACTGGTGGGCGAAATTTGAGGCAAGCGTTCCAATATGTCCGAAAAGAAGATGGCCAGATCACTGGTTTTATGGTAATTGGCCAGATTCTCGATATTCTGGAAAGCGTCTTCTTCCCGGCTTAAATACTGGACAAATTTCATCAAACAGTCGTACGCCTCGCCATCATAAATCTTTTTTCCCTGATTTTGAATCGTATTCAATAGTTCCACGAAATAATAGGATTCAAAACTTACGGGTATGTCCTGTCTCATGATCGACCTGCGGTTTTTATTTCATACCAATCATTTTCCCCACAAAGCATGTGTTGAGTACATCGGTTTCGGGCGTTGCGGATACCTGTTTTTCAACTTCGGGACAATTTAAATTTGGAAATGGTGCTGTTCAATTCACGGGATAATTTTTCCATTTCGGCGGCCAGGGCGCGGGATTTGCTGGCGCCTTCGGCCGTGCTATTGGCAATGTTAGCGATGCGTTCCATGGAATGAGCGATATCGAAGCTGGCTTTGGTTTGCTGCTGAAAGGCACCGGAAATTTCGGTGATCAGATGGGAGGAATCCTGGACCATTTCTCGAATATTCTTTAGGGCGGTTCCGGTTTCGTCCACCAAACGGGTACCCTCTTCCACTTCGGCGGTGCCCTGTTCCATGGCTTCCACCACCTCGCTGGTTCCCACCTGGATGCTTTCGATCAGCACGGCGATGTCCTTTGCGGCCTGGCTGGAGCGTTCCGCCAGCATGCGCACTTCGTCGGCAACCACGGCAAATCCCCGGCCGGCTTCCCCGGCACGGGCCGCCTCGATGGTGGCATTCAGCGCCAGCAAATTGGTACGGTTGGCGATGTCGCTAATCACCTCGATAATTTCACCGATTTCCATGGAGCTTTCTCCCAGCAAGCGCACCTTGCGGGCGGTTTCCTGCACCGTTTCCCGAATGCGATGCATACTTTTGATGGAATGCTGTACCACGCTTTCTCCGCTCTCGGCCACCTGAGCGGCCTTGCGCGCCGTCTCGGCCGCCTGAAGGGTGCGTTCGTTGGCATACTTGATCAAATCGGCCATCTCTTTGGCCGCCTGATAGGTGGTCTCGATCTCCTTGGCCTGGGTCTCGGCTCCCTGGGCCATCACCTCCGTGTGCAAATATATTTCCCGGGTGGATTGGGCGATCTTATCCGAGGCCTCTTTGACATTGCGAATAATCTTGGACAAATCGCTGACCATCAGATTAAAAGAATCCGACAACGCCCCCAGGGCACTGGCCGTAACCTCGGCCGTGACGGTAAAATCCCCTTCGGCCGCTCGCGATACCGTCTCCATCAAATGGGTGATCTGTTCCTGCAGTTCCTCCTGTTCGGCCTCCTTTTCGCTCAATTCCTGCAACCGATCCAACAAAACGTTCAGCATGGTCGCCACCTGTTCCAGCTCATCGCCGGTCTTTATCTCAATGCGCTTATCGAAACGATCCTCGGGCAGCGAATGAATGAAACTGATGTACTTATTGATGGGGGAACTCACCATTCGACTCATCCCGAAACTTAAAAAAAAGGCGAGCACCATCCCGGGAATCAGGTACAGCAAAAAACGCCCCATAAATCCGGGCATCAGCTGCTGAATGGTCTGGCTGGCCAGGTCCACTTTTACTACGGCCCGGACCTGTTCAAAAGAATCAAGGATAGGGGCCAGCGCCGATAACACCATCCGGTTGGATTCATAATGCGCCGGCACCAGCAGAATCGCCTTCTTCTGAACCACTTCCTGAATTTGAGCAAACCGGGGAGCATCACCTAAAAAGCGAAATGGGGTGCGGGTGGAGAAAAATAATTGGGCTCGCTCAGATTCCGGAATCAGGATATACAAATGTTCCGTGGGAAACCGACGATTGGAGGTGCTTAAAAATTGATGAAAGCTTCGGACCCGGGTTTCAATTTCAAGGTAGAAATCGTTTTTTCTGTCTTCTGCCATCAGGGCCTTTTGAATGTCTTCCGCAGAAATCGATCGGGCGATCAGACCGGCCACCTGGGTCAGGTAATCCACTCCCTCCTTCAGGATCTCTTGCCGGGTGGCATTTACCGAATGATAGGTAACCACTCCGACCACGACCAATGTGGCGATGCCCAGGATGGCAAAAAACTTCCAGAAAATCCCGATATACGTGTCTTTCATATACTCCTCTTTAAATAAAGGCCAACAATTCATGGGATTTAAACAAGGTGCCGACGTCCAGAATGTAGTACTGTTTCCGCTGATACTCCACCACCCCGGCAATATATTTTTCCATCGAGTGGGGCACCAATCCCTTAGGCAGTTTAATTTCTGCGGTGTTGATATGGATCATTCCGTAAATCTTGTCAACAATGAAGCCTACCACCATTTCTTCATTCTCGATCAGCACGACCATATCGTCTGTATAAATTTCCTTATTGGGGAAGCCCAGCAGCGGAGAAATGTCGGCTAAGGGGTAGATTTCCCCCCGCAGATTAAAGACCCCAATATAGGTGCGGTTGGAATTGGGCAGAGGGGTGTAAGCCGGCAAGGGAATGACTTCACGAATCTGGGAAATTTCCAGGGCAAAGAAATGGGTATACAGCTCAAATATCGATAAGCGTTCCCCATGTTCTGCATTTCGGTCATTATAATTGTTCATCGATGTTCACGTGTTTTTTATCTGCCAGCCATTTATCGATGGTGCGTAAAAGCACATCCTGATTGATGGGTTTGGTCAAATACTCCTCGGCCCCCTGTTTTTTCCCCCAATAGATATCGCTTTTTTGTTTTTTGGCGGTGATAAAGATGACCGGAATATTCGCCGTGCGCCGGTTCCGCTTCAGGTTACGACAGATTTCGTATCCGTTCACCTCGGGCATAACAATGTCCAACAGGATCAGATCCGGCCGCCACTGCTCCACAATCGCAGGAACCTGGCGCGGATGTTCCACCTCCCGCACCTCGTGGGGCGTATCGGCCAGAAAGCGGCGAATGACCAATCGATCGACCGTACTGTCTTCAACGACTAAAATTTTAGCCATGTAAAATTTTAGCCCTCAACCAATTCTTTAATTTTAGCGATTAACTCCTCGTCCTTGAAGGGTTTCGATATAAATCCATTGGCTCCCAGTTCCTTGGCATGGGTGGTCTCTCTGGGAGTATCCTTCGCCGACAACATCAATACCGGGATGTTTTTACTGCGATCACTGGCCTTTATGGCCTTCAATACATCCAGACCATTGACATCCGGGAGCATAATGTCCAGTAAAATCAGATCGGGTAGCTGCTCATCCAGATATTTGAGGGCCTCCTTGCCATTTCCAATGGTAACGATCTCGAAATGTTCCTCATTTTCCAGGGCGATTTCCACCATTTTCCGAATGACGACACTATCGTCCACCACCATGATGGTTTTTTTGGGAAGGGGTTCTTTTTCCTCCACCACTTCGGGAACCCCTTCTTCGGCGGTTGCTTCTTCTTCCATTTCTTCCATGACTTCGGTGAGACTTTCCTCGGTTTCGGTCAGTTCTTCCTCGAACATGCCTTCCAGGTCCAACTCATCTTCGGTGGCCACATGGGTTTCCTCTTCGGGTGCGGGACTCTGAGCGGATTTGGCACCGCCGGAGAGAGGTTCTTCATTGGCCGCCGGCTCTTCTTCAAACAGTTCGCCGATCAGGCGATCGAATTCCTCGTCAGAGCCTTGAGCCTCCTCTGTGGCTTCTTCCTCAGCCGGGGACCCATTCACCGATGCCGGCTCTTCCAATTCCGGCGTTTCTTCCGCTTCGTCAAACTCAATCAAACGATCCTCCGGTCCGGAATCCGATGCCGCTTCGGGTTCGGACGGCGCCGCTTCCCGGGAAGCCCGGTCGACGGCTTCCGGTGCCGCCTCCGCCTCCGAAGCCGCGGCCGCTTCCTCAGCCGACACCTCTTCTATCAGTTGTTTTTCCTTCAAACGGTCCAGAACGGCCCGCACCTCGGTAACCTCCATTTCCAGAAACTCCGCCAGAGCACCCTCATCCATGGAACCATCCAGGGCGAATAAGACTTTCCACTCCGGAATGCGAAGTTTAACTTCGTAAATCTGCTCATTTAATTTCTGCGATCTTCCGTAAATGCGGCTCACTTTTCGTGCTCCTAATTTTTCCTTTTTAACTAAATTATATATCGCTGTCTCTTATACACATCTG
>WFTQ01000024.1 GCA_015485355.1 bacterium | reverse complement strand
CCCCATCCTCCGGCAGCGGCTCCACCTCCAAACGCAACCACACCTCCGTCACCAGCACCGCCTCTGCAGTGATTTCCAGGCGCAGCGCTTCCCCCTGCAACGGCAACCGCACCCGCTCGCAGCGATACATCAACAGTAGCCCCACCACCAGGATCATCCAGTGCCTGACATGCATGGAGACCTCCTTTCCATCTTTCCGACCCCGGCCGGGCCGGCCCTTTTCTTCCACCCGCCCTCCGATCCGATTCCGGTACAGCCCATGACCGCCGGCAAACCTCGCGACCGAAATCCAAAACGGATCGGGCTCCCACGTTCTCTAAGGAACCCCCGTATATTAAGCTAACGTATTGGGATTCAAAATGTCAATCAGGAAAGCATCCGGGTTTTGAAAATTGACAAGTTTACCCATATAAAACCTCCGAAAGTGTTTTATGGAAGCCGGTCCCCGGTCATGGCTCAATAAAAGCGGTTTACCGGAATGCTATTAAAAATCATTCGCCAGATAATGGAGAAAACGGCTTTGGTTCATGTAAAAAGAAACTATACTTTGCAATCATTGAGGATATTTTTTAAAATAGAATCGCATCATTTTGAGAAATAAATCCGGGAGAGCGGAAATGTATCGAAACATAGAAAGGATTCGTCAGGCCAAGGAAGAATGGTTAAAGAGGAAGAACGAAAAATCCTGCGATTTGGATTTTAAATTCGTTACGGCTTCTTCGGAACCGGTGGAGCTGTTAGCCACTCCGGTTGAAATTCGGGATATGGATTATTTTCGGGATTTGAATTTTCCCGGTGAATTTCCTTACACCCGGGGTATTCATTATAACATGTACCGGGGAAAGCTGTGGACCATGCGTCAGTTTGCGGGATTTGGTACCCCCGAGGATACCAACAAGCGGTTTAAATATCTTTTAGCGAATGGGCAGACCGGTTTGTCCGTGGCTTTTGATCTGCCCACCCTGATGGGTCGGGATCCGGATGATCCTTTAAGCGAGGGTGAGGTGGGGAAGTGTGGGGTATCCATTGCCTCGTTGAGAGATATGGAGATCCTTTTTCAGGATATTCCTTTGGACGAAGTAAGCACATCGATGACGATTAATGCGCCGGCGGCGATGTTACTGGCATTTTACCTGGCCGTGGCGGAGAAACAAGGCATCCCTTTTCATAAACTGCGTGGTACGGTGCAGAACGATATTTTAAAAGAATACATTGCGCAAAAGGAATGGGTGTATCCTCCAGAACCATCTATCCGCATCATTGTGGATATGATCGAGTATTGCACGGAGCATGTTCCCCAATGGAATACCATCAGCATTAGTGGGTATCACATTCGGGAGGCCGGATCGACAGCGGTCCAGGAGTTGGCTTTTACCCTGGCGGATGGTTTTACCTACGTGGAAGCGGCATTGGCGCGGGGTTTGGATATCGATCGCTTTGCACCTCGGCTATCGTTCTTTTTCAATTCTCACAACGATTTTTTTGAAGAAATAGCAAAGTTCCGGGCGGCTCGTCGCATCTGGGCCCGGCGAATGCGTTATCAATACGGTGCAAAGGATCCACGTAGCTGGAAACTTCGGTTTCATACCCAGACGGCCGGTTGTACGTTAACGGCCCAACAACCGGAAAATAATATTGTACGGGTGGCTTACCAGGCGCTGGCGGCAGTGTTGGGTGGCACCCAGTCCCTGCATACCAATTCCATGGACGAAACTCTGGCCCTTCCCAGCGAAAAGGCAGTGAAGATCGCCTTGCGTACCCAGCAAATCCTGGCATACGAAACCGGAGTCCCCTATACCATTGATCCCCTGGGGGGCAGTTACTATGTGGAGATGCTTACCAACCGAATGGAGCGGCAAGCCGAAGAATATTTCGAGAAAATCGAAAAACTGGGTGGTGTGGTCGCCGGCATCGAAAAGGGCTTTTTTCAGCAGGAAATTGCCAAGGCCGCCTACCAGTATCAACAGGAGATCGATAAAAAAGAACGCATCATCGTGGGCGTGAATGAATTTGTGGAACCGGACGAGAAAATTGAAATTCCCATCCTGTTGATTCCGGAACAAGTGGAAAAAAGGCAGCATGCCCGGGTTAAAGAATTGCGGGAGAGTCGGGACCATCAGCAGGTGAAAGCGACGTTGGCGGAGTTAAAGTCCGCCGCCGAAGAAAATCGAAACCTAATGCCTTATTTGATTGAATGTGCCAAAGCCTATTGTACCCTGGGTGAAATGGTGAATACCTTAAAGGAAGTGTTTGGGGAGTACGAAGAACCCTCCGATTTTTAAAAAGAATGGGGAAAACGCCCACCGGTTCGGGAAGGGTAAGCGAAAATCGCGTTTCCGGAATGCTGGATGCCGTGGTCTGATGACTCGAACCAGGCCTCTTCACCAGGTAGTTTACCTTCGTACCTTCAGCAGAAGCGACCCGCGCCTGCTTCAGAACATCCAAAGGATCAGGGAGGTGGAATTGTTGCCCGGTAAATGGCGTACCCCGCAAAAACCCCCGGGGCTCCCGTCAATATTTGTGTAGATCTGCGTGAGTTGGGAGAAAAAGCCTGATCCCGTTGATTCTTGTAAAATAGGCCTCTATTGTTCACCGTAACGGCGTGGATAAGATACCTGGAAGCAGATGATCGAAAAGCAAAAAGTCATGTCACCATAACGAGGAATAGGGGGATTATAAAAGAAAAATCTGTTTCAGATGTTGGTAGAATTTCGCCACGGGAAAACCCACCACATTATAAAAATCCCCCTCGATTTTCCGAACAAAGAGAGCCGCACCCCCTTGAATGGCGTACGCGCCCGCTTTATCGAAAGGCTCGTCGGTTTGCAGATAGATTTCAATTTCCGATTCCGAAAGCGGATAAAAGCTCACCGTGGTGGTATCGTGGTCAAGGATATGCCCCGCTTGATAAAAGAGGGCCAGGGCGGTAATCACCTGATGAGACCGCCCGCTCAGTGTAGCCAGCATGTTCCTGGCCTCTGCCGAGTTGCGGGGTTTTTCCAAGATCTGATGATCGATGGTGACCACGGTGTCGGCTGCTATCACCAGGTCGGCCGATTCTCGTTGCCAGACGTACAGGCCTTTTTGATAGGCCAGCTGACGGGCATAATCAAACGGATCGCTATAGGTGTGGATGACCTCCTCGACTCGAGGTGGGGAGACCCGAAAATGAAGTCCAAGCTCGCGTAGTAGGCGAATACGTCGTGGCGATTGGCTGGCGAGGATGATGTTTTTCCCGCTCAATTGACACAATTCTGTAAGAAAATCCATGATCCTGGTTCTCCGTTCATTCAGGTTCCCACATAGATCGCGAATATCCCTACCAGCATATCCGCTTTGAGGACATGGTTCAACCGTTCCAGTTGTTGATGAGTGCGATGTTCGTTTAAGTACAACAACAAAAACACGACAACCGGAAAAATACCCAGGACGATGACTAAGAAATAGTCGAAATCGTAATACCGGGTAAAATAGGGGATCAGGGTCAGGAACACCAAAATCGAGAAGATCCCTTTTGTCAACCAGACGGCTCGTCGGACGCCGAATCGAATCGGGAAAGTGCGGGCATTGTTCAGGGCATCGCCTTTCATGTCCTGTATATCTTTGATGACTTCGCGGCCTAAATGAAAGAAAAAAGCAAAGACGCCGGGGTATAAAGCTTTTAACGGTTGTTGCACGGCCGCAGCCCCGTAAACAAAGGCCGCTGCCGTAGACAGGCTTACCGTCAGGTTACCGATAAGGGGTAAGCGTTTCCATCGGGCGCTGTATAAGAAGGTCAAGGCGGAAAAGACCGCGGCCATTAACAGGGCGGTGGGGTGAATCCAGAAACTGAGGCCGATGCCCAGCGAATATTCCATGGCCGCCAGCCATCCGGCCATGGGAGGGGAAATTTTTCCCGAAGGAAGCGGGCGTTCCGGGCGATTGATCCGGTCGATCTCGATATCAAAAACATCGTTGATGGTGTTGGCTGCCGCGGTGATAAAGGCTCCGGATAAACAGGCCAGAAAAATGGCCCCGTTCCATAAAACCGTTTCGGTAATGAAGGCCCCGATGTAAATGGACAGGGCGGCAATCGCCACGTTTATCGGACGGGACAATTGAATCATTGCTTTAATACGTTCCATGCCCATTCTGAATTTTCCTCAATCTCAAGTTAAAAAATGAAATTCCATTCCCAAAATGTGAATTTAAATTTAGCCTCCATGGCGGGGATGTCAAAAAGTTTCCGATTGGTACCTGAAATTCCCACAAAATTGATTTGCCGTTTCGGCTGATTTTGATTTACATCATGATTTGAAAGGATGGGGAAAATTATAATAGGCCGTTCATAAAATGGATGCACGGAGGCAAATGGCGGGATACGACTACCGGAAAGTATTTTTCAGAAGACCCTTCTGGACGGAGTTAAATGCCCTTTTTTATCGGATTTTGCTTTGCGTGAGCGTGGTCGTCTTGTTCGTGGTTGGCTTATTGATGCGTTATTTTGATCGTTTACCTCCCCACGTGATCTATTCCCAGGTAAAAAAGACCTACCTCTCCTATATCATGAATTTACGCCAGACCCTGCCCACACCATCGGAGGAGCCCTTGAGCGAACTCCCGGAGGAGGGGCTTTTACCGTTAACCTTGCCTACCGGGGAGGTTGCGGAAGCCGAACCCGTGGAAACGGAGCGGAGCGTTATTGAAGAAGCAGTGGCCGGGGTGAAACAAACATTTACCGAGGCATTGACCCGGTCGCCTGCCACAACAGCGGATCCCGCCATCGTTGCCCTTCTGAAAAATGCCGGCAGTTCAGAGGACCTCATTCGAGCGGCGATCGAAAGCAGTCCGGGACTGGTGATCCCCGAAGAAACCCCGGTGTACACGCCCGTGGCGGCCTACCGTCAGAGGGCCGAGAAATATCGCCAAGGCGCCGAACAATATTCCCGGGCTACCCTGGAGAACGTTCAGGTGCCTCCCCCGCAGTTTACCGATTTCGAAGTGATACAGGGAGTGCGGGATTATGAACAAACCCTAACAGTTGCCAATGGAAACAAGTATTTGATCAAGTACTGTATTGAAAAATATTATCGGCACGATCCCTCTGTCCGGGGAAATATTGTGGTCAAATTCGATATCCATCCCGAAGGCTACGTTATCCCCGAAAGCATTCGTATTATCCGCTCCGATATACAGGACCCCCGGGTGTTGCGCTGTATTCAACGCACCATTAGACGCTGGCGTAATTTTCCCCGCGTGGCCTACGAAATGGGAGAATATACCATCACCCAGAAATATATATTTTAGCCCCTCTTGCCGGCAGAGTGCACCGTTTTCAAGCATGTCGTGCATCGGCCCTTAAAGTGTGAGTGTTCCCCTGTCTACAAGGTTCAGCAAAGCCTGTTTTCTGGAACAGCCCCCGGGATTTGGAGTGACTGCGGGAAACGGTTCAAGGTGTGGGGTTGGCTGTCAAATACCGTCGGATAAATTCAATCGACTTCAATGGGTTTAATTTGTCCTCATATTCCAAAATAATACCTTCTAACAGGGGACGGGTTTTTAAAATAAACTCGAAGATCTTCGGGTAAGGGATGTATCCTTCCCCCAATGCCCGAAATTGATGATGGTGTTGCGCCTCATTGACGAAATCGACCAGGTGAAGCAGCAGGGGATAGCCTTTCTGGCTAAAAAAGTTGAACAATTGGAAGCACCAGTTCAGGGCTTCTTGAGTGGTAAACCCACAATTCCGATGAAACAACCGGGGCACATCCAGCACCGGCACCAGGTGATCCCGCCCGGTGGTCATTAAAGTAAAGACGGCCATATATTTTTTAAGGTTTTTTTGTACCTGTTCTTTGCCGGGCCGGTAGAAATAGTTTTCCAGATAAAATCGGAAAGGCTTACGGCGGTTTTTTTCCAATAACCGGATGAGCTGATCGACCGGAACGGTGTCGCTGAAATGAATAATGCAATTGGGATGAGCGGTCGTGGCCAGAAATCGGCCAAGTTTTTGGAAATACGGGCTCGAGACCATCTCGGGCGCTAAAAATCCGCTGGCATGAAAATAGACCCGTTGAAACTTTGATTCAAATTGCTTAATTTTTCCCAGAAGGGTCGTATCGGAAACCATGTTCTCGTTAATGTAAATCTGGGCCATATCGAATTGCTTTTGCAGGGCGAATTCCAGAGTGTCTAAGGGATCGAAGTTAAAATTAGCCGATACCGAATTGGCAACACCGATGGGTACCTGAATCATGAGATGTCTTCCTTCTTTTTAAGAGAAAATACGGAAGTTTTGAAATGAATTTCAAATAAAATATATTCCAGGGTTCACGGAAACGAAAATTTGATGAAAATAAACCCAAGGAAAACAGCGTGATGAAGGAGCGGATCGTGTTGTCTCTGGACAGCGGAGAATATCTGGGCAGCCGGATGGGGTGGAGGGTGGTACTGCGGTTTGAGCACAGGGGTACCGGGTTTGGGGACTTTGAAGGCCGGTTTACTTTTTATACCATCCGTGCAACCAATTTGCAACAGGCCGAACGGGAAGCCAAGGTAGAATTTCTGGAATATGTGAAAGGGTTGGCGGGACGTCTGGAGTCTTTGCGTCACAAAATCTAAGAGGGAGCCGTGATTTCACGCGTCTTATCCGCAGCCTTGATGGGCATCGATGCTTATCTGGTGGAGGTGGAAGTCAGTCTGGAGCAGGGCTTATTTAACTTTGCCCTGGTGGGATTGCCGGACTCGGCGGTGCGAGAAAGCCGGGAGCGGGTAATAGCGGCCATTAAGAACAGTGGTTTTCAGTTTCCGCAGAAACGGGTGACAGTGAATCTGGCCCCGGCAGACATTCGGAAAGAGGGCTCCAGCTACGACTTGCCCATCGCCATTGGTATTCTGGCGGCCTTTGGAGAAGTGGCCGAGTCCCGCCTTCAGGATCATTTGATTCTGGGAGAGCTGGCATTGGACGGTAGTGTCCGTCCCATTCATGGGGCCCTTTCGATGGCTTGGGAGGCTCGCCGTAAAGCCGTGAGCGGCATTCTGTTGCCCGCCGCAAACGCTCGAGAGGCGGCCATTGTCCAGAAAGTCCGGGTGTACCCCGTTAACACCTTGCGAGAGGCTATTCGTTTTCTCAACCATCAAATCACCCTCGAACCCTATCGGGTGGACATTCAGCAACTGTTTGAGGGCCAGCGTAATTATCCGGTCGATTTTTCCGATGTGAAGGGGCAGGAGCATGTCAAGCGGGCGTTGGAAGTGGCCGCGGCCGGGGGACATAATATCCTGATGTTGGGGCCTCCCGGTTCCGGGAAAACCATGCTGGCCAAACGATTGCCCACCATCCTGCCCGGCATGACCCTGGAGGAAGCCCTGGAGACCACCAAAATCCATTCAGTGGCTGGATTTTTGCCTCCGGGTCAGGCGCTTATCGCCACTCGACCCTTCCGTTCTCCCCATCATACCATCAGCGATGCCGGTTTAATCGGCGGAGGCAAATATCCCCGGCCGGGCGAGGTGAGCCTGGCCCACCATGGGGTGTTGTTCCTGGATGAGCTGCCCGAGTTTAAAAAAAATGTGTTGGAAGTCATGCGGCAACCCATGGAAGACGGCCGGGTAACCATCTCCCGGGCCTCGGTGTCGATTACCTATCCGGCAAATTTCATGCTGGCTGCGGCCATGAATCCCTGCCCGTGCGGATATTATACCGATTCCACACGGAAATGTACCTGCGCCCCTCCCCAAATTCAGCGCTATATTTCCAAAATCAGCGGCCCTCTTCTGGATCGTATCGATATCCACATCGAGGTGCCGGCGGTGCAATACAAAGACCTGGCTTCGCGCCAAAGAGGGGAAACCTCCGAAGCCATACGGGAACGGGTTCAACGCGCCCGGGAAGTCCAGATCAAACGGTTCCGCGAGGCGCCCCATCTCTTCTGCAATGCGGATATGCAATCCCGGGATATTCAACGCTATTGTCGGATAGACGAAGCCGGGCAGCAATTGCTCAAACAGGCCATCAATCGATTGGGATTATCGGCCAGAGCCTATGACCGGATATTGAAAGTGTCCCGAACCATAGCCGACCTGGGCGGTTCGGAACAGATATTACCCGAACACCTCAGCGAAGCCATCCAGTATCGTACTTTGGATCGCACCCTCTGGACCAGCGGGTATTTCTAGCAATCTTTCGATTATCCCGGACATGCGCTCGGGTAGGGGAGTGTAAGCGGCGGGGTAACCGTTGCCACGATCGGGGAAACCAAAATGGTCTTTTCTATGGCGGCGACGGTTGCTCATTCCATATGCCTGCCAGGTGGAAGGGGGAGGGAAGCACATTAATACGACAACCCCCAAGCGGAACCACCGCCTCTTTAAACGATGGTTGGAAAATTCCCGGGCGGTGGGAGTACGGATCAAGCATCCGTTGCCAGAAATGGTCAAGGAATTTCCCTGGCAAAGAAAGGCAACTCGATGGATATTGTATTCGCCGATAAAGGGGGGAAAAATCAAAAAATTAACCTAACAAACGCTTCAGCGCTTCGTCCAGTTCTGAGTCCAGCTCAATTTCAATTTCGTCCCGGGTACCATCCACAAAGTACACTTCGATCACGCGGTTTTCCGGTCTCCAGGTCTCTCCACTTTCCATTTCGTCAAAATCCTCATACAATGTATAGTCCACATCCTCAAAATCTTCATAAAGCATATAGTCTACCTGTTCCGGATCCAGCTCCAGCAGCTCGCATACTTCATTAAACATGGGGTCCGATTTGCTTACCACTTTATAACCCATTCTATCGGGAAATTCCATAAGACCCTCCGGGTTTTTTAGATTCTAACGTTCTTGTTTCTCATAATTTTAATGGCTTCCAAAAATAAACAATTTTTATCCAAATGCAAGTATTGATATTCGTTTTTTCGGGCGATATTTTAAGCAAGTTTTCCCAAAATTGAGGGCCACACGCGATCGTCTGATCGAGCCGCCCCTGGGTGAAATCAAAAATCGCCGATCGCTGTGGCTTCGCTTTACTATGCGATAGGCATTCCCCACGGGGGGTATAGACAGATGGAGTACCTGAACCGATGCCGTCATAGGGTCTCCCGTTTTTCCGAATTATTACTATGCCCATTTCTTGCAAAAGTTTCTTTATCTTTTTATTGAAGTGCAAAGGGTGTTACCATAGAAAAGCGCCGAGGGGAGCGAAATTCGCCGGAAGATTGAAAAATAAAATTATCTTGACATAATTTCTGTATAAATCTAAATTTGACGCTTGTTAAATATCAGGTGAAGGAGGAAATGAACATTGAAAACCGATTATCTAAAAACAGATGAAATAGTGACCCATCGGAAATGGTATGTCGTGGATGCCAAAGATAAGGTCTTGGGCCGGTTGGCTTCTGAGGTGGCAAGGATATTGCAGGGTAAGCATAAACCCACGTTTGCTCCCCATCAGGATGTGGGGGATTTTGTCATTGTTATCAATGCCGATAAGGTGAAGTTGACCGGTAAGAAAATGGATCAGAAAATCTATTTTCGGCATTCGGGTTATCCGGGCGGGGGGAAATATTTTACGGCCCGGATGATGTTGTCGCGACGACCGGAATATCTTATAGAACATGCAGTTCGGCTCATGTTGCCCAAGAACGCTTTAGGGCGCAAGATGTTCAAGAAATTAAAGGTTTATGTGGGTGGGCAGCATCCCCATCAGGCGCAGAAACCAGAACCTTTGAACCTATAAGGGACGAGGTAGGGTATGGAACAATACGACGCAATAGGACGCCGAAAAACGGCGGTGGCTCGGGTGCGCATGGTTCCGGGAAAGGGGCAGATCATCGTCAATGGGCGGCCCTTGTTGGAATATTTCAAACGCGAGACGCTGAAGATGATCATTGAACAACCCTTTGAAGTCACCAACACCAAAGGGAAGTTCGATGTGTATGCCAATATTACAGGGGGAGGGTTGAGCGGACAGGCGGGCGCGTTGCGTTTAGGGATTTCCCGGGCTCTGTTGCAGTGGAATCCGGAGTTGCGGCCGGAATTGCGGGCGGCGGGTTTCCTCACCCGGGACCCCCGAGAAGTGGAACGAAAAAAATATGGTCAACCCAAAGCACGGAAACGCTTTCAATTTTCGAAACGTTAAAGCATACTGGATGGATTGGCACCTCACACACTATTGGATCTTCCGGGTGGGTGTTCGGCTGTCCGGCTGGATTCCCGGGAGAAACGACAATAGTGGAGGCTTAACCCAAAGTAAAAGGAGTTTTTATGGTACAGGTAACCCTGGAAGATTTGTTACGGGCCGGCGTCCATTTTGGGCATTTAACCCGCCGTTGGAATCCCAAAATGCGCGATTATATTTTCATGGAACGCAACGGGGTGCACATTATCGACTTGAAGAAAACCCTGAAGCTGCTCCAGCGGGCCTACGATGCCGTCAAGGCCATCGCCGCCACGGGAGAACCCATCCTCTTTGTGGGCACGAAAAATCAAGTTAAAGATATTGTTCAGTCCGAAGCCCTGCGGTGTGGCATGCCTTATGTGGTGGAGCGCTGGTTGGGGGGGACCCTGACCAATTTCGCCACCATCAAAAAGAGCATTCGTCATCTGGAGAATCTGGAAAAAATGGTCGTGGACGGAACGGTGGAGAATTTAACCAAGAAGGAACGGCTTCAGATTGAGCGTGAAATCGCCAAAATGAAAAAAGTGTTTGCCGGTATCCAGGATATGAAGCGGCTTCCGGGAGCGGTGTACATTGTGGACACGCGCAAGGAAGAAATTGCCGTAAAAGAGGCTCGCAAGTTGGGTATTCCCATAGTTGCGATTGTCGATACCAATGCCGATCCCGAAGAAATCGATTTTCCCATTCCCGGCAATGATGATTCGACCAAGTCGGTGGGATTGATTACTCGCGTCGTGGCGGATGCGGTACTGGAAGGGCGGCGGCAGATTGAAGAGGCCCAAGCCGAAGCCGAAGAAGTGAAAGCGAAGGAAGAAGCGTAAGAGACAAATCAGAGGAGAGGAGTAGCAAACGATGGCCAATATTACTGCTCAGATGGTTAAAGAGTTGCGGGAGAAGACGGGCGCGGGAATGATGGATTGCAAGCGTGCCCTGGAAGAAGCCGAAGGCGATATGGAAAAAGCGGTCGAAGTGCTGCGCAAAAGGGGAATTGCTAAGGCGGAGAAAAAGGCCGGTCGCGAAGCGAAGGACGGATTGGTCGAGGCCTACATTCACGCCGGTGGTAAGCTGGGGGTGCTGGTGGAGGTCAATTGCGAGACCGATTTTGTGGCCAAAACCGATGATTTCAAGACCTTTGTCCGCAATATTGCCATGCAAATCGCGGCTACCAATCCGATGGCCATCAAACGAGAAGATATTCCCCAAGAGGTGATGGAAAAGGAACGCGAGATTTACCGGGAACAGGCCCGCAGCAGCGGTAAACCGGAACACATTGTGGACAAAATTGCCGAAGGGAAGCTGGAAAAATTTTACACCGAGCACGTGTTGATGGAACAACCCTATATTCGAGACCCCGAAATCACCATCCAGGACTACGTGACCGAGATGATTGCCCGACTGGGGGAAAACATTACGATCCGCCGATTTGCCCGCTTTCGCATTGGCGAGGAGTGATATGGCAAAAACGCCCATTTACAAAAGGGTATTGCTCAAGTTAAGCGGCGAGGCGCTGGCAGGCCCGGAAAAGTTCGGCATCCACAGCGAGGTGCTGCAAATGTACGCTCGCGAGGTTAAAAAGGTGGTGGATATGGGCGTACAAGTCGCCCTGGTAGTGGGTGGAGGCAACATCTTTCGGGGTATTTCCAAGGCCGCTTATGAAATGGATCGGGTTTCTGCAGACTATATGGGGATGTTGGCCACCGTGATTAATGCCCTGGCGCTTCAGAATGCTCTGGAAAAAATCGGGCTGTTTACCCGGGTTCAGACGGCCATTCCCATGGAACAGGTGGCGGAACCGTTTATTCGTCGGCGGGCGATTCGGCATCTGGAAAAGGGGCGGGTGGTCATTTTCGCCGCCGGCACCGGAAACCCCTATTTCACCACCGATACCGCCGCCGTCCTGCGAGCCATTGAAATCGAAGCCGAAGTGATTTTGAAAGGTACCCGTGTCGACGGCGTCTATTCGTCGGATCCCCTGATGGACCCGGACGCCATTAAGTTTGATGAATTGACCTATCTGGAAGTGGTAAAACACGGCCTGCGGGTAATGGACTCCACCGCTATTACTCTGTCCATGGACAATAGACTCCCGATCATTGTTTTTAATATCGGGGAAGAGGATAACCTGAAACGCGTGGTTTTGGGTGAACCGATCGGAACCAAAGTGAGGGATTAATTATGACTTTGAAAGCGATTTTCAAAGATGCGGACGAACGCATGAGAAAATCTGTGGAACATGTCCAGCAGGAACTGGCTCGGATTCGAACCGGACGCGCCACTCCAGCCTTGCTGGATGTCGTTAAAGTGGAGTATTACGGAAGCCGTGTTCCCCTCAACCAGGTGGCCACCATCACCGCTCCGGAACCCCGTTTACTGGTCGTGCAACCCTGGGAGAAACGAATTATCGGGGATATCGAAAGGGCTATTCTGGAATCCGATTTGGGGTTGACGCCCTCTAACGATGGCAATGTGATCCGTATCCCCATTCCGGAATTGAGTGAAGAGCGGCGTCAGGAACTCACCAAATTGGTGAAAAAGTATTGTGAAGAGGGTCGCATCGCCGTCCGAAATGTCCGTCGCGATGCGAATGACCATGTGAAAAAATTGGAAAAAAATCACGAGATTTCCGAAGACGAACGCGATCGGGCGCTGGATAAAATCCAGGAAATAACGAACAAGCACATCGAAGAAATCGATCAACTGCTGGCCATAAAAGAGAAAGAAATTCTCGAAGAATAAGTTCCCACCGACAGCCGCAGGCAGGTGCCGCCGCCGTTGTTGCAAGGAACGGAGCAAGGTAACGATACAATCTTCACCCAAATGCAGGGTTTAAGAGGGAGGCAACACTAACCGGTTTCGAGCTGCCAACGGAAAAATGGAAGGAGGAATGATTGGAGGAAACGTTACCGGTCATATAACAGCCGATAGTCCGTGAAGTTTACCGTGTACATGTCTTGTATCGTGATTGGTGTTCTCCTTACCCTTGCTGCCACCGGTTTAACTCAGGAATCCCCTCCGAAGATAGTTTTGGATTTCCCACAGGATACCGTTGTTGTCCCCTTCCACCCCGTTCCCGATTCCCTTGCCCTTCCCCGAAAATTTATTGTCACCCGTTCGGAGCGGCTATACCTGGGGCGCTTCAAACTCATGCGGGGCATGCACTATCGGATGGATTATCGCCGGGGACGTATCGTTTTTCTACAGGACCTGGGCACCAAACCCGGAGACTCCTTGCGGATCATTTATCGTTATCCGCCATTTGGATTAATAGACCACTATTTTCATCAACAGCTGATGAAAGCCGCCGCCCCAGATACCGCCGATACGCTGCTGGCCGTACGGCGACATCGCTCTGCCCGCAATTTGCTGGACGATCTGGATAGCTATCAGACCAATCTCAAAAAAAGCGGGAGCATTGTGCGGGGCATTCAGATCGGGAGCAATCAGGATCTGAATTTAAATTCCGGAATGAACTTGCAGCTTTCCGGCACCATTACACCCGATGTTCAGATTGTGGCGGCATTGACCGACGAAAGCACCCCCATTCAACCCGAAGGGAATACTCAAACCCTTCGAGAGGTGGATAAGGTATTTGTCAAGATAAAAAGTCGGATTGCCGAGGGTACCCTTGGCGATTTTAACCTGGCCATGGAAAATAGCCGGTATGGAAACGTGAAGCGAAAACTCCAGGGTTTGACGGTATCTTCGGGGATGCTCGGCGGTCAGGTACAATTGATCTACGGTACTTCCCGGGGAACTTTCCATACCAATCAATTTTTGGGGCAGGAGGGTAAGCAAGGGCCCTATCAATTGACGGGCAAGAACGGTGAAAGGGAAATTATAGTTCTGGCGGGCACAGAACGTGTTTATGTGGATGGGGAACTCCAGACCCGCGGCGAGAACAACCATTACATTATCGATTACAGCCTGGCGCAAATTACTTTTACCAACAAACGATTGATCACCTCCGAAAACCGCATCGAAGTGGATTTTGAATACAGTTTGGCATTTCAACGGTATGGAAAAAATTTGATGGGCTTATCGGCCCGAACCCCGGAAGGGCGACCATTTCGCTACGACATTCGCCTCTTTCGAGAGTGGGATGACACTCGGAATTTATTGGAAGACAGTGCCCCGTTAACCGACGAAGAGAAGCGCATCTTACAGCAGGCCGGGGACGATCCTTTGAAGGCGGCCACCTCCGGAGCGGAATATGTGGGCCCTGGACAAGGGACTTACATAAAAGTGGACACGGTTTTTGCGGGACAAACTTACTCCATATTCAAATATGTTGGACCGGGCCTGGGGGAGTATCGAGTGCGTTTTAGTGGCGTGGGGGCGGGAAAGGGAGATTATCGTCGGGTGCGTTTGGGGGTGTATGCCTTTGTGGGACCGGGAAGGGGGGATTATCTTCCCATTCGGCGGATTCCCCTGGCCGGCGATCAGCGTTTGGTGAATGTAGGAATAGGGTATCGGCCGTTTGCTGCCCTGGAGCTGCGTGGTGAAGTGGGGGTGAGCCAAATCGATCGCAATGTTTTTTCTCCCCTGGATGATCGGGACAATTTGGGCGATGCCTTTCACCTGAGCCTGACGTTAGACGAAACCCCCGTCCGGGTGGCCGGGTTGAAGCTGGGCCGACTGGAAATGCAGGGGTTCTGGCGCAAACGTAATGCCACGTTCCAGGAATTGGATCGACCTTTTCAACCGCAATACGATTATAAATGGAATTTTCTGCAACCGGAAATTTCCCTGGCAGAAAATTTATTCGAAACCCGCTTGCGATATCGGCCGTTTCGATCGCTGTCGATTCAAGCCGAGCTGGGGCAAAATCGTAAAAGTCCGCAGGTCTTTTCCACCCGGCGCAATGTGCAGGCCGAGCTGAAAAAGGAAAAGACGGTGCTGCTGTTTACCAATCGGGAAGCCATCCAGAGCCGGGACGGTGATCGAGACAGCCGCTGGGTTCGAGATCGAATTCAGGTGACACTGTCCTGGAACCGTTGGCAACCGGGATATCAATTTCGAGGCGAAGATCGCACCGTGAGCAACAGCCCTCATCAACAAACGGGGTTCCGCATTCTGGATCACCAGTTTGTGCTGAATCTGGGGGAATTGCTGGGGCTGGAATGGAAATTGTTGCATCAATTGCGGCAGGATTTTTTGTATAATCCCCGGCTCAGGGGAGACCGCCTGAAACAGGCCGATACGCGTACCTACAAGGTTGCCGCCGCTTTTAAAGAAAATAAACGCTGGCAAGGGCGTCTGTCTCTGGTTTACCGGGAAAAAGATTATGACCGGTTCTTCGAAACCCTCCCGCGGGATAGCATATCCATCTATCAACCCGATGCCCGGTACCAGGATACCACCTGGCAGGACCGCCAAAGTCATCTGGCCAATCTGGAACTGCGCTATCGCTCGAACAAGAATGTGTTGACCGCCTCCTGGGATTATCAGATATCCAGCGAATTGCAGGCATTGCGGGAAAAAGTGTACCTGCGGGTGGGAGAAAACCGGGGAAATTATCGCTACGACGAGAGCCTGGGCGAGTACGTCCCCGATCCCCAGGGCGACTATTTGCTGCTGATTCTCCCCGGCGGCGCATACGAAAGCATTACCCGCATGGAAAGTGCCTGGCAGATCATCTATCGTCCGCGCCCACCCCGGGAGAAAACTCCAAACCTGCGCTGGTGGTTGCAAAATATCTCCACCCGCACCTACGTGCGTGTGGAAGAACAAAGCCGCAGTCCCAACATCTGGGATATTTACCTCTTAAATGTTAAAAAAATTCATACTCCCGAGACCACCCTAAAGGGCAGCTTTATCATCAATCAAGACGTTTTCTTCTTCGAGCGCAATCCCAATTGGGGCATCCAGCTTCGCAGTCGCTACCGAGATCAGCTTTTTAACCAATTTCTGGATCGACAAAATAACGAAACCCGCATGGTTTGGGATCGCATTCTTCAGGTTCGACGCCGTCTGTTTCAGCGCAAGATCAATGTCATCACTTCCTATCAGAATCGTGTGAACCGGCGTCAGGTCAGCGCCTTACCCACTCGAAATCGGGATATTGTGAAACAGGCAGTAAAAATGAGCCTGAATTACCGACCCGTTTATGCCTGGCAGCTGAATCTGGACCTGGAACGAGGCTGGGAACAGGATCGTCAGCCCAATAACCGAATGCGGGTACAGTATTGGGAATTGCGACCCAACTTGTCTTATTCCCTGAAAGGAAAAGCTCGTGCGAATGCCGATTGGACCATCATCTGGGTACGGGAGGTGGAAAATCCTTTTCAGCGTCCCATACCTTACGAGATGGGGAAAGGTAAAAAAGCGGGCCGCTCCTGGTTATTAAACCTTCGGCTGGATTACTACTTGAGCACCAAGGTGACTGTAACGGTTACCTATACGGGAAGACGGGATGCCGGATCGGCGCGACCGATTCATTTGGGAAAGGCGGAAATCCGGGCCTTTTTTTAAGGGAAAAGTAAATGAATAGAGT
>WFTQ01000023.1 GCA_015485355.1 bacterium | reverse complement strand
GCCTTAAAGCGCATATTAAATGAACCCGGAATATCCCGCTGGGTGGTTTCCACCGCAGACCTGGAAAGTCGTCTGGAAAAGTGGGTGAAAGGCGTTCCCCAGGACACAGCGGTCGAAACCGAAAAGGCGGAGGAGCCTTCCGGAAAATACGCCCGACCCCATTTGCCGACACCCTATGTGGCTCCGCGCACCGATCTGGAAAAAAAGATTGCCGCCGTCTGGGAACAATTGTTGGGCATCGAAGGGATTGGGATCCACGACAATTTCTTCGACCTGGGCGGGAATTCCCTCTCAGGAACCCAGTTGGTGGCCAAGTTGCGTCAAGTGTTCCAGGTGGAATTGCCGTTGCGGGAATTGTTTGAAGATCCGACCATCGCTGCGGTGGCAGGCATTATCGAAAAGCAAAGCACCCAACAGGAGGAAAAGACCGATAAAATCAAAGACCTGTTTAGCCGGGTGGAACAGATGAGTGAAGAAGACATACAGAGCATGCTGGAACAACAGAAAAAACAAAATTCGGGGAACTAAACAATTGGAAGGCCTATGAACCAAGTGTTAAAGAAATGGGCGGAACTTCCCCCCAAAAAACGACAGGTTTTGAAATTGATGTTAAAGGAGGAGGGAATCGACTTTCTCTCCATCCCGATCGTTCCTCATCCCCGGAATCAGGACAGCTATCCGCTTTCCTATGGGCAGCAGCGATTGTGGTTTCTGGAGCAATTTGAACCCGGGAGCCCTCTGTATAATATCCCTTTTGCTCTGCGATTAACCGGGCCGCTCAACGTCAAAGCGCTGGAAAAGAGTTTAAGGGAGATCGTCCAACGGCATGAAATTTTGCGTACCGTCTTTCGCAGTCGACAGGGCGAGCCCCGTCAGGTTATCCGGGAACGACTGGATGTACCCCTGCCGCAGTTCGATTTATCCAGCCTTTCCCGGGAGGAACAGGACCGGGAAGTGCAGCGGTTGGCGCGACAGGAGGCCCGGCAACCGTTCGATCTGGAAAACGGCCCCCTGTTCCGCTATCGGTTGCTCCGCCGGTCCCGCAACGAACACGTGTTTTTATTAACCATGCATCATATCATCTCCGACGGTTGGTCTACCGGCGTACTGGTGGCTGAAGTGGCGCAACTCTACCAGGCCTTTTGTGAAGACAAACCGCCCCCTTTGCCCGAGCTTCCCGTCCAGTATGTGGATTTTGCCCTTTGGCAGAGGGAATGGATGGATGAAATGGGTCTGGAAAGGCATCTTCAATTCTGGAAACGTGAGCTGGAAGGTATTCCCGAAGTGTTGGAATTGCCTACCGACCGGCCCCGGCCGGCGGTGCAAACCTACAATGGGGCCACCTACAAATTCCGGTTATCGAAAAAACTGACCGCCGGTTTGCGACACCTGGCTCAGCAGGAGGATGCCACCCTGTTTATGGTGTTGTTGGCCGCCTTCCAGACCTTACTCTACCGGTACGCCGGACAGGAAGATTTAACCGTAGGAATCCCGGTGGCCAACCGCAACCATAGCGAGTTGGAGCCATTGATCGGTTTTTTTGTTAATACCCTGGTGATGCGCGGAAACTTTGAGGAACGGCCCACTTTTCGGAAATACCTGCGCGGGGTCAAATCCCATACCCTGGAGGCATTTGCCTATCAGGACATGCCTTTCGAGAAACTGGTGGAAGTGCTCCAGCCCTCTCGCAGTACGCGTCATACCCCTCTGTTTCAAACCATGTTTGTGTTGCACAATACGCCCATGCAGCCTTTACGCCTTTCCGATGTGACCCTTGAGGTGATGGAAATCGATGCCGGAATGGCCAAATTCGATTTGATCGTCAATGTTTTTGAGCAGGGCGAGTTTTTAGAGGGTTTTGTGGAATACAACACCGATTTGTTTGATCGCACCACCATCCAGGGCATGGTGCGGCATTACCGGACATTGCTGGCCGGCATTGTCGAAAATCCCGATCGTCGGGTGAATGCAATATCCCTTCTCTCCGCCGAGGAACGGGGAGTGCTTCTTGAAGACATGGCCGGGATGGTGCATGAGGAGCCTCCGGTCGAATCGGTAATTCATTGGATTGCCCGCAATGCCCGGAAACAACCCGACGCCGAAGCGGTTTGCATCGGGGATCAGTCGTTGACCTATCGGGAGCTGGAACACGCTTCCAATCGGCTGGCCAATTATTTAAAAAACCGGGGTATCCCCCCGGGAGCTTTCGTCGGGCTGGGGGTGGAGCGATCCCTGGAAATGGTCGTCGCCTTATTGGCCGTCTGGAAG
Organism: bacterium; assembly: GCA_015485355.1. Taxonomy (GTDB): domain Bacteria; phylum Calditrichota; class Calditrichia; order RBG-13-44-9; family J042; genus JAADJD01. Next base: position 21,991 of record WFTQ01000023.1, on the reverse strand, counting down.
ATCGGCGCTGTTTACCTTCCCCTGGATCCCGATTATCCCCGGGAACGCCTGGAGTACATGATCCAGGACGCCCAACTGGCCTGTCTGATCACTCAATCGAGTTTGCAAGAACTGTTTGCCGACATTCGGGTGCCGACCGTGATTCTGGACCGGGAACGGGATCAGATATTGCAGGAAAATGATTCCATTGATGACCTTCCGTTACAGCCGGAGGAACCGGCCTATGTGATTTACACTTCCGGTTCTACCGGATTGCCCAAGGGGGTGATGGTCGGCCACGGGGCCCTGGCGGAACATATTCGATGTATGGTGGAGTTTTACCAGGTAACCCCCAACGATCGATACCTGGCTTTTGCCGCTATGAACTTTGATGCCGCACTGGAACAAACGCTTACCCCCTTGGTGGCCGGCGCCACCCTGGTGATCCGCGATGGGGACGTCTGGCTCCCGTCGGAGTTTCATCAAAAGGTGCGTCGGTACGGCCTGACGGTAATTAATCCACCCACGGTGTACTGGGAAGAGCTGGCTCGCCATTGGGCCCAGCATCCGGAACAGGCAAGCGATTTGCCCATCCGTTTGGTGATTGCCGGTGGAGACGCCATGCATCGGGAGGCCGTTCGGCAGTGGCATCGCAGCCCACTGCGCGGTGTGCGCCTGCTCAATGCATACGGCCCCACAGAGGCCACCATCACTACCAGCATCTACGAAGTACCGGCGGACTATGACCGGACCGTTGGATTACCTGTGGTGCCCATCGGAAAGCCCTTGAAGAATCGGAGGTACTACATTCTGGATGAACGGGGCGAACCGGTGCCTGTGGGGGTTCCGGGAGAATTGTACATCGGGGGACGCCGATTGGCCGATGGGTACCTGCGTCATCCGGAGTGGACTGCGGAGCGTTTTTTACCCGATCCCTTCGCCGGTCGTCCCGACGCCCGCATGTATCGAACGGGTGATCGGGTCCGTTGGCGGCCCGATGGAACGGTGGAATTTCTGGGGCGGGTGGACACTCAGGTCAAAATTCGGGGGTTCCGAATCGAATTGGGCGAAATCGAAGCCCTGCTGAACGCCCACGATGCCGTCCGGCAGGCCGTGGTGGTGGCCCGGAAGGATGAGGAGGGGCAGAAACGCCTGGTGGTATACTACACACCAGAAAAAGCCGCCCACGTCTCGGTGCAACAATTGCGCAATGATTTAAAACAACGGCTGCCCGATTACATGGTCCCCGCTCTGTTTGTAGAACTCAACTCGTTTCCCCAAACACCCAGTGGTAAGATCGACCGGCGAGCCTTACCCGAACCCGAAGGTATCCGGCCGGAATTATCCTCGCAATACGTTGCGCCCCGCACTCCCGTAGAACAGGAACTGGCCCGCATCGCCGCCGAGGTTCTGGGGTTGGATCGGGTCGGGGTACAGGATAACTTCTTCGAACTGGGGGGACATTCCATGCTGGCGGTTAAGGTGATCGCCCGGATTCAGGAGCAATACCGGGTGGATATTCCCTTGAAAACGCTGTTCGAATCCCCCACGGTGGAAGGGCTGGCCATGACCATAACCCAACTGCAGGCCCAGCAACAGGATGAGAAACAGCTGGAACAATTGCTGAATGAACTGGAAAACCTATCCGATGAGGAAGCCCGTAAATTGCTCAACGAGTGACGAAGCGGTGGGCGACCCAACCCGTTTCCGGACGGGTATGGGACGTATTGTCAGGGAGAACGGATAAAATGTGAGGTCTGGCTCAATGGATGATATTCGCAAACGGCTGGAAAAATTATCGCCCGAAAAGCGGGCTCTGTTGTTAAAAAAACTTCAGGACCGCCAGAAGGGTGAAGCGGTTCGCAGGGAGATTCCTCTCCGCAAAGACGCCACCCGGTTCCCCATGTCGTTTGCCCAGAGAGGTTTCTGGTATCTGGAACAGATGCAGCCCGGAACGGGATTGAACAATATACCCGCGGTGATCCGTCTGCGGGGACGCTTGGATGTCGCGGCGCTGGAAAAGGCCATTCAAACCATTCTGGAACGGCATCAGGTGCTCCGGGCGCGGTTTGAGGTTCAGGCCGGGGAACCGATTCAATCGATCCTGCAGGATTATCGCTTCCGCCTCCCGGTGGTGGACTTGCAAGCAACAGACGAAACTCAGCGTGTGGCGAAGGCCCGGGATCTGGCCCGCAAAGAAGCCCTCAAACCATTCGATCTCTCCTGCGGACCCATGTTCCGCTGTTCTCTCATCCGACTGGCTGAGGACGATTTTATTATGGTACTGGTCATGCACCACATTGCGGCCGATGCCTGGTCCATCGACATTTTCATCCATGAGCTGGGCCACCTGTACAACGCCTACCGGGGGAACAGCGATCCCGAAGTCCCCGAACTGGCCGTTCAATATTTCGACTATGCGGAGTGGCAGAAACAGTGGTTGCAGGGGGGTCGGCTGCAGCAACTGATAAACTATTGGCGCCATACCCTGGAGGGTGCTCCCTCCCTGCTGGACTTCCCTTTGGATAAACCTCGCCCATACGTGCGCAGCTTTAATGGGTTGCATGTGCCTTTTCAGCTTTCGCCCGAGCTTTCCCAGGCCATCGACGAGTGGTGCCGCAAAGAACAGATAACCCCTTTTGTTTTCTTCCTGACGGCATTTTACGTTCTCTTATATCGGTATTCCCGACAGGAAGACATCTGTGTGGGCACCGCGGTGGCTAACCGAGACTTGAAGGAGATTCAAGCCTTGATTGGTTTGTTTATCAACACCGTGGTGCTGCGCACCCGGATCCACCAACAGATGCGCTTCCGGGAGTTGTTGCATTCTGTGAAGGACACCGTGCTGGATGCCTTTGCACATAAGGATTTACCCTTCGATATGCTGGTGGATGCGCTGAAGCCCCAACGGCAATTGAGTTACAACCCCTTTTATCAGGTGCTGTTCGATTTTCGAAGTCGACTGGAAAAAATGCAAGCTGCGGACCTGGAGCTGGAGTTGCTGGAAATTGAAAGCGGTACCGTCAAATTCGATATGGTTCTCTCCATCGAACATACCCCTCAGGGTTATGCGGGTGCCTGGGCCTACAATACCGATCTGTTTTATCCGGAAACGATCCAGGGATTAATCCGCAGTTATCAGACGTTGTTGAAAGATATCGTCCGGAATGTGGATCGCCCCGTGTCCCGGTTGCAACTGATATCTCCGGGCGAGGTGGATCGATTGGTGTATCGCTGGAACCCGGAGCCGCAAGAATTTCCGGGCCTGAAGCAAAAATGCATGCATCATTATGTTGAGGAGCAGGCCCGGCGGTATCCGGGAAGAATGGCTCTGGAATATTACTCCCGCCTGGGCGATCGGGTGCTCCATCGCACCATGACTTACGGTGAGTTGAATGAGCGGGCCAATCGACTGGCCCATTATCTGCGGGAAAAAGGGGTGGGCGTGGACGATGCCGTGGCGCTATTCATGGAACGTTCGCTGGATATGATGGTCGCCCTTCTGGGAATTTTAAAGGCCGGGGCGGCTTACCTGCCCATCGATCCGGCAAACCCGAAAAACCGGGTGGATTTCATGTTGAATGATTCCGGGGTGCGGCTGGTTCTGACCCAACGAAAATTGCGGCAACGGTTAAAAGACCACCCCTGTTGCTCGATCATCGCCCTGGATGAAGCGTGGACCTCCATAGAACAGTACTCTTCCGAAAATCCCAAGCTGGCCTTGAGTCCGGATCACCTGGCTTATCTGATTTATACGTCCGGTTCCACAGGCATTCCCAAGGCGGTCATGGTGCCGCACAAGGGGTTGGTGAATCATTGCTGGAACATGAGACGATTGTACAATCTGAAAAATGGATGCCGGATGTTGCAATATTTCAATTTGAGCTTCGATGCTGCGGCCGAAGAGATCTTTCCCACCTTGATGGCGGGTGCCACCCTGGTGCTGCCCCGGGCGGCTCTGGAATTAACCTATCGGGATATCCTGGAAATTTGCGAACACCAGCGGATTAATATTCTGCATTTAACCAAGGCGGTCTGGCTGGGTTTGTTGGATTATATGGAGGAAAACCATCTCCGATTTCCCCGAACGTTGCGAATGATTTTTGTGGGGGGCGAAGCGCCCACGGTGGAGGGCATCGGGAAAACCCATCGCCTTTCTCAGGGGAAACTGGTGTTTGTCAACATGTATGGGCCCACCGAGGCCACCATCGCGGCGTCCAGTTATGTTATCGAGCTGTCCGATGGCATGGCGTTTCCCACGGGGGTCATTCCGATTGGACGGCCGATGGAGAACGTTCGGCTGTATATTCTGGATGAATTCGGCCAACCGGTTCCCCAAGGTGCCTTCGGAGAATTGTATATCGGGGGGATGGGCGTCAGTCGGGGATATTTCAATCGTCCCGATTTGACAGCGGCCTGTTTTTTACCGGACCCTTTCAGCCCGGAACCGGGCGCGCGCATGTATCGCACCGGCGATCTGGTGCGGTTGTCCCCTCAGGGGGAACTGGTCTTTATCGGTCGCGTGGATTATCAGGTAAAGATTCGGGGCTTCCGGGTGGAGTTGGGAGAGATTGAAACCGTCCTCAATCAGCATCCGGAGGTTCAGCAGGGGGTGGTGGTGGCACGGGACGACCGTCTGGGCTCCAAATTTCTGGCCGCCTACGTGGTGCCCAAAGCCCATCAGAAAATTTCCCTTTCCGGATTGCGAAGTTATTTGAGCGAAAAATTGCCCGACTACATGGTGCCCTCTACATTCACCATCCTGAAAGCGATTCCGTTGACACCGACGGGAAAGATTGACCGCCGTCGGTTGCCCGAACCTGAGCCGGATCGATCGCCGGTGGAAACCGCTTATGTGGCTCCGCGTTCCCGACTGGAAAAGCAATTGTACGGCCTGTGGAAAGATATACTGGGAATCGAAAAAATCGGCGTCCATGATAATTTCTTTGAATTGGGGGGCAATTCCATTCAGGCGGCCACACTGGTGAATCGGTTGCAGGATGAGCTGGGGGAATACGTCTATATCGTGGCCCTCTACGACGCCCCCACCATTGCCCGGATGCGGGATTATCTGATTCGGGAATATCCCGAGAGTGTCCGTCGGTGGACCGGCGAGGCGGTTCAGAGGGCCGAGGAACGGGATGAGCCGGTGAATGCCGGAATGCTGGATTCTCTGCAAAGCATTGTGCGGTTGCCGGCGCCGGTAAAAGAAAACGAGTGGGCGTCACAGCCTCGCAATCCCGCGGCTGTGTTTGTCCTCTCGGCCCCGCGTTCGGGATCCACCCTGACCCGCGCCATGATGGGAGGCAATCCCCGGCTTTTCGCCCCGCCGGAACTGCAGTTGTTGAATTTTACCACGCTGCAGGAACGCCGCCGGGTGCTGAGCGGACGAGACGAATTCTGGCGCGACGGCACCATCCGGGCCATCATGGCCATGAAAGAGTGCGATGTGGAGCGGGCCCGGCAGATCATGGAACATTATGAAAACCAAGATCTTACAGTAAAAGCGTTTTACCGCTTGATGCAGGAATGGATTCCCGATCGCCTGTTTGTGGACAAAACACCGAATTACGCCCTGAGCCTGGAGATCCTGCAACGGGCCGAATTATACTTTCAGAACAATAAATATATCCATTTAATTCGCCATCCCTATGGCATGATCCCTTCCTTCCGCAAGGCTCGATTGCATGTGTTTTATCCACCGTTTTTTACCACGGAGCATGCCTTCAGCGCCCGCCAGCTGGCGGAACTGGTGTGGGTCGTCAGCAACCGCAATATCCTTGCGTTTCTGGAAAACATTCCCCGGGAACGGCAGTTCCGCTTGTATTACGAGGATCTGGTAACCCGGCCCCGGGAAATGATGGAACAGATCTGCCGATTCCTGGACATCGAATTCCATCCGGATATGCTGGATCCGCAAAAAGATCGGAAAAAACGCATGACCGATGCCCTTAACGAACTGTCCAAAATGCTGGGAGACGTGCGTTTCCATGAGCACCGAGGGATTTCGGCCCAACGGGCCTATAAATGGAAACAAGAGCTTAAGGAAGATTATCTCAGCGAGATGACCTGGGAACTGGTGGAGCAACTGGGCTATGAACCCCGAAACGAGATTCAGCGATTTCTAAAACGGAAACATTTTATAATCGAGCCTGCGCCCGATCGCAGCCGATATATGCCTTCCTTCAGTCAACAGCGCTTATGGTTTCTGGATCAGCTGGAGCCCGAGAGCGCATTTTATAACGTTCCCTCTGCGGTCAAGGTGCAGGGCCGGTTGAGCGTCGCTCTGCTGGAAAAAACCATCAATACCATCATCCAACGGCACGACATCCTGCGCACCCGGTTCGAAACCGTTGAAGGGAAAGCGGTGGCCGTGGTAGAGCCGGAATACCGGTTGAACGTGGAAGAAATTGATCTGACCGGTTTAAACCGCGGGCTCCAGGAAGTCCAGGTTCAACAGATTGTGGAGCGGGAAGCGCAACGGCCTTTCCAGCTGGCGAGGTTGCCCCTGTTGCGGGTGAAGTTGTTGCGATTGGCGGATGATGTGCACATTTTCTTGCTGAATGCTCACCACATCATTTTTGATGGATTTTCTCTGGAAGTGTTTATCCGGGAGCTGGCCACGATCTATCGGTCTATGGCGCAAGGGAAGGCGGTGGATCTGCCACCATTGCCGATTCAGTATTCCGATTACGCGGACTGGCAACGGCGCTGGATGGAGGATCCGCTGGTACAAAAACAACTGGATTACTGGAAGAACAAACTTGCCGATAGTCCGCCTTTGTTGGAATTGCCCTATGATTTTCCCCGTCCGGCCGTTCAAACGTATCGGGGACGACGCATCTTCTTTCGGGTGCCCGATCATCTGGTCCAGGCCGTGAAAAGACTGGCCCAAAAAGAACGTACCACCGCCTATGTGACCCTGCTGAGTGCCTACTATCTGCTCCTGCATCATTTCAGTGGGCAGGACGACCTCAATGTCGGTACGGTGGTCTCGGGAAGAAATACCCGCCAGGTGGAACAGCTCATCGGTTTTTTTGTCAACACCCTGGTGTTGCGCATCCGGCTGGATGGGCATCTTACCTTCCAGGAATTCTTACATCGGGTGCAGCACACCGTCCAGGAAGCCATGGCCAATCAGGATATCCCGTTCGAAAAACTGGTGGATTCTTTACATCTGGAGCGTCATCTGAATTATGCTCCGTTGTTCCAGGTGGTTTTTACCTACTATCCCATGCAAACGCGAGCCTTGGCGTTTCCGGGGATGACCTTTACTCCTCTGGAGGTGGAAACCGGTACGGCCAAATTCGATTTCGCCCTTTCGCTGGTGGAAACCGAGGAGAGCGTGAACGGTACCCTGGAATACAGTACCGATCTGTTTCGGCGGGAAACGGCGGAGAGCATGCTGGCCCATTACTGGTGGGTACTGGAGCAGGTACTGCAGGAACCGGGTAAACCCTTGCGTGAATTGCAGCTGGTGCGCCCGGAAGAGCAATCCCGCCTGGAACAGCTGGGCGAGGGCACGATCGTCGATCTGGGGGCCCGGGCCCGCCGGGGAATTCACCACCTGATAGAAGAACAGGTTCGAGCCCATCCGGAAGCGCCGGCGGCGATATGGGAACCCTCCGTGACCGGAGATGAAACAACCCAAACCCTTACCTATGCGCAATTGAACAAACGCGCCAATCAACTGGCCCATTATTTGATCGAACAGGGGGTAACACCGGATACCCTGGTGGGAATATTGATGGAGCGTTCTCTGGACATGCTGGTGGCATTGTTGGGTGTACTGAAAGCCGGGGGGGGCTATGTGCCCATCGATCCTTCCTATCCCGAAGAACGCATTCGCTTCATCATCAAAGATGCCGGGGTCCGGATATTGATTACGCGGGCCTCCCTTGGAAAGGCCCTGCCGGAAGAAACGGGGCTTCGATATGTCTTCCTGGATGAACAGGAAACAGTGATGGCGGCCTATTCGGCGGACAACCCTGCGGTGCCTTTCCACCCGGAACAACTGGCGTATTTGATTTACACCTCGGGGACCACAGGAACCCCCAAAGGGGTCATGGTCTCCCATCGATCGCTGGTCAACCATGCCGTGGTTATGCAACGGCATTATGGTTTGCGGCGGGGGGATCGGGTCTTGCAGTATATAACGTTCAGTTTTGATGCCGCCGGGGAAGAAATTTATCCCACCCTGATCAGCGGTGCCACGCTCGTGTTGCCACCCCCGGCGATAGAGCTGACCAATGCCGACCTTCTGGCCGTCTGTCGGGAGCGGCGTATTCATTTCTTGCACCTGCCGGTGCCCGTCTGGCACAGCTGGCACGACTTTTTGATGGAACAGGATGCGAAGATACCGGAAAGTGTCCGCAAAATATTTGTGGGTGGAGAGGCCCCTTCGGTGGATCGGGTTAAACAAATGGCCCGGAGAATCGAACGTCCCATCCGTTTCGAAAATGTGTATGGACCCACGGAAACCACGATCACGGTCACCGGATTTGAGATACACATTCCGCAGGAGCTGGATCGGCTTACGGGCAATGGGGTGCCCATCGGCCGGCCCATCGATAACGTGCGGGTATATGTGCTGGATCGTTATTTGCGGCCGGTACCGCCGGGAGCCTTTGGGGAGTTGTACATAAGCGGGGCGGGGGTTGCCCGGGGATACTGGAACCGACCGGAGATCACCGCGGCGTGCTTCCTGCCGGATCCCTTCAGCTCGACCCCGGGGGCTCGCATGTACCGCACCGGCGATCTGTGCCGTCTGCAACCCGACGGCCAGCTGGTGTTTATCGGCCGGGTGGACGATCAGGTGAAAATTCGGGGCTTTCGGATCGAGCCGGGTGAAATCGAAACCGTGTTGCGCCGGCACCCCGCCGTACGGGATGCCTTGATTGTGGTGCACACCGATTCCCGGGGCAATAAACGACTGGTCTGTTACTGGATTCCAGCCCAAGCGGAGCAGACCGACGCCGCTCCCTTAAGACAGTACCTGCAGAGTCAACTTCCCGATTACATGTTGCCGGCGTTCTTTGTGAATCTGGAAGCTTTTCCGCTGACTCCGCACGGGAAGATTGACCGACGGGCCCTTCCCGCGCCGACGCTGGATCGCCGGCATATCGGCGAAACTTATGTGCCCCCGAGGAATGATGTGGAAGAGACCCTGGTACAAATCTGGAAAGAGGTGCTGGGCGTGGAACATATCGGTGTGCGGGACAATTTCTTTGAACTGGGTGGCGATTCCATTTCGAGTATTCGGGTGATTTCCATGGCCAACCAGGCAGGATTGAAACTCCAGCCACGTCACCTTTTCATGGCGCCCACCATCGAAGGACTGGCGCATTATGCAGGACAGGCTCAGGCCATTTACGCCGAGCAGGGTGAGGTCACCGGCGAAGTGATCCTCACACCCATTCAACAAAAATTTTTCCAGAAACAATTGGCCGATCCCCACCACTGGAATCAGTCTGTGCTGCTGGAAGTCCCGAAATCCGTTGATCCCGATCTCGTGAAACAGGTCGTATCCGCCTTGGTGAAGCATCACGACGCCCTTCGGATGCGCTACCAAAAGACCCGACAGGGGTGGCGGCAATATATTGTTCCTCCCGATGACACGGTGCCTTTTGCTCTTGTTGATATCAGCCACCTGAAACCCGAGGAACAGCGCAACAAGATTGAAGAGCTGTCGGCCGCGTATCAGGGAAAATTGCACCTGCAAAAGGGACCCCTGATTCAATTCGTATACATTCGATGTGGTGAGGCAAGTACCGACCGGTTGTTGATCGTCATCCACCATCTGGTGGTCGATGGAGTGTCCTGGCGGATTCTTATGGAAGATTTCGCGCAGGCCTACCGTCAACTGGAATCCGGTCAGGCGGTTCAGTTGCCTCCCAAGACAACCGCTTTTCAATACTGGGCGAAACGGTTGCAGCAACTGGCGGATTCACCGGAAGTGCGGGATGAATTACCTTATTGGACCCGGTTGGCGGAATTACATTTACCGCCCTTCCCGGAAGACCACCCGGAAGCGAAGAATCTGGAAAGTAGCGCCGACCGGATCGACTTTCATCTGGACGCCTCGATGACCCACGACTTATTGACGCGGGTGCCCCAGATATTCAACACGCAGATCAACGAGGTGTTATTAACGGCGTTGGTGCTGGCCTATCAACGCTTTACCGGTCGACGAAAATTGTTGGTGGCCGTGGAAGGGCACGGCCGGGAACCCCTTTTCGATGATGTGGACCTCTCCCGCACCGTGGGTTGGTTTACCAACGAATATCCCGTGTTCCTGGATCTGGGTAAGAGCGTACATGTGAACGATGCCGTTATGGCTATCAAAGAGCAGGTTCGGGCCATTCCCGGGAGAGGCATGGGATATGGACTGTTGCGCTATTTGACTACGGACGAAAACATCCGGCGGAAGATGGCGGCCGTTCCCGAACCGGCGATCGGGTTTAACTATTTAGGACAATTCAATACCGAAACGGAAGCGAGTGCCTTTGGAGTGGCACCGGAAAAACCAGGTCCCGAACGGGCACCGGAGAATGAGCGTCTGCAGTTGCTCACCATCAGTGCCAGCGTTCGCAACGGAGAGATGATTTTTTATTTCTCTTTTAGCCGAGCCCGTCATCGCCGGGAGACCATTCAGGAATTTGCCGATCATTTCCGGAACGTTTTACTGGAAATTATTCGATACGAACCATCGGAGGGTGATAAAATCTATACGCCTTCAGATTTTGCGGACGTTTCCATGGACAACGAAGAGTTTCAGCAATTTATGTCTGAATTAGAGGAAGGTTGGGAAGATGAGTAAAAAGGCGAAGCCCGGAGATATCGAAGCGGTATATCCGCTGTCCCCCATGCAGCAGGGAATGCTATTTCACACGCTGTACCATCCCGAAGCCGGTCAATATTTTGAGCAGATGAGCGCCACGTTTCGCGGAGCGCTGGATGTGGAGGCATTTCGTAAAGCCTGGCAGCGGGTGATTGACCGCAATGCCATTCTGCGAACCTCGTTTGTGTGGAAGAAAGTGACCCGCATGATGCAGGTGGTGCATAAACAGGCGGAATTGCCTTTTCGGTTTCTGGACTGGCGGGGGGTGCCTCCCGGGGAGCAGGAAAGCCGCTTTGAACTGTTGATGAAAGAGGATCGACAAAAGGGATTTCACCTGGGCAGACCGCCGCTATTACGGATTACATTGATTCAAATTGGGGACGATGCCTATAAATTTCTCTGGAGCCATCATCATATTTTGCTGGATGGGTGGTCTTTGCCCATTTTATTGCGCGAAGTGTTCGCCTTTTACGAAGCCTTCCGTGAGGGCAGGGAGTTCCGGTTACCGCCCGCACCCCCGTTTGGAGAATATATTCGCTGGTTGCAACAGCAGGATACCAGCCGTGCGGAGGCCTTCTGGAAAGATTATTTGAAAGGTTTTCACCATCCCACCCCTCTGGTGGTGGATACCCATGCCGGACGGGATACGGTGGGAGAAGTGGATACCATAGAACGGCCCCTATCGCGACAATTGACCCAGGCCCTTCAGGAGCTGACCGGCCGGTACCAATTAACGTTGAGTACGGTGGTGCAACTGGCCTGGGCGCTGCTTTTGTATCGCTATAGCGGAGCCCGCGATGTGGTGTTTGGATTAACCCTTTCGGGAAGACCCCATCAATTGCCCGGGGCCGAAAATATGATGGGATTGTTTATTAATACCCTGCCGGTGCGGGTGCTTCTGAATCCTGATCAAACGGTTCTGGAATTGTTACAGGCCTTGCAGCAACGCCAGGTGGACATTCAGGAGTATCAATACACCCCCCTGGTGGAGGTGCACGGCTGGAGCGAAGTGCCCCGCAATGTGCCCCTTTTTCAGAGCATTTTCGTCTTCGAAAACTACCCGGTCGACGCGTCCATCCGCCAACAACAACTGAGCATCCACATTTCCGACATCCGTTCCTACGAAAAGACCAATTATCCCATTACGGTGGTCTCCGCACCGGGGGATCCCCTGGTCATAAAAATTACCTACGACACTGAACGGTTCAACCAGGCTACCATAGAGCGCATGCTGGGGCACCTGGAACGAATTGTATCCCAGATGGTCCGGGATTCCCGGGTGTTGATTCGAGAGATTTCCATCCTTACCCCGGAGGAACGAACCCAGTTGCTGGAAACCTGGAATCCGGTACCCGGAGAACTGCCTCTGAAACGCTTGTGGCCCCAGTTGATCGAGGATGTGGCCCGGAAGCACCCCGAACGGCCGGCGGTTTGGTACCGGCAACAACGATTAACCTATGCCGAGTTGAACCGGAAAGCCAATCGGCTGGCCCATGCGCTGCGGCGACTGGGAGTACGGCCGGATGACCGGGTGGGTGTATGCCTGCCTCGGTCCACCGACCTCCTGGTTGCAATTGTGGGGGTGTTGAAATCCGGAGCGGCGTATGTGCCGATAGATCCCACCTATCCGGAAGATCGCATTCGGTTCATAGTCAAAGATTCCCGCATCAACATCCTGTTGAGTCATTCCACCCTCGAGAACGTTCTTTCGGGGTTCGAGGGAACGGTGCTTTATCTGGATCAAGAGAAGGCGCTCAACGGTTTCCCCACCCGGAATCCCTCGCCGGTGCTTCAGCCCGAAAACCTGGCGTATGTCATCTATACCTCGGGATCGACCGGTCGGCCCAAGGGTGTGATGATCGAGCATCGTTCCGTTATCCATTTGATGATTGCCCTGAAAGATCGCATCTACAACCGGTATGGAGATAAAGTTTATCGGGCCACATTGAACGCCCCGATATTGTTCGATGCCTCCGTCCAGCAACTGATCCTTCTGGGGATGGGCCATACCCTGGATATTGTGCCGGATGAGCTGCGCCAAGATGGAGAGGGACTGTTGAAATTTCTGGAGGAGCGGCGCATCGAGGTATTGGATTGCGTACCCACGCAGTTAAAATTACTGCTGGATGCCGGGTTGCTGGAAAACGAGGTCTGGCAACCGCCCATTTGTTTGCCCGGTGGCGAAGCCATCGATGACCATACCTGGAAACTATTGCAACACAGTCAACGAATGGACATTTATAACATGTATGGCCCCACCGAATGTACCGTGGATTCGGTGGTGAGTGTGGTAAAAGAGACCTCGGCGCGTCCGAATATCGGTCGGGCGCTGGCGAACATGCGGGCGTACATCCTGGATGCCGAAGGGAACCCCGTACCGGTGGGTGTGGTGGGGGAGATTTATTTGAGCGGAGCGGGCGTGGCCCGGGGGTATCTGGATCGCCCGGATTTAACGGCGGAACGCTTTTTACCGGACCCCTTTGCCCCGCATCCGGGGGCTCGCATGTATCGTACCGGGGATCTGGGCCGCTGGCTGGAAGATGGGACCATCGAGTTTGTGGGACGTGCCGACACCCAGGTGAAAGTCCACGGTTTCCGCATCGAACTGGGAGAAATTGAAGCGGTTTTGAACGATCATCCCGCGGTGAAAGCTGCCGTTGTGCAGGTGCACCAGGATGCCCGCGGCCATCAACGGTTGGTGGGGTACTGGATCCGGCAGGCCGATGCATTGGAGACTCAGACCCGCGATTTGCGTGACTATTTGCAGGCCCGGTTGCCGGCGTACATGGTACCCGCCGTGTTGGTGGAAATGGATCGTTTTCCCCTCACGCCCAATGGAAAGATCGACCGGCGGGCCTTGCCCAAACCGCGGATTGGACAAGCCGAAGGATTCCGGGAATATGCCGCGCCTCGTACCCCCACGGAAGAGATTCTGGCCCGCATCTGGGAAGATGTGCTGGGTGTACCCCATGTTGGGGCGCTGGACAACTTCTTCGATCTGGGCGGACACTCCCTGATGGCCACGCAGCTGATCTCCCGTATTCGCAATGCCTTTCAAATCGAGCTGCCCATCCGCCAGGTGTTCGAAGTGGCCAATCTGGCCGAGCTGGCCCGGAAAATCGATCAGGCGCTGCAAAAGGAACAAGGTGTGGATTTACCACCGTTTCGCAGAATCGAGCGGGACGGCCCGCTGCCCCTGTCCTTTGCTCAGCAACGCCTCTGGTTCATTGAGCAGCTGGAACCCGGGACACCCATGTACAATATCCCTTCCACCTTTCGGGTGAAAGGGGAATTAAAACTGGAGGTTCTGGAACAGGCGTTAAGCGAAATTGTGCGTCGGCACGAGGTGCTACGGACGGCTTTTCTGGAAGAAGACGGACAGGGCAGACCGGTGATTCATGATCCGTTTGAGGTCAGGATACCGGTACGCGATCTGACGAACCTATCGCCCCCGGAAAGGGAAGAACAGGTCCGCCGGCGGGTGAAGGAGTTTCATCGCCAACCATTCGATTTACGGCAAATACCCCTGTTCCGTATCGAATTGTTGAGACTGGCGCCAAACGAGCATGTGGTGCTGTTTACCATGCATCACATCATTTCCGACGGCTGGTCGGTGGGGGTATTTATCCGGGAGCTGGCTCACCTTTACCGGAGCTTTGCCGAAGGAAAACCTTCCCCTTTGCCCGAGCTGCCCATCCAGTATGTGGATTATGCGGCTTGGCAGCGGGAATGGTTGAACCATGAGGTGCTGGAAAAACAGCTGGCCTACTGGCGGGAACAGTTAAAGGGGGCTCCCCCTCTTCTGGAATTGCCCACCGATCGACCCCGCCCTCCGGTACAAACCTATCGGGGTGCCATCGAACGGATTGAATTTTCTTCCGAAGTGAGCGAAGCCGTTGAACACTTGAGCCGCAAGCTCGGGGTGACTCCCTTTATGATCCTGCTGGCGGCCTTTAAAATCTTACTGGCACGCTACAGTGGGCAGGAAGATATTCTGGTAGGTACGCCCATCGCCAATCGACGCTTTGCTGAGATTGAACCCCTGATCGGTTTCTTTGTAAACACCCTGGTGATCCGTACCGATTTGTCTGACAACCCCACGTTTTCAGAGTTGATCCGGCGGGTTCGTGAGGTCTTGCTGGAAGCGTATGCTCACCAGGATCTGCCTTTCGAAAAACTGGTGGAAGAACTGCAGCCCCCCAGAAACTTAAGTCATTCGCCGGTCTTCCAGGTGGCCTTTGTGCTGCAAAACATGCCGGTGTCGGAGCTTCACGTTTCGGGCATCCAGTTGCGTGCCATGGAAGTGGATTCCACCACGGCGAAATACGATTTGACTTTTTATCTGGGAGAAGGGGACGGCCGATTCTTCGGGTTACTGGAATATAACACCGATCTGTTCGATCGGGAGACCATTCGACGCATGTTGAACCATTTCCGACTGTTGCTGGAATCCGGGTTAAGGCGACCGGAGGAAGAGGTCTACGCCCTTCCAATGATGGACGAAGGGGAACTGACCCGGGTTCTGGTGGAGTGGAATCGTTCAGACACACCGTTTCCGGAGCAGCGCACCGTTCCCGATATTTTCGAAGAATGGGTGGCAAAGCAGCCGGATGCCCCTGCGGTGGTCTTTACCCCTTCGGTGCATCCAGATTCTCAGAGAAAGGTACTGACGTATGAGGAGCTGGATCGGGAGTCCAATCAGCTGGCTCATTGGTTGCAGCGTTGGGGTGTGGGCCCGGAAACCCTGGTGGGCATTTGTATGGATCGTTCTCCGGAGATGATTGTGGGGATTATGGGTGTTCTGAAGGCCGGAGGGGCGTTTGTGCCCATCGACCCGGCCTATCCGACGGAACGCATTCGGTATATGATAGACGATTCCCGGATTTCCGTATTGTTGACTCAGGAGGAAACGGCCGATCACATGCCCCGGCAGGCTGCCCGGATGGTGGTCCTGGATCGGGACCGGCCCGAGATCGCCCGGGAGCCTCAAGCCGTTCCCGAGCGAGCGATAGTCCCGCAAAATCTGGCCTATGTGATCTACACCTCCGGTTCCACCGGGAAACCCAAAGGGACCATGTTGCAGCATGTGGGGTTGGCAAATCTGGTTACGGCGCAAATCCAGGCCTTCCATGTGGGACCGGGCAAGCGCATTCTCCAGTTTTCTTCCCTGAGTTTTGACGCCAGTGTGTGGGAAATGGTGATGGCTTTATTAAGCGGAGCGGCTTTGCATCTGACCACCCAGGAGGTTATCACCTCGGGGGTGGATTTGCTGGAGGTATTGAAAAAGGAAAAGATTACCACCCTGACCCTGCCCCCCTCGGTACTGGCCGTATGGCCGGAAACGGAGCTGCCGGATTTGGAAACATTGATCACCGCGGGCGAAAAGGTGGGGGGCGATCTGGTCACCCGCTGGGGGAAGGGGCGGAAATTTTTTAACGCCTATGGTCCCACGGAAACGACCGTTTGTGCCAGCATGCATTTGTGTCGGGGAGAATATCCGCAGGGTCCCCCTATTGGGCGGCCGATCGCTAATTTTCGGTTGTATGTGGTGGACCGCGCCTTGCGTCCCGTGCCCATCGGGGTGCCCGGCGAACTGCTGATCGAGGGTGTGGGGCTGGCCAGAGGCTATTGGAATCGGCCCGACCTGACGGCGGAAAAATTTGTGCCCAATCCCTTCAGCAACCAGCCCGGATCGCGCCTTTACCGAACCGGCGATCTGGTTCGCTGCCGTCCCGATGGGGAGATCGAATTTCTGGGACGCATCGATTTTCAGGTCAAAGTACGGGGTTTCCGGATTGAACTGGAAGAAATCGAGGCCGTTCTGGATGCCCATCCGGATATTCGTCGGGCCGCCGTGCTGGCCCGCACGGACCTGGGAGACGACACCCGCTTGGTGGGCTATATTGTACCCGAACCGGGTAAACAGCTGACCTCCGGACAGGTGCGCAATTATTTACAGGAACATCTGCCGGGCTATATGATCCCCTCTTTCATTGTGCAGCTGGAGACGATGCCCCTGACTCCTTCGGGGAAAATAGATCGCAAGGCATTGCCCCGGCCGGAAATCACCCGCGCCGATGTGCAAAGCGAATACGTGGCCCCACGAAACGACCTGGAAGCGGAACTGGCCGCTCTGGCAGCGGAACTTCTGGGTATGGAACCCGTGGGTATTTATGATAACTTCTTCGAACTGGGCGGACACTCCCTGATGGCCACGCAGTTCATTTCCCGGATAAAGCATCGGTATAAAGTCAACATCCAGTTGCGACGAATTTTTGAGACCCCTACCATTGCCGCGCTGGCCGAACATATCCAACAACTTCAGGAACAGCAAGCCTATGTTTCCGAAAGCGAAGAGAAGATCGAGCGCGTAGAGCGAGGCGACCAGGACATTCAAACACTGCTTTCCCGGCTGGAGCATCTCTCTGAAGAGGAGACCCGCGAACTTCTGGAAAAGGAAAGACAGTCCTTAAAAAACGGGAAGGGAGACGATGAGTGACCTGCAAAAATTATTGGCATCGCTTTCTCCGGAAAAGCGCAAACTGCTGGAGTTACAATTAAAGAAAAAGGGAAGTGCGTTTAATACGTTTCCCCTGTCGTACGCCCAACGGCGTTTGTGGTTTCTGGAACAACTCCTGCCCGGAAATACGGCTTATAACATCCCTGCGGCGGTGCGGCTCAAAGGCCGGTTGAATATTCCGGCGGTGGAAAAAGGCCTGCAAGCTGTTATCCGGCGCCACGAAGTACTCCGGACCACGTTTACCACCGTCAACGGCAATCCCATGCAGGTCATTCATCGGCATCTGGAAATTCCCCTGCAACTGGTGGATCTGTCTGCCGTGAATGGGGATGACCAGGAGGCCCGTTTGCAACAAGAGATGCGCCGGATCGCGGGAATGCCTTTTGCGCTGGAGAAGGGTCCCCTGATGCGGATCACTTTATTCCGCCTGAATCCCGAAGAGCATGTGCTGTTTGTGGTAATGCACCATATCATTTCCGATGGTTGGTCGGTGGGGGTGTTCATCCGGGAGTTTTCTGAATGGTATACCGCGGCCCTGCACCATCGGGACCCCCGATTACCCGATTTGCCCATCCAATATGTGGACTTTGCTCAATGGCAGCGCAAGTGGTTGAGGGGAGAGCAACGGCGGCGACAGCTGGATTACTGGAAGCAGGTGCTGGGAGACGACCTGCCTGTGCTGGAGTTGCCCACGGATTTTCCTCGCCCTCCCGTGCGGCGTTACCGGGGCGGTTGCGTGGAAGCTGTATTTCCCGCGGAACTGGTGAAACGTCTGCACCGGTTTTCCAATGATCACCAGAGTACCCTGTTTATGACCTTGCTGGCCGCTTTTTATGTGTTGTTATTTCGCTATACCGGACAGGAAGATATCACCGTGGGAACCCCCATTGCCAACCGCAACCGGGAAGAAACGGAAAATCTGATCGGGTTTTTTGTCAATACCCTGGTGTTGCGGGCGCGGTTTTCGGGCCTCTGGACGTTTGAACAGGTTTTGGAAACGGTGCGCCGGAATGCCCTGGGAGCCTTTGCCCATCAGGATTTGCCGTTCGAAATGCTGGTGGAGGAACTCTCGCCGCCACGGGATACCAGCCATACCCCTCTGTTTCAGGTTATGTTCGTCCATCAGAATCTGCCTTCACGGGAGTTTCGGCTGCCCGGATTGACGTTAAGTCCGGTGAAGCTGGACACCGGTGCCGCAAAATTCGATCTGACCCTGACCGTTGGCGAAAATGCCCGGGGCCAATTGCTGGTAAACCTGGAATACGATGTCGATTTGTTCCGTCGGGAGACGGTGCAGCGGATGATACAACACTATCGGAACTTGCTGCAGGCGATTCTGGAGCACCCCCGGCGGCCGGTGCATCAATTGTCCCTGTTGAGCAAGACCGAAGCGGCCGGGTTGCAAGCGGCGCTGCAGCCCTATGATTTAACCCGGGAGGTATCCCTTCTGAACCCCGGGTATAAAGCGTCCCAACGGATGCCACCTTTTACCCAACCGCTACCGGATTTGATCGAGGAACAAGTCCGGCGGACCCCGCAGGCGGTGGCGCTGGTGTTTGGGGATCAAAAGATCAGCTATGAGGAGCTCAATCGGCGGGCCAATCGACTGGCGCATTATCTTATGGCCCTGGGTGTTCGGCCGGATACGCTGGTGGGGGTCAACCTGCCGCGGTCGCCAGAGTTGATTATCGCCCTGCTGGGTATCTTGAAGGCCGGTGGGGCCTATGTGCCCATCGATCCGGAATATCCGCCGGAACGCAAGGCCTTTATCATGGCGGACGCGCGGCTTTCCTTGGTGCTTACTCAGTCCCGATGCAAAGCGGAATGGCCCCGCCAACCGGCGCAGACGATTTATCTGGATGGCATTGATGAGCAATTGCAATCCTGTCCCGAAAGCCACCCAGAGATATCCCTTGCTCCGGAGCATCTGGCCTATATGATTTACACCTCCGGGTCCACGGGAAAGCCCAAGGGGACCATGATCACCCATCGGGGATTGACCCATTATTTAAACTGGGCTGTTCGGGCGTATCCACTGGATCGCGGTCGTGGCAGTCTGGTGCATTCCCCTATTGCTTTCGATGCCACCATAACCGCCGTCTTTCCGGCGTTGCTGAGGGGTCGGGCCCTGTATCTGGTGCCGGAGGGGCAGGAGCTGGAGCAACTGGCGGCGATGCTTCGGCAGGAGGGCGATTTCAGCCTGGTCAAAATCACCCCGGCCCACCTGGAACTGTTGGCCCAACAAATACCCCCCGAACAAGCGGCCGGATCGGCCCATGCATTGGTTATTGGGGGAGACAATTTGACTTACGAAAAAGTGGCCTTCTGGCAGACCCATGCGCCCCAAACCCTTCTGTACAACGAGTACGGTCCCACGGAAACGGTGGTGGGATGTGTGGTGTACCGAATCCCGGAGGGGGAGAGCGGTGCGGGTTCCGTACCCATCGGGAGGGCCATTCCGGGTATCCGTCTTTATGTGCTGGATCAATATCTGCAGAAGGTTCCCGTGGGCGTACCCGGAGAACTGTTTATTGCAGGCGAAGGCGTGGCCCGGGGGTATTGGGAACGTCCCGACTTAACGGCGGAGAAATTCTTGCCCGATCCCTTCGCTGATCAACCGGGAGCACGCATGTACCGGACCGGCGATCGGGTGAAAATTCGTCCCGATGGGCAACTGGAATTTCTGGGCCGTCTGGATAATCAGGTAAAGGTTCGGGGATATCGGATCGAATTGGGGGAAATAGAAGCGGTATTACGCACCCATCCGGGAGTGCAAGACGTTGTCGTGTTATTGCGGGAGGACGTTCCGGGAGATCCGCGATTGGTGGCCTACGTGGTCGCTCGGGAGGGGCACACGATAAACCGGGAGGCGTTGCGGGAACACCTGAACCGGGAATTGCCCGAATATATGATCCCGGCCACCTTTGTTTGCCTGGAAGCCTTTCCGCTGACGCCCAACGGCAAAATTGATCGTCGGGCCCTACCGATCCCCGATTATGCCGCTGCGGTCTCGGAAGCCGAATATGTGGCTCCGCGAACGCCCATAGAAGAGATTGTGGCCCGCCAAATGGCCGCGGTGTTACATCTGGATCGAGTGGGAGTCCGGGATAATTTCTTCGACCTGGGGGGGCATTCCCTCTTGGCCACTCAGCTGGTCTCGCGAATCAACGATGCCTTCGATATACAATTGCCCTTGACCGCGGTGTTCGAACAACCCACTGTGGAGGGTCTGGCACGCCGTATAGGTCAGCTGCAGCTGGAAGAGAAGGGACTCCGCCGGCTACCCATTGAGCCGGTTTCCCGAATGGAAGACCTGCCCCTGTCTTTCTCTCAGCAGCGTTTGTGGTTCCTGGATCAGATGGAACCCGGCAACCCTTTTTACAACATCCCCGCCGCCTTTCGTCTAAAAGGCCCCCTGCAGCCGGAGGTGTTTCAGCAGGCGGTTCAGGAAGTGGTCCGGCGGCACGAAATCCTGCGCACCAAAATCGAAACCGTGGACGGCAAACCCCGACAGGTGGTCCTGGAAACACTATCGGTAGACATGCCGGTGGAAACACACAGCAATCTTTTGGAAACAGAGAGAACGGCCCTGATCGAAAAGGAAGGCTTTGCCATGGCCCGGCAGGGATTTCGGCTGGACCAGCCGCCGCTGTTCCGGTTAAAAATACTACGCTTTGCCCCCGATGATCATGCGGTACTCATCAGCATGCATCATATCATCTCCGATGGCTGGTCCATGGGTATCCTGGTTCGCGAAATTGCCGGCCATTATCAGGCGTTTCGAGAGGGCCTTCCCTCACCATTGCCGCCGTTGCCCATTCAATACGCCGATTACGCCGCCTGGCAACGGCGATGGATGGACAGCGAAGCCTTTCAAACGCAACTTCGGTACTGGAAAGAAAAATTGGCCGACAGCCCACCGGTGCTGGAATTACCCACCGATCGGCCGCGACCACCGATCCCCTCTTTTAAAGGCAGTGTCTATGCCTTCCGGATCGATGCGGAATTGACCCGGAAGTTGTTACGTCTGTGCCAGGAAACCGATACCACACTGTTTATGTGCTTACTGGCGGCTTTTGCCACATTGCTGTACCGCTACAGTCGGCAAACCGATATCAACATCGGTACGCCCATTGCCAATCGCAACCGCCTGGAAATTGAGCCGTTAATCGGTTTCTTTGTTAACACGCTGGTACTGCGGACCGATTTGAGCGGCGGTGTGAGCTTCCGGGAATTGCTGGAACGCGTACGTCAAACCGCCCTGGAGGCCTATGCCCACCAGGATGTTCCCTTCGAAAAAATTGTGGACGTGTTGAATATCCCCCGGGATGTGAGTCATAGCCCGCTTTTTCAGGTCATGTTCAGCTTAAACAATATTCGAGCCCGGAAACAGCAATTCTCCGATCTGCAAGTAACCCCCATAATCCTTCACAGCGGTACCGCTAAATTCGATTTGACCCTGGAGGTAAACGAGCAAGAGGATGGATTGAGCGCTCTTGTGGAATACAACACGGATTTATTTGACCGCGAGACCATTGAGCAGATGATGGTACACTATGTTCGATTGTTGGAGGGAGTGGTTCGTGATCCGGATGTGGGTGTGAGTCGGTTGGAGTTGTTGACGTCGTTGGATCGTGAGAGGTTGTTGGCGT
>WFTQ01000022.1 GCA_015485355.1 bacterium | reverse complement strand
GCATTACCTTACAACCATACACAAGAAAGTCGGGTGCCCCGCCTTAACGCCCGACTTTCATTTTAAGAAATAAAAATTAAATTTCAAACTCAAAAAATTGAATTTTTGACATTTTTGTAATTTTTAAAATGGTCAAAATATTTACTCCCTGACCCTGAAACGCAACCCCTGCCGTCTCCTCGACCGCCACAATTGGGCCTTCGTCCCTCTCTTCCCCACCGCTTTAACCAAACGGGGGACTCCCGATATATCGGCCGCCGTTTTTCATGATCAAATTCACCTCCCGGTATTGGGGTTATCCCAAACATTTTTGCTGTCCAGGAGAAAAAAATCGACCCATTCCCGTAAAATTTTAAGCATTCCGATTTTTTCCACTCCCATTTTAGGATAATCCCCCCTTTTGTTGCGGGGGATTAGAATGCCCCCCGCCGGCAGCCGCAGACGGTGCTTTCCAGACGTTCGTTCCATATCCAGCGATCGCTTACCCGTTCCATTTCCCAGTAAAACGGTTTGCGTTTCCTGGGTTTCCGGCCGATTTCGTTCATCGTGTCGGCCTCGTACAGGCGACCGTTTTTCATCACGTATACCACCGTTTCGGTATGATAAATAGTTTCCAGCGGATTGTTTTGCAGTACCACCAGGTCGGCTAATTTGCCGGGTTCCAGGCTGCCCAGATCGTTTTCCAGTCCCAGGTAATGGGCGCCATTCAGGGTGGCGCATCGCAGGGCTTCCAGCGGGCTCATTCCGCCCTGAACCAGCATCCAGAGTTCCCAATGCACGCCGAGGCCTTGTAACTGTCCGTGGGCGCCCAGATTCACCCGCACCCCTGCCTCGGCCAGGCGTCGTGCCGCCCGGGCATTCTGGATATGCCCGAATTCCTCCTCCGGCGCCTTCAAGCGACGGCGGGATCGCGCATCGATAAGGGAACGGGGCACGTACGTCAACAGCCGCTCCTTTTCCCAGACGTTGGTTTTCATGTACCAGTAATTTTCTCCCCAGAGTCCCCCGTAAGCGACGATCAGGGTCGGGGTATAGGCGGTTTGACTGGCCGCCCACAGGCGGATGACGTCCTCATATAGCGGGGCGATGGGAACGGCATGTTCAACGCCGGTGTGGCCGTCCAGAATCATGTTGATATTGTGGAAGAAGGTGGAGCCTCCCTCGGGCAACACCATGATGCCCAGTTCCCGGGCGGCCTGGATAATCTGTTGCCGTTGATTGCGGCGCGGTTGATTATAGCTTTTCACCGTGAAGGCGCCGACAGCCTTCATCCGGCGCAAATGGCTTCGGGCATCGTCCAGGCTGTTCACCACGGCTTTGAAGTCGCCTTCGGCGCCATACAAAATGGTGCCGGTCGAATAAATACGGGGTCCCACCATCACGCCGGCCTTGACCATTTCCGCTTGGCTGAAGACCATCTCCGTGTTGGCGGAAGGATCGTGTGCCGTGGTCACCCCGTAGGCCAGATTGGCGAAATAGGGCCAGCTTTGCCGGGGCGATATGCCGTTACCACTATTGGGAAGATGGGCGTGGACGTCAATCAGTCCGGGAATGATGGTTTTGCCTTTTACGTCCACGATGAATGCTCCCCGGGGGATGTCCACGGCATCGGCCGGTCCCACTGCCAGGATGCGATTCTCTTTCACCACGATGGTTCCGTTTTCCAGCACTTCGTCCCCCTTCATGGTGATGATCCGGGCACCCACCAGAGCCATGATTCCCTCGGGACGGTCCGCGGCCAGGGATAACCCGATGTCGACGCCCACGCTATCCGGTGGGGGAATTTCCTGAGGGGCCCCCGCCACAAAAGAAAACGTTTCCCGTAGGTCACGGGTAAAATAGTAAGGGCCGATCACCCAGTGGAGTCTCTGGCTGTCGTTCGACCAGTGTAAATAATTACCGGCGTCTCGGGTCACTTTTTGTACCGGAATGGCCTTGGTGTCGGCGCTGAGATCGATGGCCCCGCCCGTGCGAGGGAAAGGAGCGATATAGATATTAAACAATTCCTGCCAGGCCACCCATTTTTCGTCGGGACTGGGGAGAATGGTTACGGCATATTGGGAAGTCAAGTGCGTGCGTTCATCGCCCCCATCCAGGCGAACGCTCTTCAGGGCTTTCTTTCCCCCCTCACGGCTCATAAAATAAATTCGCCGGCCATCCTTGCTAAAGACCGGTTTGGTTCCTTCTTTGCGGATAAAATGCATGTCCCCACCATCGGCGGAAATCCAATACAATCCCGGCCGCTCTCCGTAAGCATAACCCAGCACCCGGTTCCCCTTTCCTTTACGGAATACGATCTTGGAGCCGTCCGGGGAAAAGGTAGGGGAGTGGTAGTACCCTTTTTCCCGGGTTAATTTTCGGGACCACCCGCCTTTCAGCGGAATTTTATACAGGGCTCCTTTTTCCTGATCGTCCCAGGTGGTGTAGACAATCCATCGGCCGTCGGGACTGAAGGCGGGTTGGAATTCGAAATGGGTATCCTTGGTCAAGCGACGGGGCGTTCCATCGGGTAATCGCTTTTTCCAGAGGTAACCCACGGCGTTGAACACCAGCCATTTTCCATCCGGGGATGTGCGGGCGTGACGGATCATTTTTACCCGGAAACGCTCCGGATGCGCTTCCTGGGGAAAGTGTAACGCACGGGAAAGGTATTGGGTGACTCTTGCCCGAAAAGGGATGGGGGTGGCCTCGCGGGTTTGAACATCGATCTTCCAGATTTTCCCCCGGGCCCAGATGATAATATAGCGGCCGTCCGGTGTCCAATTGTAATTGGGGTACACTCCGAAAATGGCCCAGGTTTCTTGTTGATCTTTGCTTAACCGATCGTACAAAGGCCACTGTTCTCCCGTTTGAAAGTCATGCAGGTAAAGAACACTTTTCGCCCGCACCCGCCTGACAAAGGCCAGATAACGACCGTCCGGAGAAATTTGTGGCCGCACCGCCCCTCCTTGAATCTGAATGAAGTTTTCCACTTCCCCGGTTTCCAGATTCAGACGCCGAATAACATAAATCTGTCCGTTGGGATCTTTGTTATATCGAAACACCCCTCCGGGACTCATGTCCTCGCTCCAGTAAAGAAAGCGTCCATCGGGAGAAACCCAGGGTTCGCCGGCGTCCTGCTGATCGTTTTTACGTTGGGTCAAACGGATGCCTTCTCCGCCGCTGAAATGGTACATCCACATTTCTCCAGCTCCCAGGGAGCGTCGGCTGGTAAAATGTTTCCGGGCAATCAAGTATTGTCCATCCGGGGTCCATACCGCATTATTCAACAGGCGAAAGGTTTCGTCGGTTACCTGGGTGGGCCGGCTGCCGTCCCGGTGCATGATCCAGATATTGTCTCCCCCGGAACGGTCGCTGGTGAAACTGATGTATCGACCGTCGGGGCTGAATCTCGGTTGAACATCGTAGGATAGACCGCCCTGCAACAAGCGGGCCTCTCCCCCCTCGATGGGAAGAAGGTAAATATCCCCCAGTAAATCGAACACAATCTCCTTTCCGTCGGGGCTGACATCCAGATTCATCCAGGTCCCTTCCTCCACGGTAAATTGCACCGTGTCCACCACGCCTCGGGGTAAGGTAACATCCCAGGGTGCCTTCTTTGGATGACCCTCTTTCTCTTCAGACAGGGAATTCCGGGGAATGACCCCGATCAGAACCATCATCAATATCGGGAAAATACCACGCATACACCCTCCAAATATGGATCGTTTGTGGTTGATGGAAAAATGACAATGGGTGGGCAATTTTCCCCAAAAAGAAAAGACCATGAATTGAACGTCTTCTGTCACAAAGCGAAACCTGCCCGGTTAAAATGGGAATCCAAATTGTCCAAGACCAAAAAATACGGAACTTTTATTAAAATTCAAAAATATTTTACGGTTTTACCCCACAATTTGATCGGATGAATTTGCACCAACAATGAGGGTCTTCAACCGAAAATCGTTCCTGCCGCAGGGATGCGTTTCCCCCACCGTGGAGGGAAATGCATCAACGTCGTTTCCATGGTGGCCATTCGCTCCTCTGTTGGCTGGGGGGTTCCCCAAAGGGAGAATCCGAAAAACAGTCTATCCATATGGCGGAAGGGATGCCGGCGAAATTCACTCAACTTGTGTCGGGATGGGTCGATTCTGTAAAGCATACCTCAGGGATTGAGGAACGATTTCTATACGATCCGCAAAACCTTTAAGTGGTTTATTTTCTCGGATTCCGGAATAAGCGACGGATTTGATGTAAGGGATTTTGGGGAATATTCATGAAATTGATCATCTCGCTGTTCCTTGCCTTGTCTCTGGTCGTACTGGAGGTTCTCCAGCGTGCGGTGATTCCGGTGTTTACCGGAGCGGTTCAGCAACGCCGGGAGCGTTGGGTGGGAAGAGAGGACGGTCGGCCGGTGCCCTCGGTGTCGGATCAACCCGTGCCAGGGGTGTCCCTGGAAGGGCTCGGACGGCCGGCAGGCGGTGCGAGCGCCTTTTCCCCTGCCCGACGTTTATTACCGGTCCGGATTGTCAGCCCCGGGACGCGGGCGTCTTCGCAATATCCGTTCACTGCCTTTACTTTTTGTCTGACTCAGCATGGGGCGGTAAGCCTGCAAATTTTTACCCTGGATGGTCAGCCACGGAGTCCGAACCTGCGCTGGACACTGAACGCCGGTTGGCATCGGGTGGAGATGGATGCCTCCCGGTTATCCCCGGGGGTGTATGTGTATCGTTTGCAGACGGAAACGATGACTTTCACCCGCAAAATGCTGGTGTTGCGCTGAACAACCCTGAAAACTCGGATGAATCCGCCGGTTCGTGTCCCCTTCACACCCGGAAACATTCCTGAAACATTTCCTGAAGGTTCCCGGATACCTGGTTTCTTTAAAATGGTAATGGCAATTGGCACCGGAGCCGATGGAGATACCCGGTTTCCCCCCGGGTTAAATTTTCAAAGTTGTGTTTTTCGGGTGTTGTGTATTACTTTCCAGGCATCCTCGAAAGAAAGCACCGTCAATGCTTTCCCGGCCGATTCGGGGGAAATGCAGTGGACTCATTGGTAAATCGGGAGTATTCACATGGAAATACGTTGCGTATGCCGTTCGTTTTTGGTTCGATTTTTAACCGTTCTGGTGATTGTGGCGGTTGTCTCGCCGGGACATGCGGACAGGAAACGGCCATTGACTTTTGCCGATATCATGCGGTTCCGGGCGATTCACGATCCGGTGATTTCGGAGGATGGCCGCTGGTTGGCTTACGAAGCACGTCCCGATCGCGGGGATGGCGAAGTGGTCATTCAAGCGCTGGAAGAAGAACGCCGCTTTCGGATTGAACGGGGGCGGCAACCGCTGTTTTCCCGCAATGCCCGTTGGGTGGCGGTACGGATAGAACCTCCGGCCGTCGAAAAAGAGGTGGCCGCGGGTAAGGACGAGCCCCCTCGACCAGGACTGAGGCTCCTGAACACGGTCAGCGGCGCCGTGTTTGAAGCGGAAAAAATCAAGGCATACCGTTTTTCCAACGATTCGCGCTGGATCGCTTTTCAGGGATTTCCCGAAAAGCCGGCGGATGAAAAATCCCCCCGTCCCCTGGGGGGGCTGTTGGTCATCAAAGCGCTGACCAGCGGGTGGATCGATTCTGTAGGGTTCGCCACGGAATTTGCCTTCGACAGCCTTTCCCGCTATTTAGCGGTGGTGGTTTCCGATAGCGGCGGGCGGGAAAATGGTTTGTATTTGTACCGGTTGCAATCGGATCGAGTGGTGCGAGATACCCTTCTTCGGGAAGCCCAGGCTTATTTTTCGGGATTAACCTGGGACCACCGGGCGGGGCGACTGGCGTTTCTAAAAAGCCGGTTGGACGAAGAAGGGCTACCGGGTGGGGCTCAATTAATGCTCTGGAACGCCACACAAGACTCCCTGCAGGTGCTGGTGGATACCGCCGATTACCCCGATCGGATGGTGTTGCCCCCGCACGGCGCTCCGCAATGGAGCAAAGACGGCCGGCGATTGTTTCTGGGGTTTCAGCCCGAATGGCTTTTTCGGCGGAATAGGGCGTTGAGCAAATTCCGGAAAGATACGTTGAGCAAGGAGGAAAGGGCCAAACGCTTCTTCGATATCGCCGCCATCCTAAAAAAGCGCGGTGTGGATGTATGGCACTGGAATGATCCCCGGATTCTACCCCATCAGAAAAGAGAATGGGAGAAGGAGCGTCGACGCACCTACCGGGCCGTTTATCATATGGATAACCAGAGGGTTGTGTTGCTGGCCGATTCTTTATTGCCTGTCGTGGAAGTGCCCCGCAATGCCCGTATCGCCCTGGGTTTTTCGGATGTTCCCTACTTAAGGGAAATTACCTGGGAGGGCTGGTGGTTCGATGTGTATGTGGTGGACTTGCGTACGGGCCGGCGTACCTTGGTGGCGGAGCGCCTTTCTCGAACGGCCTCCTTATCCCCGGAAGGGAACTATCTGGTGTATTATCGGGATCGCCATTGGCATTTGTACGATGTGGCAAGGGGTACTCACGTGAATTTGACGGCGACCCTGGGAGTGCCGTTTTTTAACGAGGACCATGATTATCCTTACCCTCCGCCGGGATATGGCGTGGCCGGCTGGGTGAAAGGGGATCGTGCGGTCTTGATTTATGACAAATATGACATCTGGCAGGTCCCCACAGACGGTGGTCGTCCCGTCCGGATAACCGGAGGCGAAGGGCGGAGGAACCACCTGATATTTCGTATCATTCCATGGGATACGGAAAAACCATTTTTCCAATCGGGGGAAACGCTGCTGTTATATGGCTATCATGACGTAAAGAAATACCGTGGGTTTTATCGGGCGACCATCGGAAAGACGGAAGTGCAGACATTGTTGCAGGAAAAAAAGCGTTTCACCTTTCTGGCGAAAGCCGGATCGGTCGATCGGGTGATTTTTACCCGGGAGAGTTATGAGGAATTTCCCGATATCTGGGTCAGCGATTGGCATTTTAAACGGCCCCGCAAGGTGACCCGAGTCAATCCTCAAATGGAAGAATTCCTTTGGGGCCGGGCCAGACTGGTGGAATGGCGCAGCGAAGACGGTCTCCCATTGCAGGGGGTGGTGATTTTGCCGGAAAACTATCAGCCCGGCCGGCGATATCCGGTGTTGGTCTATTTTTATCGTTTCTTTTCCCAGCGGTTGTACGAATTTAATCAACCGGTAATTAACCATCGCCCCTGT
The DNA here is from genome assembly GCA_015485355.1 of bacterium. Classification (GTDB taxonomy): domain Bacteria; phylum Calditrichota; class Calditrichia; order RBG-13-44-9; family J042; genus JAADJD01. Next base: position 36,160 of record WFTQ01000022.1, on the reverse strand, counting down.
TTTCCCCTATACACCAGCAACGGATATGTGATTTTCCTGCCCGACATTCGTTTTGAAGTCGGTCGTCCCGGCTATTCCGCCCTGAAATGCCTGGTCCCCGGGGTGCAAAAACTCATCGATCTGGGCATTGCGGATCCCGATGCCATTGCCCTGCATGGACATTCCTGGAGTGGATATCAAACGGCATTTGTTATCACCCAGACCCATCTGTTCACCTGTGCCATTGCGGGTGCCCCGGTCTCCAACATGACCAGCGCCTACAGCGGGATCCGATGGGGAAGCGGACTGGCCCGGCAGTTTCAGTACGAAAAATTTCAGAGCCGTATTGGTGGAAGCCTGTGGGAATATCCGGAACGGTACTTTCTAAACTCCCCTGTATTTTTTGCCCATCAAATTCGAACACCATTGCTCATCATGTTTGGGGACCAGGACGAGGCGGTGCCCTGGTATCAGGGGATTGAGTTGTATCTGGCCCTGAGGCGGTTGGGCAAGGAAAGTGTTTTTTTACAATATCGGGGAGAAAAGCATCATTTGCAAACGTACGCCAATAAACTGGACTATGCCATCAAAATGAAACAGTATCTGGATCATTATTTAAAAGGGGCGCCTGCACCGGCATGGCTTTCTGAAGGCGTACCTTATCGCGGTGAATAAGCCGAGGCCTGATAGAGGGGTACTGCGGCGCTTCTGCCACCGGAGGTTCCGTTCACAAGGAGGTGAAGGATCGGTTCCGTTTTCTCGAGCGGTCGTGATCCCGGCCTTGCCCCCCGCAGGTGGAATCGCACCGATGTCCAGGACAGATAGGATATTGTGAAGGAAAAACCGCCTCCGCCCCCGGGCATCATGCCGGGGCGGGGGCACCGGAACCCTGTCAACCCTTCCCGGTGTGGTTACACGATCCCCGGGAGTCCCCGAGAACCATGAACGGGTTTGGCCGGACGGGCCCGGGTTAGGGTAAATTCTTATAACCCAGTACCGCGTTCTCGTGCCAGTATTCCACCCGTACGTATTTTTTCCGTGGCTGAATCTGAAAGGTTACCACCCCGCCGGTTTCTTCGCCCGGTTGCAAGGTGGTCTCCTGAAACGGTTCCGCAAATTCCTTGGAAGTACTGCCTTGCACCTCGTCCCCCTCTGCGGTGAGTAAATAGAAATTCCGGCTGCTTACCTGGCGGGGTTCGTTGGTGTTATTGCGGATTACGACATAATAGGCCAGGAGCCGACCCTTTTTCAACTGGGAGGAGATGGCGATGGGCATATCCTGGTTCATGTTGAGCACGTCCAGTCCCTTTTTGCGGGCCAGGCGTAGGTACCGTTGGGCTTCTTTGTGATCGGGGTTGAATTTTAAGGCCCGTGTTAAATAGAATTCCGCCGCCAGGTACTCCAGCGGGTCTTCGGGTCCCTTCTTGTATGCGTTCAGTCCCCGGTTCAACATTTCCTGAAAGTTTTTTTCCGAAAATTGTTGCAGGGCCTGTTGGGCGGCGCTGTTGCTGCTGTCGGTTTCGATGGCCTTTTCCAGATAGAAGAGGGTTTTTTTAAAGAACTGTTCCTTCTGTACCGGATTTTCGGGTTTCACGGACTGGTATGCCTCTGCCAGGGCGAAATAGGTCTGGCTCAGTTGTCTACGAAATTCCGGGTCGTCGGGATCGGGGGCCGCCTGAATTCCCTTTTCCACCTGGCCTTCGAAGGCCCGGATGACGCGCCGCGTTTTAAAAAAATATTCCCCGATCTTGAAATACGTAAAGGCGATTTTCTTTTGAATTTCGGGGTTATCGGGCTGATTTTTCAGGGCCTCTTTGTAATACTTCATGGCCTCGGCGTACTTGCCTTGTTGAAACGCCTCGTCCCCCCTGGGAAGAGGATCGCCACCGCAGGCCAGCAGAAATAATACAACACCGATGGCAAACTGTTGCGTCCAGGTTTTCGACATGGCAACGTCCTCCTTTAAATTGAACTTTCAGAAACTATATAAGTTAAATCACAATTAGCAAGATAATTTTTGAATTGGATAAAAATCGCGTTAAATTTTATAAAATCCGCATAATGCCAGAAAGGAGAACCCTATGGCAGCCGCATTGCGACTCCATTTTTTAGGCACCGGCAGTATCCTACCGCATCCGGAGCGGTCTTGCAGCAGCATTCTGCTGGAGACGCCCAAAGAGCGGATTTTGATCGATATAGGTGCAGGTACGTTGCGACGGTTGGCCGACGAAGGGATCGATATCCACTCCATTACGTATATCTTCATCACCCATTTTCATCCGGACCATGTGGCGGATTTGATCCCGTTTCTGTTTGCCCTGCGGAATTCCCGGGAAGAGGAACGGATGTTGCGGGTGTGGGGTCCCCGTGGATTTTTGAATTTTATGCGCGGCCTGGAAACCGCCTATGGCCGCTGGGTACAAAACCCCATGGAAAACATCAAATATTATGAACTGAAACGGCGGTTGCTGGATTTCCCGGGATTCCGTTTGATCTGGAATCGCGTGATTCATAAAAACGAAAGTGTCGGGTTCCGCTTCGAAATGGGTGGCCGGATTATCGCCTTTTCCGGAGACAGCGGCTACTGCAGCGAGTTGATCCGTTTGTGCCGGGAAGCCGATATCGCCGTCCTGGAATGTTCCCATGCCGACGAATATGCCGTAGAAGGGCACCTTTCGCCCAGCTTGGCCGCCAAGATCGCCCAGGAAGCCGGCGTCAAACAACTCATTTTAACCCATTTTTATCCCGATGCCCTGGAAAGCGACCTGAAGTCCGTGGCCCAAAAATATTTCGATGGAGAAATTCACCTGGCCTACGATGGATTTCGCATAGAGGTACCGATCAAAACACCAACGGTCGATGCCGGCGAAAATGCATCCGGAGAAACCTGACCATCGGTTTCGGTACAGGCCGCTCCCCCCGATTACCGCATCCATACCGGGAGGTTCACGCCACCGGCAATGCCGATGTCGGGTAATGATTCCGCCGGTTGAAAAATTGATGCTTTCTGTTTAAATTACCCGCTGATTCAGAATTCGTTTGGTAAATCGCATGACACCCGTTCCACGCTTGTTCGAGAAAAGAAAATTTCCGATGGTTTTCGCCCACCGGGGGGCGCACTCCGTGGCCCCGGAAAATTCCCTGCAGTCGTTTGAAGAAGCCATTCAAATGGGTTGCGACGGCATTGAGCTGGATATCCGGTTTACCGCCACCCGCGATATCGTGGTCTTCCACGACCGGCGCCTCTTGCGTATGACCGGGCGTCTGGGTAAAGTGCATAAAATGCCGATGGATAAATTAAAAGGGATTTATCTGCGCGGCGATCCCAACCATCGCATCCCCACGCTGGAAGATGTGCTGGACTTGTTGCGTGACCGGGTGTTGATCAATCTGGACATTAAACCGCATCCTTTTTACATGGACGGGTTGGAGGCCCGGCTGGTTCAGATGCTTCGGGATTTTAAATTGAGAGATAATATCATCATCTCTTCCTTCAACTTCAAAATCTTGAAGCGGATCGCCGCTTTGGCACCGGAGTATCACCTGGGCTACATTTATCGCCACAGGATTTATACCCTGTTTATCGAACAGGAGATATTGCATTCCATGCATGCCAATTACCGACTGGTGAACCAGTTTTATGTGGACCAGTTACATGACCGGGGATTTTCCATCCATGTGTGGACGGTGGATCGGGAAAAGGCCATGGAGAGGATGATTCGACTGGGGGTCGATGCCATCATCACCAACAAACCGGAAATGTATTTTCATATAGTAAGAAAAATTCAGGAGGAAACGCCTCTGGTGACCCAGGGGTAAGGGCGAATAATGCCTTCCCGAAACCTTGGTCCACTCTCTCCCGATCAGCTGGTTTCCCGGATCAAGCACAAGGCCCTGGAGATGGGTTTTAATGCCGTGGGGGTCAGCCGGGCTGCGTTCCTGGAAGAGGAGGCGCAGCGGCTGCGCTGGTGGCTGGGGAAGGGATTGCATGGCACCATGCACTGGATGGAACGCCACGGAAGTCATCGGGCCGGCCCTCAACGGTATTTCCCGGAGGCACGCTCGATCATCGTGGTCGCGTTGAACTATTTTCGAGACGATGAACCGTGGGATCGTCCGCCGGAAGAGGCCAACATTTCCCTGTACGCCCGGGGGCGGGATTATCATAAAGTGCTACGACGGAAATTGAAGCGACTGCTGGCTTTCATTCAGAGTCTGGAACCGTCCGCCCGGGGCCGGGTTTGTGTCGATTCTTTCCCCATTATGGAAAAACCCCTGGCTGTGCAAGCCGGCCTGGGTTGGATAGGCAAGCATACCAACCTGATCCTTAAACAACAAGGCTCCTTCTTCTTCTTGGGCGAGCTCCTGCTCAATCTGGAGCTTCCCCCGGATTCGCCTTTCGATATGGATTTCTGCGGCCGTTGTACCCGCTGCGTGGATGCCTGCCCCACGGAGGCCCTGATCGAACCGTATGTGTTGGATGCCCGCCGCTGTATTTCCTACCTGACGATCGAACATCGAGGAGCAACAGCCCCGGAACTGGAAGCCCGCATGGGGAATTGGGTGTTCGGTTGCGATATCTGCCAGACGGTGTGCCCCTGGAATCGTTTCAGTCGACCCACTGCGGTAACCGATTTCCGCAACCGGCTACCTGATGAGATGTGGAAGCTTTCCCGCATGCTGGAATGGACCCAGGAAACCTTTAAAAAAGTATTTCGAGGAACACCGGTGATGCGTGCCGGTTACGAACGTTTTAGAAAGCAGGTAAAAAGGGCCTATCGGCTCAGCAAAAGCGCGTCGCCGGTCTCCGAAGACAAAACAGGGTGAGTCCTTTTCCTCGGTTTGCGCTCCCATTGGTTCGCCCGCCCGATCCCGGCGGTAGTGGGTGTCCCCCCACCCATCGATATGGACACCGGTGATTAACGAACAACACCTACCGGCTCTTGTCGATTTTTACTCGTTCATTTGCGGTTGCCGCCGCAGCGCTGCGGGGGCGGTTTTCGGTTCGGCCACTCGAAACGCATTCAAAGATTCGTAAAGCGATTCCACCATGGAGTTTAAATTGTCTGCGGTGCGGGCGATTTCGTTGATCTCCGAGGCCGATTCCTGGGTAATGTTGTTAATCACTTCAATATTCTGGCTGATTTGCTCGCTGGCGGTTGCCTGTTCGTTACCGGCCACGGCCAGTTGCTGCATCATGTTCTTCACATTCTCGACAACGGAAATAATTTCCTGTAGGGAATCGCCTGCCACATCGGCAATTTTAATGCCTTCTTCGGCGTCTTTCAGGCTGTCTTTCACGGCTTTAACCACCCGGGTGGTATTGCTCTGTATCTGGTCGATGATGGTCTTGATTTCGGTGGTCGAGTCGGCGGCTTTTTGTGCCAGTTTGCCCACTTCTCCGGCCACCACGGCGAAGCCTTTGCCCTGTTCGCCGGCCCGGGCCGCCTCGATGGCGGCGTTTAACGCCAGAAGATTCGTCTGTTCGGTAATGTCGGTGATCACAGAGATGATCTCCCCGATATGCTGGGCCGAACTGTCCAGTCGCGTCATCATTTCCTGAATCTTTTCTACAGATTCGGAAATCTTACGCATCTGTTGAATGGCTCGGTCGATGGAATGGGCGCCCTGGTGGGCCACCTGAAAGGCTTTCTGGGCCATGTCGGAGGATTCTTGGGAATTGCGGGCACTCTCGATGATGGTGGCGTTCATTTCTTCCACGGCTGCGGAAAGATCCCGGGTGCGGCTGGCCTGCTCTTGAGACCCCCGGGCCAGCTCCTCCGAACGGGAACTTAAATCCATCGACGCATCCGACAGCGTGGTGCCGATCGATTTCAGCTGAAGAATCAGATTGCTCAAATTGGATTTCATCTGATTCAATCCTTCGTACAAACGGGCGATCTCCTCGTCGTTGGCCTGGTGGGCCACTTCGATGGCAAAATTTCCCTGAGAAAAGGCTTCGACTATTTGAAGGATTGTGGAAACTTCTTTCTCTAAGTATCGCCGGATTTCCTCCACCTCGTTGAGGGTGGATTTGGAACTGATGGCCGCTGCCGCCAATTTGGAAATCAGTTCCAGATGATGCCGGATATCTTCTTCCGGGTTGTATTGTTTGTTGAAAATCAGGGCACAGGCGATGGTGCGGTTCATGAACACTAGCGGCACAATCCAGGCATGCGAGAACCCCTGAAACCGCCATTCCGCCGGAAACTCTGGACTGGATGCCCGCCACTCCCGGAGCTGCTGAAGCTTGAAGGCGGGAGCCAGGAGGGGATGAGTACCATCCATTCGGGATAACTCCTGGACGGCTTCTTCCGGAACATGAAGAGCCCGCACATCGAGGGGCCGCTCTGTTTTCGGGTCCACGATCGTCAGGGCTGTCGCATTGGCGTTGGTCAAAACCCGAATCCCTTCCAGGATTTTCTGATAAGTGGCCGTAAGATTGCTCTGTTCGATGGCATGGATTGTGCTTTCGATGATCACATTCGTGGCATGAATTTTCCGCTTCAAGGTCTGAACCATGGAACGAAAGCTCCTGGCCAGGTCCCCGATTTCATCCCGGGACGAAGTGTCGATGTCGGTGTCATAATCGCCGGAGGCGATCTGGATGGCTTTGTCCTTCAACACATTCAGCGGCAACGAAATTTTTCGCATGCTCACAAACAAAATGGCCAGCAGCACCAGGCCGTTAATCAGAAAGAGAACCGTTTGAGTGGTTTTAACATCGGAAAGGTGCTGATTGGCGACATGGGCGGCTATTCCAGTGGCGGAATTGGCCAGGCTGAATAACCGTTTGCTCTCTCCATGGAGCTCCGCCACCAGCTCCGGTTTTTCATTGATCTGCGATATAATTTGTTTGTATTGCTTCCACATCTCTTGCACCTTGAGAAGCGCCTCTCGGTATCGGTCGCTCTTCGCAGGGGGTAGATTGAGTTGTTCATCTCCGTGAATCAAGCCGTTCAGAATTTGATCATATTCTCTCATAATCTGCTGAACGTCATCCTGGGTGTCCACCCCGTAAAATCGTTCCAGGGAAAGTTGTGCCAGCCGAAAGGTCAGGGCCCGCAGCTTACCGTTGAGATTGACCACATGGCTGTCCTCATTCATTTTCCCCAGTTGCAAAAAGGTAAACATCAATCCCACGACGAGTAGGAACCCGATGGTGGCCACAAAAATGTTCAATAAAATTTTAATCTTCATAGACATCCTCCCTTATGTGAGTGCTACTGTCCTTGTAACCACCTTTTTGGCATACCGTTGTAAATCAGGGCCGCCGGACTTGTTTCCTGATTCGATTTTGGTTTGAGACCCCTGCCATATACCCCTAAACACTCCACGAGTGTAGTTTAAAAATTCGGAACTTCTGGGGCCGACTTTAAAAAATATTTGATGATGGTGAAATTTTCATTGGTATCAGCCGGAGACGGCTTGTCGTTTTCTGCCACGGGGGCGGAGATTTTCATCGCCCCGTTTGAATTGCCGCCTTTTTAAGGTTATATTTGTCCGATAACAAGGCGTGAGGATGAACGGGAAAGTGATGCCATCCGTTGCGATACATCAGGAAGGGAGGCCGTCCCATCCGGGGAGCCGGGGGGTGCGGGTGGCGCTGTATACCTTCGGCTGTCGTTTGAATCAGGCGGAAACGGCCGTCATCGAACAGAGTTTCCGTCGGAGTGGATACCAGGTGGTGGATATCGGCGAACCGGCGGATGTGGTGGTGATCAATACCTGTACGGTAACCGAGAATGGTGATGCGGACACCCGCCGATTGATCCATCGGGTGGTGCGCAAGAATCCGGAAACCCGAATCGCCTTAATCGGTTGTCAGGCTCAGGTGCAGCGGGATAAACTGTTGCAGATGCCCAATGTCCACTGGGTGGTGGGGAATGCCGATAAAATGGATTTCCTTTCCATTCTGCAGCAGGGCCTTCCCGAGGAACCGGTGGTAAGGGTTTCCACCATTCCCCGAACCAGTTTCACCATCCCCGTTGCGGGGATCGATCCGCGTCATACCCGGGCCAATTTAAAGATACAGGATGGTTGCGATTTCTTTTGTAGCTTTTGTGAGATCCCTTTTGCCAGGGGAAGGGCGCGCAGTCGGGAATTTGAGGACATTCTTCGGGAAGCGCGTCAACTGGTAGCGGCGGGTCACCATGAACTGGTTTTAACCGGCATCAATATTGGTACCTATGCCGATAACGGTCGGACCATCACGGACGTAATCACTGCGTTAATGGAAATTCCGGACCTGTGGCGCCTGCGGATTTCTTCCATCGAACCCACAACCATTCCCGATGATATCCTAAACCTGATGCGGCAGGAGTCGAAATTGTGTCGTCACCTGCATGTACCCCTACAAAGCGGGAGCAATCGTATTCTGCAACAGATGAAACGAAAATATAGGGCGGAGGAGTTTGCTCAATTCATTCGCTCTGTATCTCAAAAAGTACCCGGAATCTGCCTGGGAACCGACGTCATCGTTGGTTTTCCGGGGGAAACGGATGAGGATTTCGCCGAGACCTATCGATTGTTAAAAGAGCTGCCTCTGGCCTATTTTCACGTTTTTCGCTATTCCCGGCGCGATCATGCCCCCAGTCGACACTATCATCCACCGGTGGATTGGCATACCATTCGGCGCCGCAGCCGCCAATTGCGAGAACTGAGTGCCCGAAAACGGCGTTTGTATTACCAGCAGTTTATCGGAAGGTGGGAAACAGTGCTGTTCGAACAGCAAAAGGGCGATGCCTGGACGGGTTTAACCGATACGTATATCCGGGTTAAAGTCCAATCGAAACGCCGGCTTCATAATCAGCTGTTACCCGTTCGATTGAACCGGATAGACGGACAGACCATGATAGGGACATTGCCATGAAAAAGGTATACATCGAGACCTACGGTTGTCAGATGAATGCCTACGATACCGAATTGGTCAAGACCATTCTGGGCCGGGAAGGGGAATATCAGTTGATCGATTCGCCCGAGGAAGCGGAGATTGTTTTGCTGAACACCTGTTCGGTGCGGGATAACGCCAATCGAAAAGTGTTCAATCGGATACATCAGATCAAACAAAAACGTAATGGCGATAGGGTACTGATTGGGGTTCTGGGGTGTATGGCCACCAATTTTCGGCGGCAATTGCTGAACGATCCCGCCCTTCCGGTGGATTTTATCGCCGGCCCCGATAGCTATAAACGCCTGCCGCAATTGATTCGACATGTGGAAACCACGGGGGAGAAAAGTTTTGATGTGACCCTGTCGGAGTTTGAGACCTACGCCGATGTCTATCCCACCCGGGAAGGTGGGGTGAACGCCTGGATTGCGGTGATGCGGGGATGCGATAATTTTTGCACCTTTTGTGTGGTGCCCTATACCCGGGGAAGGGAACGGAGCCGTGATCCCGAAAATGTGGTGGCGGAAGTCCGCCGTCTGGCGGAGGAAGGTTATCGTCAGGTGACCCTTTTGGGACAGAATGTCAATTCTTATCATTTTGAGGGAAGAGACTTTGCCTACCTGCTGCAGCGGGTGAGCGAGGTGGAAGGCATCGAGCGGATCCGTTTCACCTCGCCTCATCCTAAAGATTTTCCCGAAAGTTTGTTGCGTGTTATTGCGGAAAATCCTAAGGTATGCCGGCACATTCATCTGCCTCTTCAGGCGGGAAATGATCGAATTTTGCAGCTAATGAACCGGACCTATACCCGGGCGGAATTTCTACGATTGGTCGAAAAAATCCGGACGTTGATGCCCGACGTAGTGTTGACCACGGATATTATTGTGGGTTTTCCCACCGAAACCGACGAAGAGTTTCAGGATACCGTACAGGTGGTGGAGGAAGTGCAATTCGATTCGGCGTTCATTTTCAAATATTCCGAGCGACCCCGCACCATTGCCGCCCGCAAATATCCGGACGATGTTCCCGACGCGGTTAAAACCGAGCGTATCGTGTATTTGAATGACCTTCAGAAAAAAATCTCCTATCGCAAGAACCGTCAGCACGTGGGCGAGATTCACGAGGTGCTTATCGAACAAGAATATACGAAAAGGTCTCCGGAGCACTATCAAGGCCGCAACGAAGGAAACAAAATCGTCGTGGTCCCGAAAGGGGAGTATCACAAAGGGCAGTTTGTCCATGTTAAAATCCTGGAGGCCGCCCCTCATGCCCTGCGAGGGGAGGTCCTGGCGGTGTTACCCAAATAAATGGGTCCGAGAAAGTGTCGATGCAGTAATCCTCCTGCCGCAAGGAATCCCGATTCTTACCGGAATGCATGCCGAAAAGGGCGCCGGTTTAGAAATAATCGGTAATACGGTGACTTTACGGGTTCGTTTTTCCCGTAAGGTGGGGAAGTGGATCGGTTGGGGGGCGAAGGCCATGATAAAAACAATTTTTTCAGGGGTCTCCTCAATTTCGAGATGCCGGGCCTTTGGGAGAAAGCATTTTAAAGAAAGTATTGGTTTTATGGGCTGGATCGTTTTGTTCCCCGGTGGAGCGGCGGAGAGGAGGTTTACCCCTTGCCTATCTTAACAATGGCCAGAATAATGAGTCCCGCGCCAAAGATGCTGCGCCGGTCGGGAACTTCTCCCCATAAAAGAATGCCCCATAGGACGGAAAACACCACGTTTATATAGGTCACGTTCGTTGCCCGGGCCGCCGTTTCCCGATGCAACCCCCGGGTCAAGAAAATCTGGGCCGCCTGGGTGGATAACCCAACCCCTAAAAGCATGAACCATTCCCATCCACGAGGCATGACAAAATGCGGAATCACCAGGGGCAGGGAGAATAGTATGGATACCGCCGGTAAATACAGAATGATGTTTAACGGATGATCCGTTTCCCGCAGTTTGCGAACCAGGTTGTAAGCCATTCCCGCCCCCATTGCTCCTAAAAGCCCCACACTGGCAGGAACAAATTGTAGGTTGAATCCCGGCCGAATAATGAACAGGATGCCTATAAAAGCTATAAGAAAATAGGCCCACAAGCGGGGAGAGGGATGTTCCCTAAGCATAAATCGGGCCAACAGAGCCGTGAATAAGGGGCTGGTATATTGAAGCATAACCGAGTCTGCGATCGGAATATGGGTTAAGGTGTAATAAAATGCCGATAATCCCACAAATCCGAAGAAACCCCGTAGAAACAGGTAGACCCGATTGTTCCCCAGAAAGGGCAGGCGCTTCCGGTGGATCCAGTAGGCGGTAATCACGAACACGATGATGCTGCGGAACAGAACGATCTCCTGTGAAGGAATCCGGGACCCGCAGGCCTTCACAAAAACGGCCATCAGGCTGAAAAAAAAAGCCGCCAGCAGCATATCGATGATCCCATGGGAAAAAGCCATAATCACCCGGACCTTCCGCGTCGTTTTTTGCGTTGAGAATATAAAGCCATTCCCGGGTCATTCCAGGCGAAAGAAAAATTTTGTTTATTCTCCGCCGGATTGGGCGGATCAAAGGTACAATCGGGTTGGGGGTTTCCCTCTCTGGTGAACGGGACTGATGGGGGAACCAGGCCTGGAGCCCGGGGGGGATAACCTTGGGCGAGGGGCAGGAAAAATTTGTCCTTGCATTTGGTGGGTGCAAAAGTTATATTTTTCCGCCATTTATAGGCCATTGGGGCGGTAGCTCAGCCGGTTAGAGCGCCACGTTGACATCGTGGAGGTCGTCAGTTCGACTCTGGCCCGCCCCACAAACCGCGGCCACGAATGTTACATTCGTGGCTTTGTTTGATTTTTTGCCGGAAAGCAACCATGGAAAATAAAAAAATAAAACTTCGCTTCCCCGATGGGCAAGAGAAAGAATATCCTGCAGGCATCACCGGGGACGAACTGGTAAAAGAAATCGGTGCGAGGCTGGCAAAAGAAGCTATCGCCGTCAAGATCAATGATCAAATCCTCGAGCTCAACCGTCCCATCACCGAGGACGGGGACATTCGTTTTCTCACCTTTGCCGATAGAGAGGGCCGGGAAGTTTTCTGGCACAGTTCGGCCCATTTGATGGCCCAGGCCATCAAGCGCATTTTCCCCCGGGCCAAATTGGGAATCGGTCCCCCCATCGAGGACGGGTTCTATTACGACATCGAACTGGACCGTCCCATCACGCCCGAAGATTTCCACCGGATAGAAGCCGAAATGGCCCGCATTGTGGAAGCCGATTATCCCATTGTGCGCAAGGAATGGCCCCGGGAGAAAGCCATCGAGTTCTTTAAAAACCATCACGAAGATCTGAAAATCGAGCTGATTAATGACTTCCCGGATGAGGAGGTCATCTCGGCTTATTCACAGGGGGAATTCACCGATCTGTGCCGCGGGCCGCATGTGCCCTCCACCGGTCGTTTAGGAAAACATTTTAAACTGTTGAGTGTGGCGGGGGCCTACTGGCGGGGCGACGAAAAAAATAAAATGCTGCAGCGCATTTACGGGACCAATTATCCTAAAAAAAAGATGCTGGAGGAGCATCTTCACCGAATCGAAGAGGCCAAAAAGCGCGACCATCGAAAGCTGGGGCGCCGGCTGGACCTGTTTTCCATTCAAGAAAGCATCGGGAATGGGTTGATCTTGTGGCACCCCAAAGGGGCACGAATACGGCGGGTCATGGAGCAATTCTGGATTGAAGAACACTACCAGCATGGGTACGAGCTGGTCTACACCCCCCACGTGGCCCGGTTGGATCTGTGGGAACGCAGCGGGCATACCGGATTTTATCGGGAAAATATGTTCCCACCCATGAAAATGGAAGAAGTTGAGTACCAATTGAAACCGATGAACTGCCCCTTCCACATTACCATCTATAAGAATCAATTGCGCAGTTACCGCGATTTGCCTATCCGTCTGGCCGAATTTGGTACCGTCTATCGCTACGAACGTTCGGGGGTGCTTCATGGATTGATGCGTGTCCGTGGATTCACCCAGGACGATGCCCACATATTCTGTACCCCGGAACAATTAACCGACGAGATTGTCCAGGTATTGGACTTGGTTCTTTACATATTGCAAACGTTCGGGTTTCACGAGTACGACATCTTTCTTTCCACCCGCCCGGAAAAGTTTGTGGGCAGCCTGGAAAACTGGGAGGCGGCGACGGCGGCGCTGGAAAAGGCTCTGGAAGTCAAACAACTGGCTTATACGGTGGATCCCGGAGAGGGAGTATTTTATGGGCCCAAGATCGACATCAAAATCAAGGATGTGCTGGGACGTTCCTGGCAATGTTCCACGGTTCAAGTGGACTTTAATTTGCCCGAACGGTTTGATATGGAGTATATTGGTGCCGATGGGAAGAGGCATCGGCCGATCATGGTGCACCGGGCGTTGTTCGGTTCTCTGGAGCGGTTTTTGGGTGTGTTGATTGAACATTATGCCGGCGCCTTTCCGGTGTGGCTGGCGCCCGTACAAGTCATCGTTCTGCCCATTACCGACCGGCATCACGATTATGCTCAAGAAATCCACAATCGGTTGCGAGGGGCGGGCGTGCGGGTGGAACTGGATCGGCGAAACGAAAAGGTGGGATTTAAAATCCGGGAGGCCGAAGTGCAAAAGATTCCCTATATGCTGATCGTGGGAGACAAAGAAATGGACTCCCAGACGGTATCGGTGCGCCATAAGGGTGAAGGTGATGTCGGGCGCCTGAAAGTGGAGGAATTCGAGGCCCGCATTCTTCACGAAATTCAATTGAAAAAGTGAACTTATCAGGAAGGAGAAGCACATTAGTAAAAAAGACATTATCCGCGTCAATCATCAAATCCGGGTACCCCGGGTGCGGTTGATCGATCCTGAGGGGAAGCAACTGGGTATCGTATCCACCGCGGAAGCGCTGAAAAGGGCGGAGGAATTCGGACTGGATCTGGTGGAAGTCGCCCCCCATGCCAATCCGCCGGTATGTCGCATCATGGACTTTGGGAAATACAAGTATGAGAAAAGTAAGAAGGAGAAAGAAGGACGGAAGCGGCAACACGTCATCACGGTCAAGGAAATTCGAATGCGGCCCAAAACCGAAGATCACGATCTGGAAACCAAATTGCGCCAGGCCCGGAAGTTTCTGGAACAAAAAAATAAAGTAAAATTTACTGTGATTTTTCGCGGAAGAGAGTTAATATACCAGGATATGGGGCGTCAGATTCTGGAGAAGGTGGTGGATCACTTGAGCGACATCGCCCAGCCGGAGGGGAATATTAAGATGGAGGGTCGCCGCATGATTCTGGTCATGGGAAGTAAAAATTAAATCACAGGCAAAGCGAAAGGAGAAGATGGACCCATGCCGAAGATGAAATCGCGTCGAGGGGCGAAAAAGCGGTTTCGGGTAACCGCAACGGGTAAGATTAAACATCGCCGGAATTACAAGAGTCATATTTTAACCAAAAAGTCGGCCAAGCGCAAACGCAAGCTGCGTCGGTATCGTTATGTGGATGCATCCGATGCCCCCCGGGTTCTCAAAATGATTTTAGAATGAAACCGAAGGACTGGAGGAAACCATGCCCAGAGCAAAAAACAACGTTGCAGCACGGAAACGTCATAAAAAGATATTGAAACTGGCCAAAGGGTATCGGCTGAGTAAACACCGGCTCTACCGGGCGGCCAAAGACCAGGTGGAAAAGGGCTTGCAATATGCCTATCGGGATCGGCGCCAAAAGAAACGCCATTTCCGTCGCTTGTGGATTGCCCGGATTAACGCGGCCTGTCGGGCGCACGGGTTAACGTATTCGCAGTTCATTCACGGGTTGAAAGAGAACAAGATCGACCTGAACCGAAAAGCACTGGCACACCTGGCGATGCACGAACCCGAAGCCTTTAAAGCCCTGGTGGAACAGGTAGCCAAGTAACCCGGAGGAAGAAGCAGGGAACGGCAAATAGGAATTGGATGGCAGGTTCAATTCCTATTTTTTTAACGGGGTACCCACCCATGGGCAAATGCGGAAGGGAGAGCGGAGGTGGGGTGGGATTGCGGATCGAAGGAAAGGCCCGGCCCTGCCCTGCAGGAAAGGCTGTAGGGGCGGGAAGCATGGTGAGGATTCCGATGAAAGAGCAGATTGAGCAGTTGCGGGAAACCTTTCTTGCCGAGATTCAGACGGTTGGAAATGTGCAGGAACTGGAAAGCCTGCGGGTGAAATATCTGGGACGCAGGGGACAGCTCCAGGGATTTTTTAAACAACTGGGTCAGGTCGATCCGAAAGAACGCCCCGGCATCGGCAAATTGTTAAACGAATTAAAGTCTTTATTCGAAACCTCCATCGCGGAAAGAGCATCACAATTTCGGCGAACCGAGACCCGGGAGAAGATCGACCTCACGCTGCCGGGCCGGAAACCTCCCCTGGCCCGTAAACATCCCCTGACGCAGGTGTTGGAAGAAATCAAAAGCATTTTTCTTTCCCTGGGCTTTTCCATTGCCGATGGTCCGGAAGTGGAAACCGATTATTACAACTTCGAGGCGCTGAATATCCCGCGCTGGCATCCTGCCCGGGATATGCAGGATACCCTCTACATTACCGAAGACGTCTTATTGCGCACCCACACCTCACCGGTTCAGATTCGGGTCATGGAGAGTCAGCCCCCACCGGTGCGGATCATTGCTCCGGGTCGGGTCTATCGGCGGGACACCCCCGATGCCAGTCACTCACCCTTCTTTCATCAGGTGGAAGGATTGTGTGTGGACAAAGGCGTCAGTTTCGCCGATCTGAAGGCCGTGATTGCGGAATTTGCCCGGCGAATGTTTGGGGAAGACATTCAGGTGCGTTTTCGGCCCAGTTTCTTCCCTTTCACTGAACCCAGTCTGGAGTATGATTTTAATTGCGTCTTCTGCAGGGGGAAAGGCTGTCGGGTGTGCAAACAGACCGGATGGATGGAAATTTCTGGAGCCGGTATGGTGGATCCCAACGTCTTCACGGCGGTGGGGTACGATCCCGAGGTCTATTCCGGGTACGCGTTTGGGATGGGGGTGGATCGCATCGCCATGCTGAAATTTGCTATCGATGATATCCGGCTGTTCTTCGAAAATGATCTGCGTTTTCTGAGTCAATTTTAAACCGAACGTGTTGAAACTCGATGAAAGTATCCTACAACTGGCTGAAAGATTATGTGGACCTGGATCTGGACCCTTACCGGTTGGCCGAGCGGCTTTCGCTGATCGGATTCGAGGTCGAAGAGGTACAGGAACGCCGATTGGATTTCCCGAACGTGGTGGTGGGTAGAGTTTTGCAGGTGCAGAGGCACCCCAACGCCGACCAACTGAGTGTATGCCGGGTGGATGTCGGCGCGGATCGGTTGCAGATCGTTTGTGGTGCCTCCAATGTGGCCGAAGGTCAGGTGGTTCCCGTCGCCCGGGAAGGGGCCCGATTGCCGGCGGGTTTAAAAATCAAACGGGCCCGCATTCGAGGAGTCGACTCCGAGGGAATGATCTGTTCCGAACAGGAATTGGGCCTGGCAGAGGTCTCCGAGGGGATCTGGGTTTTACCGGAGGACACCCCCGTGGGTAAACCCCTGGCCGAAGCCCTGGCTTTCGAGACCGACTATGTTTTGGACGTCGGGGTGACGCCCAATCGTCCGGATGCCCTGTGCCATATCGGATTGGCCCGGGAAATAGCCGCGATTCTAAAGCGTCCTTTACATAAGCCTCAACCGGCATTCCCGGAGGTTTCCCCCGGTGCGGAAGAACTGATCTCGGTACACATCCAACATCCCGGGAGTTGTCCTCGCTATGCGGCTCGATTAATCCGTAACGTTCGGGTGGGGCCTTCTCCCGGATGGTTGGTGCGCCGGCTGGAGGCGGTGGGCCTGCGCTCTGTCAATAATGTGGTCGATATCACCAATTATGTGATGCTGGAAACCGGCCAACCGCTTCACGCATTCGATTTCGATGTGTTAGAGGGAAACACGATCATGGTTCGCGAATCGCGGGAGGGAGAGTCCTTCACCACCCTGGATGGAAAGGTACACGCCCTGAAAGCGGGAACGGTATTGATTTGTGATGCTGAAAAGCCGGTGGCGCTCGGTGGTATTATGGGGGGCTTGAATTCCGAAGTGCGCACTCACACCCGGAACGTCCTTCTGGAAAGCGCTTATTTTGCTCCGGAAAACATCCAGCGCAGTGTACGGTATCTGGGCATCAAAACCGAGGCCTCTCAGCGGTTCGAAAAAGGCACGGATCCCAATGGAGTACGTTTTGCCCAGGATCGGGCGGCGGAATTGCTGGTCCACCTGGCGGGTGGAGAAGTGCATTCCGGAGCGGTGGATGCGTACCCGCGTAAAATTTTCCCGGTACAGGTGCCTCTCAAATGGGAACGGATCAATACGTTATTGGGGACGAGTTTATCCAGCCGGGAAATGGCCGATATTCTGGAGAGCATCGAGTTGAAAGTGGAAGATGATCGGGTGATTGTGCCCACCTTCCGTCCGGATGTGACCCGGGTGGCCGACCTTGCCGAAGAAATTGCCCGGCTGTACGGTCTGGATAAGATCCCCGCGGCTTCGGAAACCACAATGCCTTACCGGGTGAAAGTGAATCGCTTCGATACATTTCTGGATCGGATTCGCGAGGTGTTGGTGGGATTTGGGGTTCAGGAGGTGTGTACCAACAGCATGGTTCATGCTGCGCGGTGGGAAGAATGGACGGGCGAGAGGGTTTATCCCATTTTGAATCCGATCAGCCAGGACATGAGCGGGCTGCGCAACAATCTGGTGTTAAGCCTGATGGGAGTGATTCAGTGGAACATCAATCGTCAGGTGAAAGACGTGCGTATTTTTGAAGTGAACCGGGTATTTTTCCATCCGGGGGATTTGAATCGGTTACCCCGGGAGGAAACCCATTTAGCCGTGGCGTTGACGGGAAATCGGGAGCCGGACCGCTGGTATTCTAATCGGCAATTGATTGATTTTTATGACGTTAAGGGTTTGGTGGAGGCCTGGCTGGACAAATTTTCCCTTGACAACCCAGAATTTATTTATTATGATAATTTTGCAGTGGAACTCGAGGCGCTGGCCGTGCGGGTCAACGGCCGGTCCATCGGCTATTTCGGGAGGGTGAAACAATCGATTCAGGACGACTTTGATGTGGAAACACCCGTTTACGTGGCCGAGTTTAATCTGGATCGGGTCTTTGAACTGGTGGGCGAGGAAAAACGGTATCGTCCCATCCCGCGATTTCCCTGGATCGATCGGGACCTGGCGGTGATTGTCGATCAACGGGTGGAAGCCGAGGCGCTCCTTCGGGAAATTCGCCGGGCCACGGATGATCTGTTGAAGGACGTCTATGTGTTTGATGTGTATCGGGGGAAACAAATAGAGGCGGGGAAGAAAAGCGTGGCGATACGCTGCATTTTTCAATCGCCTCACCGTACCCTGACGGAAGAGGAAGTGAATCCGCGCATGGAAGCCATTTTTCAGCGATTGCAGAAACAATTTCAGGCCAAATTAAGATAATGGAACCGAATGACGGTCGAACAGGAACTTCAAAACTTTATTCGCTTAAGTCATCGAATTCAACGGTTGATCCGAAAGATGGTTGAACTCCAGGAAAGGGAGCAACGTTTAAAGGATGAATTAGAGAAAGCCAAATCGGGTGCCGCTGAACAGGAGCATCGAAGACGTATTGCGGTGCTGGAAAGCGAAGTTAAACGACTTAAAAAAGAAAATCGAACGCTGAAGGAGAGAGAGCAACTAATTAAAAACAAATTGGAACGCCTGGCAGTCAAGTTAAACGAAATTGAATGATGATGACATAAGTAAGTATGACGGGAATGCAAAAACGATCGATAAAAGTGCAGATTGGTGGGATGGAGTATTCGTTGAAGGCGGACGTCGGTAGCGAATACGTACAGAGCATTGCCGCGTATGTGGATGAGAAATTTCGTCGACTTTCTGAAAAGACCAGTGTAAAATCGCAAACCAAAATCGCTGTTTTGACAGCCCTGAACATTGCGGACGAATTCTTTCGTTTGCAAGAAAAATATGATCAATTGGTTCAAAAAGTAGAGGAAGAAAGTCGACAACTGAATCAGGAAATTGATCGATCGGTAGGGCAGGTATTGGAGTTATAAAATCGCCCTGCATTGGTTAGGGTGTTGTATTTGGGAAGAACCAACACCAACAAACAGGGAGCTTGACTCTGGGCGTCTATTGCAGGCCTTCGTAAGTCGAAGGAAGCAAGAACCGTTCAGGCAGGCACCCACCGTGTGTAACACGGTTCTTTTCCAAATCCATCCTACCAATGCAGGGTTTTTTATATGATGGCAATTGGGGGAGAGGGTAACGGAACAGGGAATGATGCTTCCCATCGGAGTGTTGATCCGGGGTTGTTCTACCGGCCCCGGGGGGCGGTTGCGTTACCCGAACCAATAAAATAGATGGTGCAGATAATCGGAGGTGAGATGAAATGGAATGGGTTGTTGGTATCGTGGTCGGCCTGTTATTCGGTGCCATTGGGACAATAATTTTTCTGAAAATAACCGCCAATAAATCTCTGCTTTATGCGCGTCAAGAGGCGGAGCGTCTTCTGGAAGATGCTCGCAAAGAGGCGGAGAACTTAAAGCGGGAAAAGGTGCTGGAGGTTCAGGAAGAGCTGTTCGAGCAGAAACATCAGCTGGAAAGGGAGATGGAGCGGAAGCGGGCCGAATTGCATAAACTGGAACATCGCCTGGATCAGCGGGAGCTGGATGTGGATCGTCGCATCGAGCAAGTGGACAAACGGGAAAGGGATTTGCGCAAATTGCAGCACGAGCTTCAAGAAAAAGAGCGTTATATTAAGGTCAAAACAAAGGAATTGAATGAGTTGATCGCGGAGCAAATTCATAAACTGGAAGAGATTTCCGGCTTATCCCGGGAAGAAGCGAAGGCGTTGTTATTGAAAGACCTGGAGGAAGAGGCCCGGGAAGAGGGCGAACGCATTGCTTTAAATATTCTGGAAAAGACACGCCTGGAGGCCAAACGCAAGGCCCGCGAGATTGTGGTTCAGGCCATTCAGCAGGTGGCCGCGCAGCAATCGGTGGAGTCGACGGTGTCCGTGGTCACGCTCCCCAACGATGATATGAAGGGACGCATCATTGGTCGGGAAGGCCGAAATATCCGTTCCTTCGAGATGGTTACCGGGGTGGATGTGATTATTGACGACACGCCCGAGATTGTGGTGCTGTCGTCTTTCAATTCCTATCGCCGGGAAATTGCCCGACAGGCCATGGAAAAATTGATCGCCGATGGACGCATCCATCCCGCACGCATCGAAGAAGTGGTGGAAAAGACCGAACAAGAGATGAAAGAATCGCTTCGTGAAATTGGAGAACAGGCGCTGCTGGAAGTAGGCGTCCACGGGGTTCCCCCGGAGCTGGTGGAGTTGCTGGGCAAATTGAAGTACCGAACCTCTTATGGGCAGAATGTGTTGAACCACTGCATCGAAGTGGCCTATTTATGCGGCATTATGGCGGCGGAACTGGACCTGGAAGTGCATCTGGCCAAGCGGGCGGGCCTGTTTCACGATATTGGCAAGGCCCTGGACAGCTATACCGAAGCCGATCATGCTCAGGTGGGGGCGGATCTGTTGCGTAAATTCAATGAACACGAGGTGGTGGTCAACGCCGCCGAGGCCCATCATGATGAAAAGATGGTGACTTCCGTCTACACCCTGTTGGTGGCCGCCGCGGATCAGATTTCTGCCAGCCGTCCCGGCGCCCGACGAGAAACGCTGGAAAATTTCATCCAACGTATGGAACAACTGGAAGGCATTGCCACCCGTTTTGAAGGTGTGGATCGAGCCTATGCCATCCAGGCCGGCCGGGAGGTGCGGGTATTCGTAGAAACCGAAACGGTGGACGATAATCGTGCCCGAGCCCTCGCCCGGGAAATCGCCAAAAAAATTCAGGAAGAAATGGAATTCCCCTGGGAAATTCGCGTGTCCGTGATCCGGGAATACCGGGCTTACGATTATGCGACGTGAGGCGCCCCACATGGCGGTCGGGCGGATGCTCCGTTCCGCCCGGAAAAGGGCTGTTCGGCCGATCAAGCCATGGCCGGAGGGGGAACCTGACACTCTGGAAAACAGGCTTCGGAAAACGAACCCCATCCTTGCTTGATGGAGTTCGCTTTACCGATGGGGCCGTGTGACGGGTAGCCGGGAAAAGAATAAATCCCGTTGATGCCCTTCGGTGAAGCATGTAAATTTGGCTTTTAAAACCATATAACAGAAAAGGTTCAACCTTGTATGCGAATTTTGTTCATTGCCGATCTGGTGGGGGAGAGTGCCATCGACCTGGTGCTGGATTTGTTGCCTCGAATTAAACGCCAATTCGAGATCGATTTTGTCATTGCCAATGCCGAAAATGCCGATAAAGGAAAAGGGATAACCGTCCAGCAAGTGCAGCGGTTAAAAGAAAACGGAGTGGATTGTTTGACTTCGGGGAATCACATCTGGGAGCCTCGCAAGCGGGAGGTGTTAAGCAAATTTCAGGGGTACCTGCTGCGACCCTTAAACTACCCGCCGGGAAATCTGGGGCGTGGCTCCGCTGTGTTCGACGCTCCCAACGGGATCAGGGTGGCCGTGATCAATTTGCAAGGACGAAGTTTTATGTTTCCACTGGATTGTCCTTTCCGCCTGGGAGAGGAAGAGATCCGGCGGTTGCGGCGCCAAACACCGATTATCATTGTCGATTTTCATGCGGAGGCCACTGCGGAAAAGCAGGCGCTGGCCTGGTATTTTGATGGACGGGTATCTGCTGTGATAGGCACCCATACCCATGTACAAACGGCCGATGAGCGCATCTTGCCGAATGGAACGGCTTACATCACCGATGCAGGGATGACCGGACCGTTCGATTCCGTCATTGGGATGGATACCCAGAAGGCCATTCAGCGCTTTATCATGCAATCGCACGTGTATTATGCCATTGCGCGGGAAAATATCCGGTTTAATGGGGTGGTTGTTGAAATCGATGCGGGGACGGGAAAGGCCCGCTCGATATTCCGTTTGAATTTTAACAAGATCGAGTTTTCTCATGAAAGCCGCAATCCTTGATGGAAAACGCTTAGCCGCCCGGATACGACAGGAGGTGGCCGAAGAGGTGCAGCGGTTAAAAAACCGGTTCGGCCGGGTGCCCGGGCTGGCCGTCATCCTGGTGGGCGATGATCCGGCCTCCCAGGTCTATGTCCGTCAAAAAGGCCGGGCCTGTCAGAGCGCCGGCATCCTCTCCATCACCGATCATCTGCCCGCCACGGTCTCCCAGAAGGAATTGCTTCGAAGAATCGATGAATGGAATCGCGACGATCGCTATCATGGAATCCTGGTGCAGCTGCCCTTACCTTCCCATATCGACGCCCAGGCGGTGCTGGAGGCGATTTTGCCTTCAAAAGATGTGGATTGCTTTCATCCGTATAATGTGGGACGATTGACCCTTGGGCGACCCTTGTTTCGACCGGCAACGCCGGCGGGCGTGGTGGAATTGCTACACCGTACGGGCATTTCTCCGGAAGGAAAACATGTAGTCATTCTGGGTCGCAGCAACATTGTGGGCAAACCCCTGGCCAATTTGTTGCTACAGAAGTCCCCCCGCGGGAACGCGATAGTGACCGTGGTGCACTCCGCAGCCCCGGATGTGACCGTTTTTACCCGACAGGCCGACATTCTGGTGGCTGCTATCGGCAAGCCCGAATTTGTCCGCGGGCATATGGTGAAAAAGGACGCCGTGGTGGTGGACGTGGGGGTAAACCGCGTGCCTGCCGATAATGAGAAAGGCTATCGGCTGGTCGGGGATGTGGCCTTTGCCGAGGCCGCTCAAATTGCCCGCTATATTACCCCGGTTCCCGGAGGGGTGGGACCGATGACCATTGCCATGCTGCTGAAAAACACCCTGCAGGCTTTTAAATTACAGATGCTTGATGAATAGCCGATGGGGGGCGGCCGGACCGAAAGGGAAACGATCGAACCGACGGCCCCCGTTTTCGGATAACGGTAGGGAACAGGACTCCCTCTTTTTTGCTCTCCCCGCCCGGGAATGGCGGGTGCAATCGATCTGGTATCGTAAAAGGGATAAAAAATGGTTGGGGATAAAAAAGCTTTTGGAAAGTGGGGAGAAGAAATTGCGGCGCAATTTTTACAGAAACGGGGTATGGTTATCCTGGAACGCAATTACCGAGCCCAGCGGGGCGAGATTGATCTCATTATCCAGGACGGAAACACAGTGGCGTTTGTAGAAGTGAAAACCGGGGCATCGGATGTATATGGTCCCCCCGAAGAACGGATCACCCCTAATAAGCAACGGCAGTTATACAAAATCGCCACAGCGTACATTCAGGAGCATCCCAGCAACAATGTGGATTATCGCTTTGACGTGATTGTCATCGACGGCAATTCCCGGAACTATCAAATTCGTCATTACAAGAATGCGTTTTACCTGCTGTAAACGATCGTTTCCGATCGCAGGCTATGGTGATAGAACCGGCGCGGACGCTTTTCCGTATCCCCTGGTTGCTGTATAGCGTTTTGTTAACGGTTGTGGGGGAGAGAAGACGGCGGGCCGTCCCCTCCTGGTGCCGCGAGGTCTGTTGTCCCCTTTCCGGTAAAAGATCGGGCCGGTGTCGGTTGCGGTGTGTACCCATGATTGGTGAAAGACCGCTGTGGATGCAGGGATCGATTTTATATCCCGGAGACTACAAGAAAACCGATTTTTATCGGAAAGCGGGTTTATCGGCCGGTTCGGTAAAGTCAAGAAGGAATTCCGTGTTCCCGCATGCATAGAATCAGGCACTGTTCTGGAAAACGTCCTTCACCCGGGGACCGATTTTGACCATGCCGCCGGGGGTAATTTCCATAAAATGGGTATGGGTATCGTGGCCGCACATGCGGCATCCGTCTATTCGAATGAAGCGGACGATTTCCCCCGGGGGACGTTTGTACAATCGAACATCATACGGGGAGGCGATCAAATGTTTCGCCGCCACAATGGTGCCGTCCACAATATGGCTGATGGCAAAACCTCCCGCCGCTTCGGCGGTCAATGCTTTGTGACCACTTCGTTTCTGGGAAACCAAAAAAGCGGTCTGATGCCATTTTTTAAGAAAATGAAACAGGGATCGCACCATCTGCCGGGCCGTCATTTCCCGTGCCTCATACAATCCGGTAAGGGAATCGATCACCGTGGTGTTAATGCGGTAGGTTTGAATGGCATGGGCCAGGGTATCGAACAGGAGCGGAAGATTGTCCCTCAAACTAAAAAAGGCACGGGAAAATTCCCGTGCCCGGGTTCAGGCCGGTGCGGCTGAGGGGACTTAATTTTTGTTCGACAGGCTGAAAACCTTCTGAGAAGATTGTTGTTGGGATGGCGCCGGCTCGCGTTCAAAGAAGAATTCGGATTCTCCGAAGGCCGGTTCCAGGTCGTCGATCCAGACGGCCTTTTCATCATATCGGGCAAAGAAGGGGCGGTGCACCCAATCTGGATTGCGGCCTTGTAAAAAGCGCAAAACGATGACTTTTTCCCCCTGGATGACCGAGACCCCCAGAACCTGGATCTTTCCCGGGGTGGTGGACATACTGGGGCCCCTTACCGTACGGGCTAACCCGCTAACCTGTTGATAGGCCTGTCTGAAAATTTGCCAGGCCTCGACCAGGGGAACCGAAAAATAGTGTTGAGCCCCGGTATCCCGAACAATAAACATGTAATAAGGTATCATACCCAGGGTCACCTGTAACTTCCACATTTCGGCCCACACATCCGCACGGGCATTGATATTGCGCAATATGGGAGATTGCGTGCGTATTTCGGCTCCTGTGTTTCGGATGCGTTCGATAGCCTTGTGTACAATGGGGGTTTCCAGCTCCCGGGGATGGGAAAAATGAGCCATTATGGCCAGATGTTTGCCCGCTTTCACAATTTTTTCGAACAGTCGTAACAATTCATCGGCATCGCTGTCGGTTACAAACTTGTAAGGCCAGTAGCTAAGGGCTTTGCTGCCGATTCGAATGTTTTGCAGGTGGGGAAGGTCGTTGTCGATTAATGGTTCCAGATGGCGAGCCAGGACTCCGGCTCGCATGATCAGCGGATCGCCGCCGGTAAAAAGCACGTCGGTGATCTCGGGATGCCGGCGGATGTATTCTACCAGGTATTCGGTTTCCCGCATGGCGAACTTCAATTCGTCGATGCCTACAAATTGAGGCCAGCGGAAGCAGAAAGAACAATAAGCATGGCAGGTTTGACCCTGGTTGGGAAAGAAAAGCACCGTCTGCCGATATTTATGTTGCAAACCATAAAGCTTCTGGCCGTCCAGTTCGGGAATGTTGTATTCCAGTTGACCCGCTGGGTGGGGATTCAATTGCATACGGATGGCATTGGCCGTTTGCAATATTTCTTCCCGGGAGGCCCCTTTCTGAATCACCCGGGCCATTTCCTGGAAATGATGGGGTAACAACATGTCCGCTTGAGGGAAATTCAGAACAAAAATGGGATCATCGGGAACGCGATCCCAGTCGATCAACTCGTTTACCACGTAATTGTTGGTCTTGAACGGCAGCACGCGCCCCACCACTTCTATGGCGAAACGTTGCTCCCGGCTCAATT
This sequence comes from bacterium, assembly GCA_015485355.1. Classification (GTDB taxonomy): domain Bacteria; phylum Calditrichota; class Calditrichia; order RBG-13-44-9; family J042; genus JAADJD01. The sequence continues at coordinate 10,671 of WFTQ01000022.1, read as the reverse complement.
TTTCGATTTGGGGAATTCGCGCGTAGTTATGTAAAGCATACGCATGGAATTTCGGTGCCGCATGTTTCCCTCCTGGCATAATTTCCTCCTTTCGTTTTAATGGTGCCGCTTCGTCCCCTGCTTCGACCTCCATTAGATTATTCTCGAACCGTTATCGGCCGACTATGAGAAGCAGGCTGCCGCTGAGGTGTTTTTTTTTAGGGATTCCCCACAGGAGCTCCTCAACCGGAAAAGTCGGGTAAATCCCACGGCTAAATGTGTCTTGGGAGTCGATTCACCACAGGGGAAGGAAACGAATACGAACATTCAAATACAGAACGGAGCCGGTCGGTCAAACCACCGACCTTGCTGGTGCGTGGACTATTTATCGGCATCGAGTCGGTTTTTCAGGTCGGTTCGTGTTTCCCGTTTCCCCTGCTGAATCCTCCTTCAGCAATGGTTCCAACTCAATTCCTCCGATGCCAGATGCTACTAATAAAAGCAATTCCGTCAAAAAAAAGCAATAGATTTCTAAAAATTTTTTGCTGCTGGTCAAAGCCGGCCGGGCGGCGCGGCACGGTTCTGGATCGGACGATCCGGGAAGGGCTGATCGGTTTCAAAGGAATGAACCGGATGGTTCCTGAGGGTTATTTCAGCAGGATATGAAATTGCAACACGATTTTGTTTCGGGGATTGGGGCCATCTTCAATGGCCTGGCCTACGATTTCGAATCGATCGTCGGGAATGGGCAGGGTGGCTTGCAGATACGTTTGCACCGCTTTGGCCCGAAGACGTGCCAGGTTTTCGGAATATTTGAGATTCCCCGCGGTGGGCTGGATCACCTCGATGCGGTACATCTGCAAAGGAAATTCTAAAATGGCCCGTGTCAGACGATTCAGCGTGGGGTATGCTTCCGTGGGAATCGTTGCGCTTCCCGGGGCGAAGGCGATACCATTGATCCGGATGCGAATCCTGCTCGTATCGGCCAGAATCTGGGCGTCGCCGCCCCGAAAAATCTGCTGTACAACCTCAATTTTTTTCTGGATCCTGGCCAGTTGCTCTTCCCGGGTTTGATGCCGTTGCAAGCGTTGCATTAATCGATAATTTTCCTGCTGCAATTCCTGCACTCGATTGCGAAGTTGCTGGATCGTTTGGTTCAAATTTTGTACCGCTTGGGTGATCTCCTGCAGAATGACGCCATAGTCACGGGTCAAGAGGGGCGAGTAGCCGGCGCTTTCGCCCAATTCTTTGATGCGCTCTTCCAGTTCCAGAAAGTACGCTTCTGCGTTTTCGGGGGTCTCGTACAACCGATTGAGTAACTGGGTTAAAAACAGCAGATGCTGGGCGGCTTCCGCCAGCTGCTCGTTTTTCAGCGAAAGTTCGGTATTATTGGCAGGTCCCTGCTGGATTAGGCGTTCGACTTCCTGAAGCAATTGCCGGGTCAAGGCCAGGGACCGGGGGGTAAATTTGGAGGCGTCTAAATCGATGCTCTCTTGAATAAGAATTTGTGCCTGGCCTAACAGATTGTTTCGGATGGCTTCGCGTTCGGCCTGTTGGTATAAGGATTGTGCCTGTTGCAGGGCTTCTTGCGCCTTTTTCCGTCTACCCCGATCCAACCAGGAGGCGGCCTTTTGAAGGGAAGTTTCCGCCCGGGTAAAAAGTTCCTCGGCAAAATCTTCGGCGCCCGCCTGTAACGCCGCCTCGCGGACGGATAAAACGGGTTCGACAAAGGCTTCCGCCTTCCGACACCGCTTGACCCATTGGCTTAACTCCCGAAGCAATTTCTGCTGATCCTCCGGCGACAATCTCTGCCAGCGGTGACCCTCATCTTTCAGGTACGGTTGAAATTTCTGATAGACTTCCGGAAACAACAGTTTCCCACGCGAGGCCCGGAATTCAATAAACAAATCTCCCAGCTTGGCAAACGATGAGGATTGAGCAAAAACCAGCAATGGAACCATAAACCCTATCCCCCATACGATGAGGCGCAATATGGGAGGAAGACGGGACCCCGATTCGACCGTGATCACGGTGGGAGATGGTGGCCGGAAGCGCCTGGGTCCAGAAATCCAAGGAAAAAGAGCCTCGATGATCTTCATAATTGTATAGGACTTCCCAAATTTAGCCTTTTAATTTAACACCGGAGGAATGGTTTATGAAACAGAAAAATATTGCAAAATTTGCCATAGTTGGCGAATATCAGAGAAGCTTCGGGTTGGAAGAAGCGCTCTGCAAGTCGGCCATGGTTGATCAGGAAAGGGTATGAGACCTCCATACTTTCTTTCGATTGTGGAATTGCGGGCCTTGAGCGATTGTGCGCCCAATACGCTGTTAACCCTGTCTCTGGATTTGGGTCGCACCCGTCAACCGATCCGGCGAACCGAAGATGCCTTGGAGTTGCCGGGAGGCTTCCAATTGCCCTTGCCGCCTCGGCCGTATTGGGCGCACCCCGATAAGCGAACGATTCTTATTTTTCGGGATTGCCAATGGGAAAAATGGCGGTATTTCGATCCCCAAACCAATGCGTTTTATAAGCCGGTATTCGTGGCGGAAGGGCAACCGCCCACGGTGGAGATCAGCGGCATTAAAATGCACGTGACCGACACCGGTGGACCGCTTGAGGACACCCGTAGGAAGATACAGGCCCTGGGGAAAGTAAACGGTCGCGTTCTGGACACCTGTTGTGGGCTGGGATATACGGCCATGGCCCTGGGCCGGATTCCCACGGTTTTCCAAGTCATCACGTTTGAAAAGGATAAAACGATGTTGCGAATATCCCGGGAAAATCCCTGGTCAAGGGACTTATTTCGCTCCACAACGATACAAGTTCTTCGGGGGGATGTGTTCCAGTGCCTTTCGGGCTTGCCCGCGGGGATTTTTCAGGCGGTGCTGCATGATCCGCCCCGGTTTTCTCTGGCGCCGGAGTTGTATTCAGTGGAATTTTATCGGGAAGTGTTTCGGGTGTTGCGCACCGGAGGACGGTTGTACCACTATACGGGGAATCCCAGAAAGCATCGGCACAAGGGGTTGCCCGAGAGAACCCTTGCGAGACTTCAGGAAGTTGGGTTTTCTCGAGCGCGACGCGGGTATCGGGGAGTATGTGCGCGTAAAGGGTGAATGGGGCTCCGTTTAGAAATCGAGGTCGTCTTCTGTAAAATCCAGATGGTCAGCGTCTTGGGGCTCTTCATCTTTTTCCCGGATCAGCACCAGAATCGCACTTTGTGGAAGGATCAGGTACTTTTGGCCCTCGAAGGTGAATTCCACCGCGGCTTTACGAAGAAAAAGCGCATAGTCCCCCGGCCGGGCTTCCATGGGAAGATATCGGAGGCCCTGACCATTGGACTTCCAGGGTTCATCTCTCAGGCTCGAGGGATCGGCCAGAGGTATGCCCGGACCCGTTTTTACTATGTAGCCCCCAATCACGGCTTCCTTTTCCTTTACGGTTTGGGGCAGGTAAAGCCCCACTTCGGTGCGCTCTTCTTTTTCGTCAGGGCGAATGAGCACCCGATCTCCAATCACAATCAATTTCTTTTCACCCAAGCTTTTTCTCCTCGTCTTGTAGGGGATTACGGGATTTCCAAATGGGTTATCCCGGCGGCCAGCCCATGGGACGCCCTCCCAGTACGTGCAGGTGAATATGGTAGACGTGTTGACCGCCATATCGACCGTTATTAAATACCAGCCGAAAACCCTCTTCGCAGATCCCCAGCATTTCGGCCACTCTTTTGCCCGTATAAATAATCTTACCCATCAATTGTTGATCGGATTCCACCATATCGGCCACCCGGGGGATGTGTTTTCTGGGGATAACCAGTACGTGTACCGGGGCCTGAGGATTGATGTCATTAAAGGCGACAACATCGTCGTCTTCATAAACAATTTTAGCGGGCAATTGACGCCGGGCGATTTTACAGAAGATACAGTCCATGGGTGCTCCTTTTTTTCCTGGAAGGGATAATTTATTTTCCGGCTCAAATTTTTTCTACAAAAATAAAAATTTTATTAGAGTTACCGCCACCACGGCAGCGGTTTCACTGCGCAGAGTATGCTCCTGCAATTTTAGGGTTTGAAATCCGTTCCGCCGGGCCAACCGGATTTCCGTTTCAGAAAACCCTCCTTCCGGTCCCACGGCTAAGTAAACGGACCCGACCTGCAAATCCACGGGGGCCGGCGAGGCGGCATCGGGCATCCAGTGGGCGATATAACCGATTCGTTCATTGTCCAGACGCATCCGGTTTATCCATTCTCGAAAGGGAAGCGGATCATCAAGAATCGGTAAAAAGGCCCGTTTGCTTTGTTTAAGAGCACTGATGGCAATCCGTTCCAGATGGCTCCGCTTAAAGGTTGGGGTGGTGGTGAATTCTGTCACCAGGGGATGAATGCTGTGGACACCCAATTCGGTCAGCTTTTCGATTGCCCAGTCCATGCGATTGGGTCGAATCAAGGCCAGTCCCACATGAATGGACCGTTGCGGTGGGGGATGTGGCACGATCGATTCCACCAGACATTGAATACCGGAGGGACGGATGGCCTGGATGCGTGCCCGGGCCAGTAATCCGGTGCCATTGGTCAATCCGATGGGATCGTCCCGATGTTTACGCAATACCCGCCGGGCGTGATGGGATTCTTCCCGGGACAAGAGAATCGTCTGGCTCTGTGGGGTTAAGTCGGGTGCGTAAAAAAAAGTCAGTTCCCGGTCCTGAATATCGTCCCTGTTCTCATTCAAAGCGCCATCCCCCGGTCGTTTTTTTAACCACCATGGAACCAATCGGTGGACAAATGAAAACCTTGCTAAAACGTCACCCCCGCATCAATAATCAACTGGGACTTGCCCCGATCGTTCCAGGCGTGTTCCAATCGCACCACGTATATAAAAGGCAAATGGATGTGCAATCCCACCCCGAAACCGGTCTTCAGACGGCGGATTCCTAATTCCCGGGTCGTGTCCCAGGTCTGGCCGGTGTCCACAAACAATCCCATGCTGATGCCAAACTTAAGATTCTGAGTAAAGGCAGACAAATTGGGATTGTTCCCCAACGAGAAATAACGGACTTTCAGCAGGGGAATGCGGATTTCCAGGCTTTGCAGAATCAGGTTTTGTCCGGTCATCACCCGATAAAAATACCCCCGAATCCGTTCCCGGTAACCTATATAGATCCGATCGTAAACGGGAAGGTACCGGCGGTTGATGATGGTGAAATTCCGGACGCCGATACTGAATCGCGGGGCCGGTTTCCAATAAAAGCGGTTGTCCAGTTCCCACCGCCAGTATCGGGGTTGATGGGAAAACAGACCGGTGCGGGTGATTTCCCATCGCAGATAGTATCCGCTGGTGGGATATTCGTACAGATCACGATAATCGCTGATGAAGCGCAGACCCAATTGGGGAACGGTGTCCCATTTTTTGCCGGATATTAAATAGGATGTGTAGGGTTGCGGTAAATGAATCCAGCGAAACCGAAACATCCCTTCAATGGAAACATTCAGATTCAACCGCTTGCCCAGGGAAATTTGTGTCCCGACATGGCGTTCGGTGGTGTCGAATTCCTTGCTCTGGATGAAACTGTTGAATAGCTTGATCCCGAAAATCAAGCGGGTATGCCTGCCCAACCAGGGATTGAAATAGGATAAAAAGAAACTGGGATTATATCCCAGCCATCCACCAATCATGGCCTTTTCGTTCATCCCACGGAAGTTGATATGGGTCAACTGAAAGCCGTAGCTGATCTTGTTCCAATCCCGATCGTTGATGAATACCAGGGGAACGGGATAAATATACCAGGTTTCGGTAACCTGTATCAGTAAGATGCGACGCCTTCCGGTGTTCAGGACATCGAGCGCCACCCGGTTAAACAGAAACAGGTTTTGCAAACGATTTTGAATGAGTTGCAATTCCGGGTAGTCCAGGGTATCGGGAAAAGTGAAAGGAATTTCGCGGAGGATAACTTCATCACGGGTTTTTTCGTTGCCCATGATGACGACGGTGTCGATGACGGCAGGAAAGGTGGGACCGTCTTGCGCCGATAGCGGAACGACCATCAGCAAGGTGGTCAGAATAACCCCGGCCGATATTGTTTTGTCTTTCCACGGCACCATACCCGTTTAACTCCCCGCAACCCAAAGCGGGTTGGTATAGCAAAAATATTCATTCGTTCCATTATCGGTCAATAATTCCCCTCGAATATAACATATTTTGGACGAGATTGGGTAAGGAATTTCCCGCTCGATTTCCAGGAGCCCTGGTTTGAAAGAAAGTTCCATCGGGATTTCTTTGTGCTCCACCGAGTCGCCGAAAAACAGGATCAGGCGGATGATGGCACCGAATTCGGCCGCCGAGCGGGCATGAATGAGAAGCGTTTTTTGCCCGCCTTCGGGGACGGTTTCGCCGATCCGATACGTGTTGCCCTCCGACATCACGGCGATATCCAATAATGGGCCGCTGGATATAACGCTTTGCCCCCGTCTAAGGGCGGTGAGCAACCGGTTCGGGGAAAGGGGCGGCTCCAACCAAACGCCCGTGCGCATGCGACCCAGAATTTGGTTCCGGTGCAAACCCATTTTCCATAAGGGAGACCGAATGTGTCGGGACATATTGAAATTGCCGTGGGCATCGTTTCCCGCGATCAGGGAAATGGTTCTTCCGTTTAAGAGTTGGTGTTGCCATTGGGTCAGGCCGCGATAGAAGGCCCGAGAACGCATGCCGTTCAAGATTTGCCAACTATGAATGCCCGGATGCATTAAGTCCGGAAGGTGCCAGCAGCCCCGATTTAAAATCCATTGATGGGTACGCGGCGGGATATCGAAGGGATGAGCCGCCGCCACAAACACACCCGGTCCCTCCACTCGCTGCAACAGTTCATCCAGGGTCAGATCCGGTTGATTGTTCCATAACTTCAAAGACCCATCCCCGAATCCCGGTAAAAAATGCCCATGACCGATGACCAGACAGTGAACATTCTCCCCCTGGGTGTTGCCCACAGATACCTCCTCGCCCGCCAGCAGACATACATCGGGAAATTCCCGGTTGAGGCGGATGACCTCTTGCTGAAATTGTTTCCAGGATTCCGGTACCGTGTCGACCCCCGAAGGCAGGCGAAAGTCGTAGGAATGATCGGTGATGGCAAGAAAAGATAATCCCAGGGAACGAGCGGCCAGCAGCGTCTCCAATAACGGAGCACCAAATTCAATCTCATCCCGGGTGTACAGACTATGGACGTGCAGGTCTCCCCAGTACCAGCCCGGCAGGGTGGGAAGGGCATCCGCTTCCACCGCAATCTGCAGAGGCCAATCGGGTAGACGGGTGTAATTATCCCGCACGATATGGTAAGTTTTGCCCCGGGAGACGACCACGGCCTTTGCTTCGATCCAATAGGTATCGGGTTGGGGAAATCGATCGGGCGAAATCCAGAACACCCGGGAAAAAAAGGGAGTCTCGATGGGGTGTTGAAGGGTCCAACTTTCCTGATACCGAAAAGCTGAATCGCCCTTTCGGTGTAGGGTGAGGACGACTGCCGTTAAATGAACGGGAAAACGATGAGCATCCTTGATGAACAGAAATAAGGGGACCGGTTTTCCCTGACGGATGCGAAAGGGAAGATCAAACACAATTTCGGGCATTTCCCGGTAGAGTCGCCCTCGAATCTTCCAGAAACGATAATGAATTTCGGCGTAAACCAGAAAAAGAATACCCAGCAGTATCAGTATGAAATCAGGGTACGGGAGATGGGTGACGCCGGAAAAATGGGGAAATCCTGTGGTAGCAACCATTCCTGCCATGAGTATCCGGTTCCTCGCTTTTCGATGAATGGTCAAAAAACGCACTAATTTGCCAAATAGTGGGCCATAGATCAAATTTTTTCTAAGATTCTCTCCGCATAGATTGACCTTCGGCTTTGCGGCTGTAAGGGGTGATTTGTGGAGAGCCGCTGAGAAAGGCTCCGGATGTTTCTATTGTTATAGGGGATAGCGATGGGTCTATATACTCGTCCCGGCCGGTCTAAAGTAAAGGTCCGGCGGAACCGCACCCGAATGGGCAACCCGGACATCCATGGAACAGCATTGGTTTTCTATCGGAACAGGCGATTTTAATCGAACGGATGCCCCGGGTGACCACCGATGGATTTCCCAGGCAAAGGTATGCTGAAAATCCGCTTCCGAATGAAAAACAGGTCTGTATTGGGCAAGGGAAGATAGGATTTCGCTAATGTTTACCATCAATGCCTCGTGCCTCATCATAAACGGAGAAGACTTCATGGGTCTGCTTGCGTAACCATTCGGCTACTGCGGGTCCTGTGCATTCATCCACAAGAAAACGCATTTATGGTTTCTCCACAGCTAATGGCATAAATTCCGTATTTTCCAATGCTTTTGTTGCAAATAGAAGGCAAGCGCGAATGTCGTCCTGAGTAAGACCCTTATATTCTTGAAGAATTTCCTCTGCTTTGGCACCGTGGGCTAATAGATTGAGGATATACTCCACGGTTAGCCGTATTCCTCGAATGACCGGTTTACCACCCATCACCTTGGGATTAATGACGATTCGTCCCAACAATTTTTCGTCCTTCATATTGTTTTCCCTGTTTGTGGTATTTGAAGGTTACCAAACATTGCTTTGTTTACAATCATTTTACTTTTATAGTAAAAATTTCGTTTAGTTATATCAAGCATTTTCTCCGGGGATTCCAGCAAAAACGGTATTTATTCCTGATTGGTAACCCGTTAAAGATACGCCATTTCATTTACCGGTTACATTTTCTGACAAGATTAAAGTGCCCATCAACAATCCATTTTGGATTTTTATTGTGTATCCGGTATCTTCTTGCGTTACGGGTTTATTGTGTCCCCGGTAATGGACAAACCCGTTACGCGGGATGGGGCGTGCTCAAGGGGGCCAATACGGTGGAAGTCTCAAATAAAGGAAGTTTGTGATGAATGTGTGGATTGTAAACGCCATCATCATTGAAGCCCTGGCCCTCATCAGTGTGGTGGGGGTGTGGAAAACCGGGCGCACCAACATCGCGTTTGGGGTGGGCTTCAACACCATGCTTCCCGTTACCCTGGTGTACATGCTTCAGGCACCTGTAGTAAATTTGCGCCACCTGCTGATACTGGCAATGGTGCTGGTGTATCTGGCACACATGAACTGGCTGCTCTTTTTTCAATCGAAGCGGACGGCAATTCAGAAATTGGATGCCCATTTGCCCCTGTCGCAAAAAATTGTGCTGCCGGCCGTTCTGGTCAATGGGGTGGGGTGGATTTACTGCCTGCCTTTCTATTATGCCGCCCGGCGTCCCATGCCGCTGAATCTGGTGGATGGCCTGGCGGTTGCCGTTTACGTGGTGGGCACCATCATCCATTTTGGCAGCGATTACCAGAAGGTGCGGTTTAAACAACGCCCGGAAAACACCGGACAGTTGCTGCAACAGGGGTTCTGGCGCTGGTGCCGGCATCCCAATTATTTCGGCGATTTTTTAATCTACGTGGCATTTGCCATGCTGGGTAACACCGTGTGGGCCTGGAGTGCTCCCTTGCTTAATTTTTTGCAGTATCGCTTTGACGCCATTCCCAAAAACGAAGCCTGGGCCAGGGAGCGTTACGGGGAGCAGTGGGAGCGATATGCGGCGCGGGTCAAAATGTTTGTGCCGTTTCTCTATTAAAACAGCAAATAAACAGGGTACAGCCCGATCCGACTGCTAAAAATTGAGCGACCGTGGAAAAACGATTGGTTTTATTCAAAAATTGTAATATTTTTATTTCAAATGCGGAGTGGGGCCAGAGGAAATTTTTCCCAAAAGGGAGGGTAAAATCATTGGTTTGGAAAAGGGATTGCCGGTAAGCGGCGAACGGTGCCAGTAGTTATCGGGAAGGTTTCCCGAAACCACAATGTATTTTAAGTTAATCGCCTGAAAGCAACTTGACCGCAGGAAGTACCTTCCACTAACGCTTTCAGCAGAAACAACGGAATTGTGGAAAATTCATGAATCCCATAGATTCTATCCCCAAAACGCAAATACGCCCGCCAGTAGTGAACCAGAAGTTGCTAGCGCGTCCGCAGTTGGTGGAACGCGTGACCGCCGCCGTGCGTCAGCATAAACTCACGGTAATAACCGCACCGGCGGGATTTGGAAAGACCACCCTGGCAGTAGCGGTCACGCAGGCCCTGCAGAACGTTCCCATTGCCTGGGTACGCCTCAGCGAAACGGAAAACGAAGTACCGGCATTTATGCACGCGGTGGTGTCCGCCTGGCACCATCTGTATCCCCACCAATTTGCCAACACCCGTGGTATTCTGCAAAACCGAACCCGGGCCCACTGGGAGCTTTCCCCCGTACTGGGAACGTTTGTAAATGAACTCCTGACCATCGAGGCGCCTCTGGCGGTCATGATTCTGGATGATTACCAGCGCATTCATACCCCGACCGTTCACCAGGGAGTGGAAGCCCTGCTGGAGAAATCCCCGCCCCATGTTCGACTGGTACTAACCAGCCGCGCGCAGCCGCCTCTGCCAATTTCCCGCCTGCGCCTACGGGGGAATGTAGCTTTGTTCGACCTGCATGACCTGGAATTCACCCGGGAAGAAATTCAGGCCTATTTTCAGGAAATCTGGGGTATTGCCTTAACCCCGGCAGAAGGGGAGTTACTGTTGCACCGCACTGGCGGCTGGGTGGCATCGTTGCACCTGTTTGCCCTGGC
>WFTQ01000021.1 GCA_015485355.1 bacterium | reverse complement strand
CTATGGGGTCATGGAAGCGGTTTGTCGGGGCGCCCGGGAAGCCGGGGGCACTACTGTGGGGATTCTGCCCACCGATACCGTGGACGAGGCCAATCCCTACGTGGATATTCCCGTGGCCACCGGGATGGGCATTGGCCGCAACATTATTATCGTTCGCACGGCCCGGGTGTGTATCGCCATCGACGGGCGGTACGGTACCCTTTCCGAAATTGCTTACGCCTTGCAACTGGGCAAACCGGTCATCACATTGAACGCCTGGGACGAGGTGCCCGGGGTCTTGCGGGCGACTTCTCCGGAAGAGGCCGTGGAACTGGCATTTCAAAACCTGGAGGGGTAAACATGGGGCGCTGTGGCGTCTATGCCCGGGTATTGGGAATGGTGCAGGGGGTGGGTTTCCGCTTTTTCACCCAGCGCAAGGCCCAGGAGTACGGTTTGGTGGGTTACGTGCGCAACATGCCCGATGGGAGCGTAGAGGTCTATGCCGAAGGTGATCGCGAAGTGCTGGAGGCGTTTATCCTGGATTTGCGCCGGGGCCCGATGATGGCCCGCGTGGACGATGTGAAGGTACAATGGCGCGAGGCTTCGGGGAAATACCGGGATTTCCAGATTGCCTTCTGAAGACGAAGCCAAGAACCCTCCGCGAACGCCGGCGAAGGGCAGGGCGGAACGATCGATTATCGCCTGAACATACTATCCGGGTCTTTTGAAAAAAGGGGAAAGGTATGGATTTAAAAGATTTTATTCGCAACGTGCCGGATTTTCCCATCAAGGGAATTCAATTCAAAGATGTGACCACCTTGTTAAAGGAAGGGGAAGCGTTTGCCACGGCGGTGGATTACATGTACGAGCCGTTCCGTCAGGAAGAGATCCACAAGGTGGCGGCCGTCGAAGCCAGGGGGTTTATTTTAGGTGCCGCACTGGCGTATAAGTTGAATCTGGGATTTATTCCCATCCGGAAGCCCGGCAAATTGCCGGCGGAAACCCTTTCCGAAGAGTATGAGCTGGAATATGGGAAAAACGCAATCGAAGTGCATACGGATGCCGTACAGAAGGGCGAGAGAATCCTGATGGTGGACGACCTTCTGGCAACCGGTGGAACCGCCGCCGCCGCCTGCCGGTTGATTGAACGATTAGGAGGGGATGTGGTAGGGGTCTCCTTTTTGATCGAATTAACCGAGCTCAACGGACGGGCGTTGCTTCAACAATATCGGGTCCATTCGCTGATCCAATATCCGGTGTAAGCCGTTGAACCGTGTTCCTCCGGCGATGATTCCCCCGCCCCCGTCGATTGCAAGACGATCCCCGGCCGCCTGTGAATCGTCGCCCCGCCATCTGTCCCGAAAATGAGAGGGTGAGGACTACGTCTCGGGCTCCTCCCGGAATTGTTGTGCAATGCGGCGGTAGGCCTCCCGAAAAGGTATGCCTTGTTTCACCAGGCGATAGACCTGTTCGGTGGCGTACAATTCGGGAGTCATGGCCCGCCGGCAGTTTTCCGGACGAACCCGGAGGTTTTGACAAAGATGTGCCATGACCTCCAAGGACTGCTCGACGATGGGAAACGCCTGAAGCACCGGGCCTTTGGTCAGCTGCAGGTCCCGATGATATCCGCTGATCAGGTTGGTGCTCAGAGTCCGCACTTCCATCTCCAGGCTTAGCAACCGGTGGGCATAGCCGCGGATCAGTTCCAGTACATCCGGATTTTTTTTCTGGGGCATGATAGAGCTGCCGGTGGTCAAGGCCTCGGGAAGTTCGAAGAATCCCAGTTCCGGAAGGGTAAAGAAGATCAGGTCGCCGGCCAGGCGATTGAGGGTAAGCTGAATGTTGCTCAATAGGTGCAACAGATTGCCTTCCAGAGGGCCTCGACTGTTTTGCACATGCAAGGGATTTTCCTGAATTCGGGAGAATCCCAGTTCCCGGGCCAGAAACTCGCGATCGACGGCCAGGGGTACTCCGTAACCGGCCCCCGTTCCCGCAGGGCATCGATCCAGTAACGATTGCAGGGCCTGCAAAAGAAATAAATCGTCCTCCAGGGCCGCCTGGAATGCCCCCACCCATACCTTTATTGTGGTCGGCATGGCCTTGCGGGTGTGGCTGTAACCGGGCAGGGGCGTTTCACCATATCGTTGAGAAAACTCTGCCAGCCCCTTGAGGAACCCTTGCATTCGTTTCTCAACTCCCCACAATCGATCCCGATAGAACAGACGCAGCGCCGTAACGACCTGGTCGTTTCGCGATCGGGCGGTGTGAATTTTCTTGCCGGTGTCGCCCAATTTTTGGGTGAGATAATGTTCGATGGCCGTGTGGACATCCTCATGCACGGTGTCAATAGAAAATCGACCTTCCCGGGCAAGGGCGGCAATCTCCTCCAGCACCCGGCACAAGGCATCCACCTCCTCGCCCGTGAGTATGCCTGCGGCTCCCAGCATGCGGGCATGAGCCTTCGAGGCTCGACAATCGTAGACAATCAGCGCTTGATCTAATCGAGGGTCTTCCCCCACGGTAAAGGCCAATATTTTTTGATCAATCGAAATGCCTTTTTCCCATAATCTCATTGAAGCACTCCTGTGTTTTTTCGCCAGTCATAGGGTTGTTTTTTGCGCAGCACCAGGTAATGGGCCTTTAAACGAATCGCATGGATGCGAATGAAGCCGGTGGAATCGGTGGCGTCAAAGCCGCCTTCCTGGTCCATACTGGACAATTCTCGATCGTACAGCGAGGTCGGAGATTCCCGCCCGATCACCTGTACGTTTCCTTTATACAGGGAAAGGACAACCCGCCCATCGATGGATTCCTGGCTTTTGCGGAAGGCGCTCAGGATGAAATCCATTTCCGGCGAAAACCAGTATCCGTTGTAAATCAACTCCGCAAATTTAGGCGCAAGCATATCCCGCAGATGCATGACTTCCTTATCCATGGCCAGACCTTCCAGGTCCCGATGGGCCGTCCAGAGCACCGTGGCCCCGGGGGTTTCGTAAATGCCCCGGGATTTGATCCCGATGTAGCGATTTTCCACCATGTCCACCCGACCGATGCCGTTTTCGGCGGCCAGCTTGTTCAGATAAATAAACAATTCCAGGGGAGTATCCTTCACAACCTCATGGGTTCGGTCGATCAAGGCAACCGGGGTGCCGTCCCGGAAGTGGATTTCCACCACCGTTTCCTGATCGGGTGCGTCCTGGGGCGACCGGGTATGCGTGAAAATGGCTTCCTCCGGCCGCATCATTGGGTCTTCCAGAATGCCGGCTTCGTGACTGATATGCATCAGGTTTTCGTCTTCACTGTATGGCTTGGAATGGGTGGCCGTAACCGGAATGCCCTGTTCTTGGGCAAATCGGATCAAATCGGTGCGCCCTTTGAAGGTGGCCAGAAATTCGGGATCCCGCCAGGGAGCAATGACTTCGATGGCGGGATTCAGGGCGTAATACGTAAGTTCAAAGCGGACCTGATCATTGCCTTTTCCGGTGGCTCCGTGAGCAACGTAAGAGGCCTGTTCTTTTTCCGCGATTTCGATTTGCCGTTTGGCCAGCAGTGGACGCGCCAATGCCGTACCCATTAGATAACGCCCCTCGTAAATGGCGTTGCCCTGCAGTGCGGGAAAAATAAAGTCGGTGACAAATTCTTCCCGCAAATCTTCGATGTACACCCCGCTGGCACCGGTGGCATAGGCCTTTTGTTCTATGGCCCGGAAATCTTCCTGCTGTCCGATATTGCCTACAAAACAGATCACTCGATAACCCCGGTTGACCAGCCATTTTAGAATGACAGACGTGTCCAAACCTCCGCTGTAGGCCAGGACGATCGTTTTCGAACTCATCACCCATTCTCCTTTCCATTCAATGCATGGCCATCGATTCACCGATTTCGTGCAACAGAAGGGCCCGTTGACGAAGCGACCAATCGGGTGGCCCTCAACGCCCCGGTAGCCGGTTCTTCGGCCAAGGCCCTCGGGTGACCGATCCACACGTCGGTCACCCCCTGCTGCAGGGCCTGAAAGGCCTGTTCCAGCTTGGGGATCATTCCCCTCTGTATCGCTCCCTTCGCCTGTAACCGACGAAACTCTGAATAAGACAACCGGGGTAGAAAGGTGGAGTCCTTTGATGGATGTTGGAGCACCCCGGGTCTATCTATGGCAAAGAATAAAAACGTTTGATAGTGCGATACCATCGCCGCCGCAATCCCGGCGGCGATGGTATCCGCGTTGGTGTTCAGTAAACGGCCCTGGCCGTCGTGAGTGAGCGGAGCGACAACCGGAAGATATCCCTGCCGCAAAAGGGAATCCAGCCGGGCGACTTCTATCTTCTGAATATCTCCCACGTGACCATAGTCGATGGATCGTGGAGGCCGTTTCTGCGCCAGAATGATGTTGCCGTCGGCACCGGTCAACCCGATTGCCAGAAATCCACGAGCCGCCAATTGGGCCACCAGTCGCCGATTGATTAATCCCCCATATACCATGGTGACCACCCGCAACATGGATGCATCGGTAATGCGGCGTCCGTCAACCAGTGTGGGGGTAATGCCCAACTGATGGGCCAGATGGGTGGCCTGCTTCCCACCGCCATGAACCAGGATCTTCTTACCGCTCAATCGGGCGAAACACCGATAAAAAGTTTCCAGGTGGTTGGAACGGTCCAGTATTTCTCCGCCGATTTTAATGACCCAGAGGATTTCTTCCGATCCTGATGGTGCAATCATCCCTTGGACCCCGTTTAGTATCCCAGACTTTTGAGTTGCAGCCCACGGGTTTCCGGTAACCCGAACATCAAATTCATGTTTTGTACGGCCTGGCCTGCGGCGCCTTTGATCAAATTGTCCAGCACGCTCACCACCAGCACCCGGTCCCCGCTTTCCTGAACATACAGGATAGCCTTGTTCGTGTTGATTACCGATTTGAGATCCGGTATTGCCGACGTCAGATGCACAAAGGGGTGAGGAGCGTAATATTCCCGATAAAGGGATGACACTCCGCTGCAGGAAAGGCGCGTGTAAACAGAGGCATAAATGCCCCGGGTAAAGTTTCCCCGCATGGGAATGAACCATATTTTCCGGCTTGGTTCCGGCTGGATCTGCGCCAGGGTATGTTCGATCTCCGGTAAATGGGGATGCTGGAACGGTTGATAGATGGACACGTTACTATACCGCCGGGAGAAGTGGGTGGTCTCTTTCAGCGATTTTCCCGCCCCTGTGGAACCGGTGACGGCATGGACATGAATGTCGTTGTCCAATAAGCCGTTTACCGCCAGGGGGAGTAACGCCAGCTGAATGGCTGTGGCAAAACAGCCGGGATTGGCCACCCGTTCGGCCCGTTGAATGCGTTCCCGGTGGTACTCCGGCAGCCCGTAAACAAACCCTGTATCGGCATAGGGGGGACGAAAATCCCGACTGAGATCGATGATGTGGGTCGAATCCGGCAGCGGGTGATGTTGCAGAAAAGAGCGGGAAACGCCATGTCCCAGGGCCAGAAAAAGAATATCCACTTCCGGTTGCCATTCATTGGTAAGCCGCATTTCACAGTCGCCTAAAAGATCGGGATGCAACCAGGAAAGGGGCTTTCCTCCGTGTCGGCGGCTGTACAAAAAACTCAGCTCCACATCCGGATGGTGTAAAAGAATCCGAATCAGCTCCCCACCCGTATATCCCGAGGCCCCTACAATGCCCACACGAAGGGAAGAGAATGCCACGATCAGTACCTCCCGAAGTTTATGGTTCCGTTCCAGCCCCCAAAGGCTCTGATTTCCCCGGCGGGATTGGCAGACGACCGGCCCCGCGAAAAAGGGAAAGGTGCTGTTCTTTGAAGCAGAGGCGGCATTGGCATAGCAAGGCTCCTTTATAGACGGTTCAAAAAATGCAATCCTTCATGAAACAACGCCCGGGCGTGTTCCATCCATCGAGTTGGTTGTAAAACGGATTTCCAGCCTCGTTTTGGGAAATGAGGCCTCGTTTCCTCGGGATCGAACAAGAGTCCGGTGCACAAACACATGCGATTTCGGTTTCGTTGGAGAATATCGTAGTTGGGGCAGGAGCGGCAACCTTCCCAGAAGTCCTGGTCGCTGGTTAGCTGGTAAAGCGGCACCGGGCGGAAGCCCAAGTCGGTGTTCATTTTCATGACCGCAGGGCTGGTTGTGATGGAGAAAATACGGGCCCTGGGGAAATTTTTGCGCGAGAGGGTGAAGGACGCCCGCTTAAGCTGTTTACCCAATTGGCAACCCCGGAATTCCGGAACCACGATCAGACCCGAGTTGGCCACGTAACACCCGTGATCCCAGGTTTCAATATAAGTAAAACCTGCCAGGCGCCCATCCCGGTGCAGGGCGATGATCGCCTTTCCCGAGCGGATCGTTTCCCGAATGTAGTGCGGGGACCGGCGGGCAATGCCGGTACCTCGCGCCCGGGCACTCTCGGACAGTAGATCGGCTATTCGCTGGGCCCACGGCACGTGGGCTTCCGTTGTGGATTGGATAAGGAAATCTTTATAGTATTTCTTGTATTTGTACTTCATGGGAATTTCCCCTGTTACACATTTCCTACAGAAATGTCCGACGAATCGGGAATTACGCGAACAAACGCCTGAAAAAAACCAATATGCCGGTATGTTTGTTGTAAAGTAGTGTAGACCCGTTAGGGTCTACGGCGGATGCTACGACGGACACGATGAATGGAAGGGAAAGTGGCAGGAGCCATGGCAAGGGTAATGGCTATTCCCTGTCGGGATATCCATAAGGAAGAATCGATTGTCTGTGCTAACCCCTTACTCACTACGCCTTACCTCTCCTCGAATCACAAATGGATGCCTATAATAATCAAAAAATTTGTCGTTGTCAAGGACTGGCCCATGAAAAAGTGAGAATTTTTGGAGCCCCGGATGGTCGTTTTCGAGAGCGGAAGGCGAGACCGGAAGCATTGGAAGGGCGGATTCGGGTAAAAACGAAGGGGGGGCTCAGGGCGTTTAAACAAATGTCATGTCGGCGGGCGATTGGGGTGAAGATGATGAGAGCATGATTCCCTTTCAGCGCTGCGGATAGAGTGAGGTGTACGGTCCGCGCGGTTGGTCCGGACCAGAAGAAAGCCCGGCGGTGGGCGCCGCCGATGGTGACGTTGCGGGTGATCGGACCGACGTCGCCATCGATGAGGCCGCGGGAGATGACAATCCGGTTACCGTTCCGGCATGGCTGTCACGCTTTCAGAAAATGTGAGGGGCCCGGATTTTAACCGCAAGCGGGAGGAAAATGCCGACCGGGGATTGTCAGCGGCGACTGTACACCGTCTCCTTGAAACGGGAGGCGCTTTGCTGTTGTCATCTTCGGTTGGCGGGACCAAGGCGCTCTTGGATGAGAGCGGATTTTCCCGACCTTGTCGGCGAGGGGTTTGGGCAAGGGGCTTGAAACGATCGGGCAGATTATTGCTTGACATCCCTATTAATAGATACTAAATTTTTAAAAATTTTAAATTTATCGGCTTTGCACTAAAGAATTTGTAAAGAACATCGATTTTTTAGTAAGTTGCGATATATAAT
>WFTQ01000020.1 GCA_015485355.1 bacterium | reverse complement strand
GGGGTGAGGGCATCCCGCCACACATCATCCGCAAACGGCTTCATGTCCCAGGCGGTGTAGACGAGTTCCAGCACGCGGGGGACGATGAACAGCAGGTCCTCCGGCGTGTAGGCAGAGGGCGGGAGAATGGGGAATTGTTTGACATAGAAGAAGTTCATGGTCGTGCCACCGATTTTCTGACGAGCCGTGTAATCGAAAGGCATGGAGCAAGTATTAGCCAATAGACAGCTTACGAGACAGGACGAAGAATTATCAAATATCCACAGGGGTACTTTGTTTCCCACCCCCACCCGTGGTAGCAGGCTGAAGATAGCAGTGCGCTCGTTGGTGGCGTTGGTCACATCGCGGAAGCCCAGCAGCCAGCCGCGCTTCCACTCCCCCAGTCGTTCCTCCACCGCTGCTGCTGGCACCCAGTACCAGGGCTGAACCAAAAAGGCCGGATTGGCATGCTGGGCCGCGTCCGGCGTGGGCAGGTGGGTGCTGGAACGGGAACGCACACCCTCGTAGGTGCCGTAGCGATGGTCGTAGTGCCAGATCATTTTGGCTTCGTAGAGGGGGAGGTAGCCCTCACCCCTGGCCCCTCTCCCAATGGTTTGGGAGAGGGGGAGTGTACCCTCACCCCCTGACCCCCTCTCCCGCGCTGCGGGAGAGGGGGAAGGATTGTGGGATTGAAAATTGTGTTGACTTTTTAAAGAGGAAGGTGGTGTGGAGCTATAAGAATGGGAAAGAACGTATTCGGCAATCTTCTGCAATACGGCCTCGGTATTGTTGAGCACTTCATCGTTGGTAAATCGGAGCACATGAAGGTTGTACTGCTTCAGGATTTCTTCTCGCAGACGATCTCGCTCCTGCTGAGTGGGTTCCCGATGCACGGCGCCATCAATCTCAATCACCAGACGGGCATCATCGCAGAAAAAATCGGCAATAAAGCGTCCAATGGGATGCTGGCGGCGGAATTTTCGCCCATGAAGCTGCCGATTGCGCAGCAACTCCCACAGCAAACGCTCTGCCGGTGTTGCATTTTTCCGCAACTCCCGCGCCCGCTCAATTAACTCGCGGCTGGGTCTGGGAAGGCGAACAGATTCTGTTTTTTCCCCTACCCTTTTCTCCCCTCCTCCCACTGTGTGGGAGAAGGGGCCAGGGGATGAGGGCACAAACCGATTCCCCAGCAACACATACCCCTCCCGCTCCAGTTCCTCCCGCGTACGGAAGAGATGGGAGTCGTTGGACATGTCGAACATGCGCAGAAAGCGAATACCCCACGGGTTCTCGCCGGTGCGCTCGTTCACCAGCACCGGCACGCGCTCGTAGATGGAGCGGGTCAGGTCGGCGTCGGGGCGGGTGCGGAAGACGGGCACGGTGCGGGTATTGGGGTTGATGCGGGCCAGGTCCTCGGCGGTGAGGGTGAATCGCCGGCGTTCGTCCCGCAGGTGCTCCGTCCGCGTAGCAAAGAAAACAAATTCCATACCCTCGCCCCTTTTCTTCCCTTCTCCCAAAGCCTTGGAAGAGGGGGTTGGGGGGGGTGGGCTCCCCCGCAGGGTGAGGAGGCAAAACTTGTAACTGCGATGCACACCGGGGAATAGGGCCTCCCGGTTCTCGAAGTCGAACAGGCTGGCCAGGCGAGCACTTTCCACGAGGTGGGCAAAGAAGTGCTTGTTGGTGTCGTCGGTGGCGATGCCAGTGGGTACCACCACGCCAACCCGACCACGGGGGTTGACCAGGCGGGTGAACAGCTCGGAGAAGACCGAATAGGTGTTGATGTCACCGCGGGCGGTCAGGGGGTAGCGGCCGCTGGCGCGCAGGAAGCGGCTGGTGGCTTCGGCTGTGTGCAAGGCCTGCTGGTATTCTTCCCACAGCGGCGGGTTTGTTAGAGGCAACTGGTGGATGAGCCGTCTGCGGGCGGCGGCGTTGGGTGCGTTAGCGATCTGCGGGTCGCGGGTGGCGAAGAACTCCTGTTCCTGCAGCTTGATCCGCTCCCACGGAGGATTGCAAAGCACCACATCGAACCCGCCTTCGGCAAACGCCTCGGGAAACTCCAGGGGCCAGTGGAAGAAGTGGTGCTGCTCCGCGAGGGCCTGCGCCCGACCAATCAGGTCCCCACGTAGTGTGGCAAGATTCTCCATGGCACGGTACACCGTGTCGGTGGTGGGGGTGTTGCCGTCTGCAAGGTCCCAGAAGAAGGCGGCCGTCCACAGGTGGCAAGCGAGGCGCTCCCGCTCCAGGCGCTGCTGAAGCTGGGTGTAGCGCCGGCTCTTCTCCAACACCCTTTCGGGTACATCGTCGGGGATGCGGTTCAACTCTTCCAGTGCCGTGGCGGACGCCCGAAGATCTTCCTCCAGCGTACGATGCAGGTCCAGGGCGAGTTGGCCCTTTCGCTCTTTCTGGTTGCGATCCTTGAGGCCTCGAACCCGCGCCCTGGAGACATCTTGGCGATGGTAGGCCTCGTTGGGGATCCCCTTTTGAAGGACCTCCAGATCCCTGACCCCCACCAGCGAATCCCCGCAGCGAATGCGATGATCTAAAAACGTCAGCGGCTTTCCCGCGGCGTGACCCTCCAGCCACAGCGCCACTTTGCAAAGCTCCACCGCCAGCGGATTTTTATCAACCCCGTAAATAAAATGCGCAATCACCTCCCGGGTGGCTTTCCGGATGCGCTCCGGAGCCGGCTCTTCTTCACAGGCATCAATGCGCGCCAACTCCTTGCCCAAACGTCGAGCGGCCGCCAGCAGGAAATGTCCCGATCCGCAAGCAGGATCACAGACTTTAATGGAAAGGATGGCTGCTTTTTTTTCTTCTTTAGTGGATGCGCTTTTTAATTTCTCCCTCAGCACCGGTTCCAATGCATTTTGAATCAGCGGGGTTACCAGTTCGGTGGGTGTATAGTGAGAGCCGGTTGTTCGCCGCTCCGCACCCAATTGAATGAGATCAAAAACGGGCAATTGACCTTCGAATACAATTTCCGGATGAAACTCCAGCAAACTCTCATACACCGATCCAAGCTCCTCCACATCCAGAGCAGCGTAGTTTACTTTTCGTGGCGGGTCAGAAGGATTTTCCCGGTAGTACACCAGATGCCAGAAAGCCTCCAGAAAGTCCCGGTTTCGAATGGTGCAGTCGTCGAAGATTAGTGGGCCAAACAGTTCGCCATTCAATGGAGCCACTTCCAGTAACTTGGCCAGTTTTTCGTCTGATAGTACCCGCCAGAGTACCCGCAAGGAATGCCATATATCCTCGTGATCGGTATAATTGGCTCGATTGTCCAGCAACCGACTCAGGCGTGCAATTCCATAATGCTGACGGTAAACGGGATTGGTACTGATTAACCCACGGTCCTCGGATACCAGCAAGAATAAAAAGCGATATACGAGTCGCAACAGTTGATGATATAGCTCCTGCTCAGAGAGGGGCTGAATGGACGTGGATGAAGTGGGGGAAATTCCCAGACCTGCTTGCAACCGTTGGCGTAGTTCCGTGTTAGCCGGGTGACGGACAAACCCATTGGCCAGTTGCACAATGCAGGCCTCCACGCCTTCGCGCAAATGTTCCCGCACGCGACCGCCTTGTTCCAAGGAGTGCTGATAATACTGTTCCAGCAAACAACGGGTGGCATCTTCGTAGGTGCGGGGCAAGCGGGTTCGGTGCAACAGCCGGTAAAACACGGCAAAATCCTGGAAGCGTTGTTCTTCCAGAATTTCCGTTAAATCAAATTCGATATATGCCTGTTTGCGAATGTAGGTGCAGTCCCGCAGCAGTCGTAAAACCCGTCCGTTAGTGACGATACCCCATAAATGTTCAGTGCGGTTTAAAAATTCCTGCATCAGGGAATGAGGCGCCAGGCGAGGACGACCACTGGGGGCTACGCGGCCAAGGTCCTGGCGAAATCCCACAATGTGTACCGGGGGTGCATCCGGGTGTTCGCCAGCGCGGTGGGAAATTGCAAAAGAAAGGTTACCAACCTGGTATGCGCGTGAATTGTAGCGCAATTCGTATCCCAACAACCCCAGGAAAGGAATCATCCAGGCATCACGGGTAACCGAGGTCGCAGGATCTGTATCGCTTAGCCGTTCCAGACGATGGGTGAACACCGTCCACAAGGCTCGTGCATCGGCAAACGCAGCGGCAATTTCATCCTTCAAATTCCAACGACCCTCCAGCCCAAAATCACCGGGTTTTTGTCCGGGGAGTTCACCCTTTAATAGCTGCGTTGGTAAATCCGGGGCAAAAAAACCGCCTTCAATGCGAATTGCTGGCAACTCTTTCACAGTTTGGATTTCTCTATCGTTTCTTCCTAATTATCACATTACCTGTGGTTGCAAGCACAATATTCCCAACAAATCTGGAGGTAACTGGGGAATTACCTTTAGCTCCCGAACACGCAGCGAAACGGCTTTTCGAACATTTTTATGTCGCCTTTCCAGTTCCTGCGCCCGCCGCTGAATCCGCAGGTTAATGAAATCCTGCAACTTTTCCCACTGCTCCAATGCTTCCTGGATCAATTCCCGCTTTTCACCCATTGGAACATTGGCACTGGGCTGTGCTTTTGTTAACAATTGCAAAGCCATGGATTCTTCCAACCAGTTGGGTTTTTCCGTGATGGTCGGTACGTATCCGTAAACCAACACTTCTTCTGAAAGCAATGGCGCTTTTTGGGGAAATTCAATCAGATAACGAACGCGAAGCAACAGAAGATAAGTCAGTTGCTGAACGTCTCTGGTCCGAATAACACCGCACCGTGCTGCCGTGGCCTTCCCGTGTTTTTCCAGGGCATCTTCCAGAAGAAATCGCGCCAGGGTGGAGACGAACGGATGATTGCGCCCCAGATATTCTGCCCCCTCTGGCGTTGGGGAAACAAAAGAAATCCTCCAGTAAGCATTTTTGCTCCGGGGCAATGCCAGTTTTACAACTTCCGGTAAATCAAACGTTGCTTCAGGGGATATCCGCACTCGGTACACCTGGGGATTTTTCTTTTCCTGGACAATCTGCAGATTCAGGCGTTGTCCGGCTGTCAGGACAAATTCCTTAACGGCGTCTGGATCACCCAATACGCTATCCACCGCTTCCAATTCTTTTTTCACTTCAGCCGGTTTAATGGCCCGCTGGGCAAACCGTGTCCGATTAATGCGCTCGCGCTCTGCATCCTGCTCCCACCTTCGGTGCAGATGTTCGACTTCCGGTAATCCCAGATCCAGCGTTAACTGGGTTTCCAGCGACTGTTGTTTTCTAAGAAACAGTGCATTTAACACTGCTTCTGTAACACTTTCCGTTTGCTGGGGCACCGGTACGTAAGTCCCCAATGTTCGGTGAATCTCCCGGGCTTTGTTCAACAACACATCAATCAGCACCCCATCCACTGGATTATTCCTTCCATAAAACCGAATGGCTTTCACTTTGGGAGCTGTTTGGCCATAGCGATCGACCCGGCCTTCCCGTTGTTCCAGGCGATTGGGGTTCCAGGGTAAATCGTAATGCAACACCGCGGTAAATTTTTCCTGCAGGTTGATGCCTTCACTTAAACAATCCGTGGCAACCAGTACGCGTGGGCGTTCCGTAGAAATTTCTTCTATCATAACGCGGCGTTGCTCGTCACCAATCTGGCCAGTAATGGCGATCACCTGGACTTCAGGGGGTAACATGGTACGCAATTTTTCTGCAACGTACTCGGCTGTTGCCACATATCGACACCAGATAATCGGATTGGACCCTTCCCGAAGCAATTGGGTTACGATTTCCTTACTTCGCAGCAATTTTGCATCATCTTGAAGATCTTCAAGTAACTTTTTGGCCCCATTGGACAGGCGCCTTATTCGTCGCCGTTCGGATTCCAACAATTCCAGTCGCGCGGCATCAATCGGGGGTGTGGGTGTTCCATCATCGGTGCGCTCCTGATCGGATTCAAATACGAATGGAGCGAATTCTTCCTCTTCAGTTCCAGCGTATATTCGTTCTTCGCGAGCTTCCAGGGCCGCAACCGCAGCCGCTGGACTGGACATTACACTGCGCAATAAAGCCAGTGCTCCCCAATACCGAACCCGACGTTTCCGTTTTTCCAGCCGCACGCCACTGCGCACAATTTCGGAACAAAAACTATAGGTTTGGTGAAAAAGCTCCTGGTAGGTTTTTGATAGTTCATAAGTTTCATCTATGGACTCCCGTTTGGGGAAACAGTGTTCACCTTCCCAATCGTGGATAATATCTCTTCTTGTCCGTTGCACAAAATGGCGGGCTAATATTACCCGTCGAGATTCATCCAGCTTTGCTACCTCCCAGTTCTTAAATTCCGGTTTTAACAGACCTAACAATGACTGAAACGCGGCTTCGATGCCGCTATGCGGTGTGGCGGTTAGTAAGATAAGATGACGTTTGGAATCCTTTGCGACTTCCTGTAAAAGCTCGTGTCGCTGCTGTTGGCTGCTATTTCGATTATTCGTTGCCGCTGCACCATGTACTTCGTCCACAATTACCAGCTCCGGGCAAAACTGAAGAAACTGGTATTTGTTTCGTTCGCTTTTTACCCAGTCAATGCTGATAACCTGGAAGGGATAAAATTCATAAATACTTTTTTCCGCAGGAACATTTCGTTCCAGTTGATTAATGGTACCAGAGCGAATGACTACCGGGTTTAAATGAAATTTCTCGGTCAGTTCCTTTTCCCATTGTTCACACAGATAAGGGGGGCACAGCACACACATGCGTCGAATTTCCCGGCGTTCCATGAGTTCTCGCGCGATAAGCAGGGCTTCGATGGTTTTTCCAACGCCTACATCATCCGCAATAAATAACCGCACCGGGTCTAATCGCAACGCCATCAACAGCGGCACAAACTGGTAGATACGGGGGCGGATGGATATTTTTCCCAGGGAACGCAATGGGCTGGCACCTTCTCGAAGGCTAAGCCGTGCCGCCTGCCAGAGAAGATGAGCACCAGAAATGTCGGATAAATCACCCAATGTTGGCAATGGAAATTCTGAAGGTTTTATTCGTTCATCCGGCAAACTGTATCTGATGGTTTCAGAAAGTCTTTTATGAACGGCTACAGTCTGATCATCGGTTCCCGTTAATGGGCGAAGTAATAAAATGTCGGGTTTATCGCTGGGCAACAGTACCCAATCCCGTTTGCGACATCGCACAATGGTTCCCGGATTCACAATAGGTTCCCCCAGCTTTAGTTCTGTTTCCAATCATATTAAGATCACAGGGAGGATCATTGAATATAAAGGTTCAATAAATTAATGTACCATTTCTACCTGGACCCGAAAATCTTAACCCCCTTAGCGGAGGTGCGTGGGAATCGAACCCACCTCCCCGCTGTTCAGCAGGGACACGCGGCTTTGAAGGCCGGGAGGGACACCAGTCCCCATCCACCTCCCGTGACTTTTCAGGATAACAGCTTGCGCAAAGCTTCCACCCGGTCGGTATTTTCCCAGGTGAAATCAGGGTCCCGGCGGCCAAAGTGCCCGTACACCGCCGTCTTCCGATAAATGGGCCGCAACAGTTCCAGGGTGGTAATCATTCCCTTCGGGGTAAAGTCAAACACCTTTTCCACCGCCCGGTACAGTTTCTCTTCCGGCACTTTATGGGTTCCAAAGGTTTCGATCATCAAAGAGACCGGTTCGGCCACCCCGATGGCGTAAGCCACCTGGATGCCACAACGCTCCGCCAGACCGGCCGCCACTATGTTTTTGGCCACGTAACGTGCAAAATATGAAGCCGATCGATCCACTTTGGTGGGATCTTTGCCGCTAAAACACCCCCCGCCGTGGTAGTAGGCCCCACCGTAAGTATCCACAATAACCTTGCGCCCGGTTAAGCCGGTATCCGCCTTGGGCCCCCCAATGACGAAGCGACCCGTGGGATTGATGAAGTACTTGATCTTTTCCGCCCGCAATTCCCGGGGGATGACTTTCTTGACCACTTCCTCAATAACGGCCTCTTTAACCTGTTCCCGGGTCACCGTCTCGTCGTGCTGGGTGGATACGACCACCTTCTTCACGCATACCGGTCGGCCATTGTCATATTTCACGGTCACCTGAGCCTTTCCGTCGGGACGCAGGAAAGGAACCACTTTTTCTTTCCGCACCCGAGCCAGGCGCTGGGTCAGGCGATGCGCCAGCAAGATGGGCATGGGCATTAACTCGGATGTCTCTTGCGTGGCATACCCGAACATCATGCCCTGATCCCCGGCACCGGCCCGATCCACGCCGATGGCAATGTCCGGAGACTGCTGATTGATACTGGTTAATATGGCGCAGCTCTCGTAGTCAAAACCGTAATGCGGATCGGTATACCCAATATCCCGAATCACTTCCCTGACCACCTGAGGAATGTCCACGTAACACTCCGTGGTAATTTCGCCTCCAATCATCACTAGACCATTGGTCACAAACGTCTCGCAGGCTACTCGCCCAAACTGATCCTTGCTTAAAATGGCATCCAGAATCGCATCAGAAATCTGGTCGGCGATTTTGTCCGGATGCCCTTCGGTAACCGATTCCGACGAAAAAAGATAAGTCTTCATATCTGCTCCTCGCTATCGATTCGTTTGTCTTCTTACCCGATGCCCGGCTGCCCGTATCCGACAACCCCGGTAGCGCGTCCGGATGAACGCAGGCCCATTCATCCAATTCCCCGGCCTTCTTACCGGATGTTCTCGATCTCGGAATGATCGGACACGTTGATATTCTGCGCCGTTCCACACAGGCGTACATGATGCCCGATGATCGAGTGGGACAACACGATATTCTGCACCTCGGTGTTGTGATCGATAATGGTATCCCGGATGACCGCATTGTGGATGCGGCAATGCTTATCGATGCTCACATAGGGACCGATAACAGAATAAGCCACTCGGGCTTGGGGATGAATATACACCGGCTCGATGATGCTGCTGTGCAGGAATTCCCCTTGGGCCCGGGGAGGATTTTTTTCCAAAATGGTTCGATGCGTCTCCAGAAGGGTTTTCTTTTCCCCGCAATCGTACCAGCCTTCCACATTAAACACGATGATTTGCTCACCGTTTTCAATCATCAATTGCAGACCATCGGCCAGCTGATACTCCTCGTTCAACATAATCTGTTTCTCCATCACCTGCTGCAGGGCGTCAAAGAGGCGTTCCGCCCTGCGAATGAAATAGATGCCCACCAGGGCCAGCCGGGATATCAGGCGTTCCGGCTTTTCCACCACTTTTTTTACAAACCCGAATTCGTCCAGCACGGCCACGCCAAAGCGCCGGGGATCTTGCACTTCCTTAATCCCCAGTGCGCTAAACTCGCTCTTAAAGATCGACCGTAAATCCACATCATAGATGGTGTCTCCCAGCACAATGACAAACGGTTCCTGGGGTTGAATCGCTTCCCGGGCCAAGAACACCGCATGGGCCAACCCCAGCTTCTCCTCCTGATGGATGAAATGAGACTTCACCGAAAAGGAGTGACGGACATAATCTTCGATCTGCTCCCGTAGATGCCCCACGATGAAGATCAATTCGTCAATGCCGTCGGCCAGCAATTTTTCGATGATGTAACCCAGGATGGGTTTCCCGGCCAGGGGCAAAAGCACTTTGGGACGCACCAAGGTGTGAGGACGCAAACGCCGGCCATGGCCGGCCACCGGAATCACCGCCTTCATGGGTCTATTCCCTGAATTTTCGATTGTACGCTTCAGGCCCTTTGATCTCCCCTACGGTTAGACAATATCCCAGGGCCCTGGAATTTTCTTATGGAAACGGGTCGTGTTTATTGCAATTCCGCCAGTTTCTTTTTTAAGAGCGTAATGCTGTCGATCTTTATGGGATCTTTGGCGTTAATCATGGCCAGATAGTAACTGGCCCAATCGCCGATATAAATGAGGGAAAACATCCGAGCCAATCGGGATTTGCCTTCGGCAAAGACTTCTAAAATGGGAATCCCTTTGTCTCTTAAAATCGCTTTGGTAATCTCGACCCGTTGCTTATTTCGGGCGCTCTCTTCGGCATCCCGAAGTAAAATCACCCGGAAGCATTGATTAACTTTGGGAGGTCCTTCCCATCCCATAATTTCGTTGTGATTCAATTCCGGAAACACGTTGCTAAAGGCCATGATTTTAGAATTTTCGTTGAATTGATTGCGCCAGCGAACCGGGATGGGGTGTAAATAGGGTACTGCGGTATAAATTACCGGGATGCTCTGGTACAACGATTGAGCGATGTGATTGGGCAGATTCCGTCCTTGACTGGCATTGGGATTGAAGCGCCTTTGCAGCTCGTTCAAAAGTTGAGCGGTCTCCTGCACATCGGCTTCCCGAGATCGGATCATCCCGATCCGTTCGCACAGAAACAGCACCGGAAAGAATAAATATCCCAGGGCCTGTCGCGGGGGCAATCCTCCGGGAATCTTGATGTGCAGCAGCCCGTTGGATTGACTGAACTTTTCCAGCTCCCCCCCCGAAGATATGCACACCACCTGGGCCCCTCTTTCCAGAGCCAGACGCGTTGCGCTCAGGGTTTCTTCGGTGTTGCCGGAATAACTGGTGGCAAAAAAGAGGGTGCCCGGGTCCACATAAGCCGGGATGGTATATTCCCGATTCACCTGAGCGGGATAGGGCAATTCATCCAGCGTATAAGCCATGAACAGATCTCCCGATATGGCCGAACCACCCATCCCGGCAAACACAACGTTTCGTATGCGAGAAACCTCCAACCGGGGCTGAACCGCTTTCACCAATTCCCGCGCCCGGGTCAATTGAGCCGGGAATTCATTCAAAAACCTCAGAAAATTGGAGCGATCAAAATCAAGCATAGGTCGGTCCCTTTCTTCGTTTATATTGACACCTGGATCTTCTTCCCCCCTGTCCTATCCCGGGCATCGCCTGCGGGGCAGGGAGCTTCTTTTCCTTTCCGTTTGCCGAGCGGTTGCCTGCTTCGACCCGTAACCATCGATCCCTGTCGGAAATCAGCCATAAAATACATCTTTAAATTTTTCGGAGAAAAACGTTTCCAGAGTCTTTTTAATTTCCCGGGTCGTTTTCAAAGGGCGAATTTCCTGGTATACGGCCTGACATTCGGCCAGGGTCAGTTGGCGCACGACCTTTTTCATTTCCGGGATCATGACATGGGCGGCGCTCAAGGTATCCAGCCCCATGGCGATCAGAACGGGCACCGCGACGGGATCGCCGGCCATTTCCCCACACATGCTGACCGGTATGCCCACCGTTTGGGCGGCCTCCACGGTTTCTTTAATCAAGCGCAGAACCGCCGGGTGAAAGTGTGAATATAAATAGGCTACATGCTCGTTGCTGCGGTCTACGGCCAGGGTATATTGAACCAGATCGTTGGTACCGATGCTGAAAAAATCCACTTCCCGGGCAAACGCCTCTGCCAGGGTAACGACCGAAGGGATTTCCACCATAATCCCCAGCTTGGTATCTTTCCCGTACGGGATGCCTTCCCGCTCCAGGTCTTGTTTGGCCTTTTCGAACAACTCCCGCACCTGGTAGACTTCCTCCAAGCTGCTGACCATAGGGATCATCACCTGCACGTTGCCCTTTACATTGGCACGCAACATGGCCCTCAGCTGGGAGATGAAACAATCGGCATGATCCAGGCAAAAGCGGATGGCTCGATAACCCAGAAACGGGTTGGGTTCCTGTCCCACAAAAATATGAGGAAAGATTTTATCCCCGCCGATGTCGATGGTGCGGATGGTTACCGGCTTGGGATACATTGCCTGGGCCACTTTCAAATAAATCCGGGTTTGTTCCTCTTCCGAGGGGAGCATATGCCGGTTGATGTAAATGCCCTCGGTGCGGAACAGGCCGATGCCATCGGCGCCCACCTTTTTCACCTGTTTCATCTCGTTTTCGAACTCAATATTGGCCAGAATGAAAATACGCTTCCCATCTCTGGTGCGAGATTCTTTCACGCTCTCTTTAATCAGGGCCTCCTCCAGAGACAGAAACAGATTTCGGCGTTTTTGATATTCCTGGATGGTTTTGGTTGTCGGGTTCACGATGACTTTGCCATGGGAGCCATCCAGCACCAATTTATGGCCCGTTTGAACCCGGTCGGTAATTCGCTCCAGCCCCACCACGGCGGGTACAGACAAGGCCCGGGCAATAATGACCGTATGGGAATTGATTCCCCCTTTATTGGTGGCAATGCCCAGTACCTTTTGCTGATGCAGATTCACCGTATCGGCGGGGCTCAAATCGTCGGCCACCACAACGGCGGGACGAGGTAAAACAATGGGCCGCCGGCTGCCCATTAAATTTTCCAACACCAGCCATTTCAGATTGGCCACATCCAGGGCCCGTTCGCGCATGTAATTATCGGAAACCCGCAGCAGCTGTTCCTTTTTACTGGAAAATATCAGAAAAGTCGCATAAGCGGCATTGAATTTCTCCTTTCGGATCAGATGTTCAATTTCTTCTAAAAAAACCTTGTCGTTCAATATCTCCAGCTGTATCTCCAGAATGCGGGGAATTTCCCCTCCGTATTGAAGCCGGGCTTTCTCGTAGGATTCTCTGATATAGTTTTTAGCATTATGAATGGATTTGCGAAAATTGCGGATTTCGGTTCTGACTTTTTTCTCGGAAATGCGCCGGGGTTCCGGTTCCATGCGGCGATACTGATATAAAAAACACGGCCCGATCACTATGCCCGGCGATGCGGGTATCCCCTCCAGAACCATATCTCTTTCTCGATCGGCCATAACAAATTCGATTTTAACGATCAAATACCCGTTACTCTTCGAAAAAATTTTTACGGATCAACTCCTCGATCGCCTCCATTGCTTCTTGTTCATCTTCTCCATCAATTATCACTTCGATCTCGCTACCCGGCTCCGCCGCCAGGGTCATGACTCCCATCAGGCTTTTCCCGTTGACCACATACCCATCTTTGGCCACTCGAATATCGGATGCGTATCGGCCCGCCGTTTTCACCAACAGGGCCGCCGGCCGGGCGTGTAATCCGTATTGGTTGTTTATTTTGAAAATCTTCTTAATCATACTCCCCTGAAACGTCATAGAAAAATGAACCCGACAATAATAAAAAATAATATGGTAAAAAAGCTGGTAAAATAAAAATTTTGACTCCATTTATAAAAAATGGAAGCGTATACAATCGAACCGACAAATACCAGGATCCATGCCTTGGGTCCAGCTTGAAATTTAAACAATAAAACCGCTAAAAATAAGAAAAAGATTGCCCCGCCCAGATATAAATAGGCCTGCTTAAGCCTTTCGAAACGCCCCTCCCGAAAACAACGGTAAATTTCCATGCCATATTGGTACCCTTCCAGAATCCCTCTATACCTCAGGTAAAAATGCGGTATATTGTACAAAAAGAACGTCAACACCAAAACCAACAGTCGATACTCCGTTGCGGAAACGACAAATATCCCGAAAGCCCCCGCCAACAAGGAAACCGGGCGCAAGGTGAGCCAGAATATCTGATCCCCCAGAGACCCCAGGATACTGATCAGAAGATCTTTCATGCGGTCCAATCGATCGGTGTTTTGCAGGTTCCCGGAAGCGTATTCTTCTTCCAACCGAATGGAGACGCCCAGAGCATACGATACCATATACGGATGGGCATTGAAAAATCTCAGATGGCGAAGCAAAAAGGCTTTTCTCGAGCGCGTATCGGGATACAGGCGTTTCAGAATGGGGAACAAACAGATGCCAAACCCAATGGAAATCAAACTGCGATAATTCCATACCGATTGCACAAAAAAGCTTCTCCAAAAAACCCGAAACAAATCCCATTTGCGGATTTTACGGGCCGCCAGGGTTTCCTTTCCTTCTGTCGGTTCCGGACGGGGCATTGTGTTTCCGTTATGGATTGGCTTTCTTTTTCAACAATATCTGATAAAACAGTCTTCCGGTAAAAGCGAAACCGATGCCCAGCACGGCGGGCTTTACAAATTGCAGTTTACGGTCCAGCATTTCGCTGAATACCGGAGACAACCCCTGAATACACCAATCGGCAACATTGAGCATGACAAAAGTAAAACCAACCATTAAAACGAAATAAAAGCCGATGCTTAAAAAATCGACCAGCACGATCTTCCGTAAATTGGCCGACTCCGCCGCGCTTAGGGCCACCTCCAACAGGTATCCATTAAATTTACGATCCAGCACGGTCAACCGATCGCCCACGTAACTGGCCGCTATTCCCAGTAAAATGGCAATGGTAAAGATGATGTTGGGATAACCCAAATGATCAAAATAGATCACCACCGCGCCCACGATCATAGAGGCGATATTGCCTTCGGGAAAACTGATGGCTCCCACCGGAATAATGCTGATCCACAATAATTGCAAAATCACCCCGATCTCAAACCCCAGTTGGGGGTTTCCCAATGCCCATCCGATTAAAGGGCAGGCAAACAACGGCTGGGACAAAAGCATTTGAAAAGCAATGGTGGTATCCAGCGACAAAAATCCGATCAGTAACGACGTTGTCAGATAGGACATGGTAGATTTCTATTTTTCTGGAATATCAATTTATGGTATGGCCGGGGGAATGTCAAAAGGAAAAAATCGGCAACCTCCTTCGAGCAGATGAGTGGTGGAACAAATCCCCGACGCCTGGCAAGACCCCGGTTTTACCGAACAATCAGGAATTTGCCTTGTTGCTGAAACCCCTCCGCCACGACCCGAAAGAGGTAGACACCACTGCCCAGAAGCGTTCCCGAAGGCGCCCGGGGGATCCAGAGGTAAATGGGTCGGTCGGGCCGAAATGCGGCAATCCGAACCCCATCCGCCGAAAAGATTTCCACCCGGGCGTTTTGAGGTAAATTTAAAAACGTAATACCGGGGGCGGCATGTTGAGGGCTCCACTTCCGGGGATATATGCGAACCCTGGATCGATCCTTCACTATCACACGCCCCCCCAACAGCCAAAACGCCACCGTAGAATCCGGCGCCAGAAACGTCCAGGGGCCCCCCAGCACCGCCAGATGAAATTCCCCCTTTTGTTCCAACCGGCCCATCACGTATTCTTCGTTGGCCATCGGCTGCCATTGGGGCTGAAACAACACCCCCCCCAACGATGCGGAGGCGGCCCCAAACTGCAAAATCAAAAAGTATCGGCCCGGAAACTGAACCGGTACCCGGACATAGTGCAAGGACATGGGAGGAGCCTGTCCGTAAACCAGCGTATCCCGATCGGCAAAAACGGAATCCAGGTCCATCGTTTGGGTAAAAAGGGGCGACGGATAATAAGAGGCCTCAGGGAAAAAACGGTTAACCGAAGCGGCGCTTCCGGTGTAATAAAGCCACCGGGCAAAGCGTTGCCACTCCCGCCACAGGGAGGAGCGTTTCTGTTTCAATACCCGATCCAGGGCGATTATGGCCTCGGCCTCTACAATGTTTTCCCACACTTCCCGAATAATGGAAGCACCAAAAACTTCCCCCAGCATAATCGGGAATAAGACTTGACCGTATACCCGAATCCATTCCGTCCTGTTAGAAGGGATTTGAAACAGGCTCATCTCCAGCGTGCGCATGTAATAAGGGAGGTATTGATAATAATCGTTCACCGTATCGGCGACGACCTCTTCCATATAGGTGGCGGAACTTTCGATGAACCAGAAATCCGGCAAAACGGGATCCAGGATGCTGGTGTCCCGATTCCAAATATGATAGCCGAGTTGCAAGGCGTGGTTAAACTCATGAGCCGCGGTTACAGCGATGGCCAGACTGTCCCGCAGGATGGGATTCTCTCCGGCGGCAGGGAAATGGACAAACGAAAAATCGGTGTTAATAACGATGTGAGAAGTATAGTTCTGTCCGGGTAACGCCGGAATTTCCTGATCTATAAACGTAATGCCATAGGTCTGGGTACCCGAAAGGTTCTGACAATAAATCGGGTATACCGGTCGGGGCAATCCATCGGCATCCGGTGGAGGTCGGAATCCCAGATGCTCTACCTCCACTTCCCAGGCGCGATCAAATGCCGAGGCCACAAATTCCAGATAATCCGGCAGGGAATCTCCGTCCAGATTGTAGGTCGGGATGGCATCATCGCCTTCGGTTTGATAATAAATCAGGAATCGACCGGAAGGGCTTAAATGGGTGCGGTAGGTTTGTTGCCGCAATGCCCGGGAATACGCCTGAAGCCGATACCCTAATTGGGGGCTTCGAGAAAAGTGGGCCAGCAGTACCAAGGGGAAACCGCACTTATTCACTTCGGGAAGAGTAAAGGCCTGCTCCTGAACAATTTGCTGCTGAAGCCGTGCCCACTCTTCTGTTCGACCCGGCAGAAACAAGCATAGGATTAAACTTAAGGGAATCCAGTTTCGATGCCGCTTCAACAAAGGCCCTCCCAAAACCCGTTACGAATGTTTCGAACGAAAGCTCAACATGATGGGAACCCCTTTAAATTTCCAGTGCTCCCGGATTTTTCTTTCCAGAAATCGGCGATAGTTGGTGGGAATCCGATCCGGGCGATTCCCGAAAAACAGGAACCTTGGAGGAGCGGTTTCCACCTGGGTGATGTAGTTGATCTTCACCTCCTTGCCCCTCACGGCGGGTGGACTATTGGCCTCGATAATGGGCAACAGTACCCGGTTGAGCTCACTGGTTTTGATGGTTTGATGATATTGGTCAAACACCTCCAGCACCATATCCATCAGTTTGTATAAACGCTTCTTTTGCAGGACGGAAATAAACAGTATGGGGATATAGCTCATCGTTCCCAGCCGTTTCCGGATGTGTTGCTCCCATTCGGCAAGGGTATGAGCATCTTTGGGGATCAAATCCCATTTGTTCACCACCAGAATGACGGCTTTACGGGCATCGACGGCTTCGGCCAGGATGCGGAGATCCTGGCGCGTCAGGCCCACCGTGGCGTCTACAAAATACACCACCACATCCGCCCGATCGATGCTCCGCATGGTACGCAACTGACTGTAGAATAAAAGATTCTCTTTTATCCGGGTTTTCCGCTTCAATCCCGCAGTATCGATCAGTAAAAACCGCCGTGATCTGTACCGTACGGGCGTATCAATGGGATCCCGCGTGGTTCCGGGAACGGGCGTAACAATCACGCGTTTTTCGCCCAACAAGGTGTTGATAAACGAAGATTTGCCCACATTTTCTTTTCCAACAACCGCTACTTTGATTCGGTCATCGGGCCCCTCTTCCTGCCACCGGGAATCCAGTTGACGGTGTAAAACATCCAGCATATCCCCGATTCCGCGCCCCTGGAGGGCAGAGATGAAGATCGGCTCCCCAATCCCCAGACCATAAAATTGATAGGCCTCGGCTTCCAGGTTGGCGTGATCCACTTTGTTGACCAACAACAGCACCGGTTTTTCGGTGCGTTTCAACCGTTCCGCAATCTGCCGATCCACATCGGTAACCCCCGTTGTCTGATCCACCACAAACAACAGGAGGTCGGCTTCTTCTATGGCAATTTCCACCTGTTCCCGGATGGCCCGTTCCATCAATTCGGTTGCCTGGGGCAAATAGCCGCCCGTATCGATCAGAATAAAAGATTTACCGCTCCAGTCCGTTCGGGCATAATGCCGGTCTCGGGTGACCCCCGGAACATCGTCGACAATGGCTTCCCGCTTTTTCAGGATGCGATTAAACAGTGTGGATTTGCCCACATTGGGACGTCCCACAATGGCTACGATCGGTTGTCTCATTGCTCGGGTTCAATGGCTTACTTTTCTGAACATACAATTTAACGGGAAAACAATGGATTTTCTAAAGGATAATAAATTTGATGCGCCAAAAGGTTCCCATTAAAAAAGGCGCGGAAGCTTTTTCCACGCCTCGACTCGATTGCGGTGGGATTCCAGGACTACCGTTGCAAGAGTTCATCCCGCCGTTTGTTCCACTGTACCCATTCCAGCTGGGCATCTTTGACCGGATCAAATTCGGCCTTTTCGTAGGTGCCATCGGGTTTCACCACGATTTGCTGCTGGGCCCGAACAATTTCGATCCACGTCTCCAGGCTGACTTCTTGAGGCGGGGCTACATAGGTGGGCGGGGCCACGTAGGTCGGCTTCAAGGAGCGCGGCTGCCCGGGAGCCGGCTGTCCGGGTTGAACCGCCTTCCCCATGCCCGGGGAGTATGGACGTACCTGTACCTCCCCATCGTATACATACACCTGGGTAGTGGTATCCGGATTGGCATTGATTCGGTAGATCGTGCCGCGTACGGCAATCACCGCAGAAGGGGATTTGACCTTGAAATAGTCGTCCTTGGAAAAAATCTTCCGAATGTTGGACCACAAGCGCCCCACATTTAAAAACGACTCCGCCTTTACC
Source organism: bacterium (assembly GCA_015485355.1). Classification (GTDB taxonomy): domain Bacteria; phylum Calditrichota; class Calditrichia; order RBG-13-44-9; family J042; genus JAADJD01. The sequence goes on along the minus strand of WFTQ01000020.1, from coordinate 9,457 downwards.
TCTTTCTCGCTAATTTTCACTTCCTCCAGGGTATAGATCGAATTCTCATCAATGCGGACGACATCCCCATTCTTCAGGGTAATCTCGCAGCGGCTCTCTTTTTTAGTCTCGATTTTATCGCCAGGAAAAACGTCCATATTGAAATGAGCCATTAACAACTGGGATGTACCAGCACGGATCACAAACACCCGGTTAAGGGGGAAGGTTATCTTACCCACGGGTTCCCGCGCAACCTGCATGAAGGACATCAACACAATGAGTATGGGGAGCAGAAAACAACGTCGAACGATCTTCCACATAGGTTCTCCTTTCACTTCATGCCCAGGTTTGTTAGTTTTTTGGTCCTATTCACAGCGCCACACACCCAATCACCGGCTTCAACGGGAAAGATGCTCGCAAAAAAGACCGGACGGCGCATTCCCACGGCACCTGAGAAATTTAATAAAAACGGCGCAATATTCAAATAAATAAGCCCGCCGTATAAGCGGGCGATTGACACCGAAACTAAGGCCGAAACGCATTATTCCACCCGTACGAGGTCACCAACCTGAAATCCGGAGCCTGAAACGACCACCGCTTTGCAGGCCCGACCATCACCAATGTCCTGAACAACCTTTATCCGGCCGATTTTGATCTCGTCACTACCCAGGGACAAGCCGGTATCGGGATCAATAATTTCTTCTCCCGGGGAATAAACTACAAACTCCATACCGGGCTGCACTCCTCCGCGAGAACCGGGCTTAAAATACAGAGTACCGTCGGGGTTCACCTTAATGATTTTCCCCTGCCAGGGGATACCGGCCATGGCTTGCTCGATCAGCTGAACGCAGCGTTCGATGGCTTTTCGAGCCGCCTTTCCCAGAATGGTTCGATCCCAGGTGGTCGGATTGCCAAAATCGATATCCTCGAACCGAACATGATCCAGACTGGTCGAAGAGGCTTCTCCGGCAGCGGATTCGGCAAGAACAATCTCCCCGGTCTGGGAATTGACCAGACGGACATCCACCACCGCACGGGCTTTTCGGCGGGAGATGCTACCCCCGATTTTTAATCTCCCCAGGGCTCCCCCGATCTTGGTCTCCTTCTCTCCAAATTCCGTCACGCTGCCGGTAACAATCAATTCCACGCCCAAGAGTTTTCCAACCCGTGCAGCACTTTGAGAGGTGACCATGCCGGACATTCCTATGGATTGTTCCTGTAAGACGGCTTCTAATTCCTGCCGCTCTACGACAAGAAATTTCCCACTCTTCACCAGCTGAGTCACCAGCATGTCCGCAAGTCCCGAACCGATCTGGTGACCGTATCCACTTCGATCTTCAAAATTCAGTACCGCCACCCGTTTTTTCAGGCCCGATAGTCCCTGCGCCCAAAGGAACGAAGTCAACACAATCCCCCACAGCCCCAGGACACAATACCGTGTTCTCATCATGGCTCTTTTTTCAATTTGATCACCAGGGAGTTTTGAGAAACGTTTAAGATATCCACATGATAGGGAGAGAAATCTTTTAACGAAAGTTCCTCTGCCACCTGGCTGGCTTTTCCGGTGACTTCCACATCCAGCAGAGCAACGGTACCGGTAAACTCCCGCTGATAAACACTTTTCACCCCGCGAATATACGAGGTGATCATATTCTTAAATTTGATCAGGTCTTCATAAGAAGGCACATCCAGTATGCGGATTTGAATGGTGGTTCCCGCATAGACATCCTTTTGCCATACCTGAACAATTTTGCGCACCAGATCTTGGGCCGCCAACCGGGCCGCTTTCTGGAGGGCTTGGGTACCGCCGGTTAGGGGATCGATATGAGCGGCGGCGGCCTGTTGACTGGTTGTGGCAATGATCCGACCATCATCCGCTCGGACGGCTCGTAAATTGATCGTTGCCTGCAGGGACATCAAACCCGCCTGCCGTACCACGCTGGGGACATTGGAGGCCGGTTTGGAAAACGCCTTGCCTACAATGAGCAATTCCGCCCCACTTTCCCTGGCAATTTGCTTGGCCATGTCGGTATTGCCTTCCACCGCCGCCAGAACGGCATCCCGACGCAACTTCTGCATCACGACCCCGCGATCGACAAAGGTGAACCCCTTTTCCATTAACAGATTCATCAACTCGGTTTCGGTCGTGTTCATGTCGATGCTATAGGAATAAAAGTGTTGATCCATATTCTTTTCGTCGACCAGAATCATTAACCGGGGCATTCCCTTGCGGGCCATCAACAAGCCCAGGGCCTGCAGATCATTTTCCAGGTCGGATTTTTTCACCACCGCTTCAATGGTGACTTCCAGAATGTTGTCGCCCCGCATGCGCTTGTCGATCAGGCGGTAGGATTTGACATACCCTCGACTCTGGCTGTAAATATTGCTCTCCACCACCTGGTAATTCTGCACCAGGACATCGGATTGGATCAATGTGCCCACCACTTGTTCCACCGCCATACGGAGGGCATTGGCAATGGCATCGTCTTCCGCCTTGGCCTCGTCCCCACCAATAATCGCCCCCACCCCTTTCACAATCACCGTCTTTTCCAACTCCGACGTCTGAGAGAAAAGGGGGATTCCCCATAGAATCCCCACCACCAATCCGATGCTGACGAAAAACCGCATTGTGTTCCTCATATTGATCGCATCCTATTGACTTATTGGTGAATTACAACTGCGCTTTCAGTCGGCGAATAATATTCAAGGCCTCGGTGCCGGAAACGGGCTCCAGGGGACGGAAGGTTCCATCGTCATACCCGGGAATAATGTTCCGCGAGGAGACCAACATGATCGCATTAAAAATGGGGCTCGTATTATTGACATCCGCGAATGGAGATGCGCTGCCAAAGAATTTCGTTTCCAGAGAAGCATCGTTCCAATAACGGACCAGAAACTTTTCGATAAGCCGGGCAAATTCGGCCCGGTTCACCTCTTCATCCGGCCGAAAAGTGCCATCGGGGAATAATTCCAGTACGTTTCTTTGCAAGGCTTCCTGAATGAACGATCTCGCCCAATGATTTTGGGGTACATCCGGCGGCAGTGGATTTTGATCCCCTGGTTTTTTCTTCTTTCCCATAATACTGCTGGTGGGTGGCCGGAAAGTCGCCGCCTGCGGCCCCTTGGACTGCCGGAAAATCTTTTCCAAAGGCAGTTCCAGCACAAACAGCACAGCCACATCCGCGCGGGTGATGGCCTTTTGTTTGGCGATTTTTCGCAACTCCGGGCGTTGCCCGGAAACGGCGGTTTTATACTCCGCCAGCTGTTTGATAGCCCGATCGGCTCGCATGTTGGTCTTGTCGATCTCCAGCACCCTCATATAGGCGCCCTGAGCCTCGTCATAGCGATCGGCTTCCTTGTAAATATCACCCAAGGCAAGATAGGCCTCTATGGTGGCGCGGCGCTTATCGGGCACCGTGGATTTTGGAATCGCTTTGATGGCTTTCCGGGCCTCTTTGATGGCCTCTTCAAACTTACCCTGTTTGGCATATACCTTGGCCCGCACAATCTTTGCCAACGCCCATTTGCCATCCAAGTCCAGGGCCTTTTCAACGGCGGATAAGGCGGCTTTCAAATTTCCCTGTTCCAAGTACACCCAGGCCATTCCCTCGTAGGCCGGGGCGTATTTGGGATTCAGGCTGTTGGCCTGTTTAAATTCGAACATGGCATCGTTGAGTTTTTCTTTTTGCAGTAAGTCTTTGCCCCGACTGTAATGAATCTCCGGCGAATCCACTACCGACATGGCTTTGCGAGCCTTTTGCCCACCTCCACATCCCCAAAAACCGATCAGACCCAGGATGACGAAAAAATTCAGAAGACGGCGCATGGTTCTTCCCCCCATTTTAATCGAGAATAATCATAACTTTACATTGTTCCAGAAAATTTAAATTTTGTGCCGCTTGACGAATGACCTGTGCATCCGCATTGCGGATCACCACATCGGTGCGATTGGGTCCGGCAGCCCGGAGAGCCTTGACGACCATCGGATTATCCGCCACGCGCTCGTTGGTGCGAGCTCGATTGATGTCCTTTTCGTAACCCACGACACCGACCTGCACCGCATACTCGCGGCTGACATTACCGGTTCCATAAACTTCGTTGCCCATTTCATCCACCACTTTGGGCGCCAGCGCCGGCCGCACCCCCAATCCCCGGGCATCGATGATCAGTCCACTGTAGACCACTCCCGGACGAGCGGCCGGGGACGGGGTGCCCCGGGGTGCCGAAGGAACCGGATAATTCCGGGGGTAGGGCTTGCCCTCCGGCCAGGGCTGACCACAGAGGGGACATACATCCGGTGCCGCGGTCGCCCCCGGCTGAGGGGAAACATTTAAAAAGATTTCATAAAATGCGGCAAGAGGCACCTCCACGTCCACTTCCACATCCCCGGTGGATACATAGCGAATATCGACCACCCGGTAATTTCGGACCACGCCTTCGACTTTGGTGCGAATGACATCACTGGCCAGCATCATGTTTTCAACAGTGGTTTCGGAATTCACATACACCCCCTTCACAATTTGCAGAATATTCCGCAGCGCCACCACTTTGGCCGCTTCGATGGCGGAAGCGCGCTGTGCCCCCGGGGGAAGGTTGGGATTGGGGGCGCCTATACCGGTGGCACGCACCACCTGCGCCGTCCAATCAATACCCCCAAAATTGTTCAGCTGCTGATAATACTGAGCATTGATGGAAAAAAAACCCATCCCCAAAAGGAAGATAACAATCGCCAAATGTCTCATTTCTGAACCTCCTAACTAAATTATATTTGGGATTTAACGCGCAAAAATATATCGGGATGCTTACAACCTTTTTGTGACAATTGTCAATACGAGTCATATAGATGGACATTAAAGTGTTGGAGCGGGAGACGGGACTCGAACCCGCGACCCTCAGCTTGGGAAGCTGACGCTCTACCAACTGAGCTACTCCCGCCCATTTCTTGATAATTTAACTATCCCATTATCGGATAATCAAGCGATTAATTAACCATTTTTTCCATTTTGGTTCGTTCTTCTACCGAGGTTTACCGAATGGTAACCAGAGGGTTAAGCATTGCTCCGGGGAAAATTATGTAAAGTAAAGAGAAACATTTTGTTCCCTTTAAAATCTTCATTATATTTGTTGAATCGGTATTCAATACCCCTTGGTCTAAATAAAATAAGGAGAGTGGAATGCGTTGGTTTGGTATAATTCTTATAGGGATAATATTGATGGCTTCCCTGGCACCGGCGGAAAACACCCGTCCTCCTACCCCCCCACCGTCGACTACGCCCAAGGATCCCGGTCCGAACCCTTTCCGTGCCCCTCAGGAACCCCAATACGTTCCCGGTTTGATCGTGGTGAAACTGCGCCTGGAAAACTCCGAATTCCAATATTCCCGGCACAATGGACAACTACAAACTCCGTTCAACGATTTGAACGAAGCCATACAAAAATTTAACGTTCATAAAATTCATGCGCCTTTTCCCCCGACCCCTAAATTGACCCGGAAGACCACTCACGCAGATCTGACCCGCATTCGCTACTTTTACTTTGACAAGAACCAGGACGTTCTGGAGGTGGCCCGCTATTTTACCAATTTAGCCAGCGTCATCTACGCCGAACCTTTGCCCATTCATTATCAGTTCGCCGTTCCGAATGACCCGCGGTACAACAATCAATGGCACTTTCAAAACATTATGGCCGAAGCGGCCTGGGACCTTCAAAAAGGGGATTCATCCATTATCATCGGCATCGTGGATTCCGGCGTCGATTTGGATCACCCGGACATTCAAGCCAATCTATGGGTCAATGAAGATGAAATTCCCAACAATCACGTCGACGATGACAGCAACGGTTATGTTGACGACTACTTGGGATGGGATTTTGTGGGGGCGGATGTTTCCAACATTACACCCGACGGTGATCCGGACCAGAAATTCAATTCTCACGGTACCCACGTGGCGGGAATCGCCAGCGCGGTGACCGATAACGGAATTGGGATCGCCGGTGCATCCTGGAATTGCCGGATTATGGTTACCAAGCATGCCCCGGACGAGCAATCCCGCAGTATCTATTTCGGTTACGACGGCATTGTTTATATGGCCGAGAACGGGGCCGATATTATCAACTGCAGTTGGGGCGGAGGGAGTTTTTCTCAATATGGTCAGGAAATTATCAACTACGCCCACGATCTGGGGGCCCTGGTCATAGCGGCAGCGGGGAATGACGTCTCCGGCGCCACCTATTCTCCTCCGGATACCCCTCCTCCCCATTATCCTGCCTCGTATGACCATGTGTTATCGGTGGCTGCCACCCAAAGCAACGATGAGATCACCTCGTGGTCCTATTACGGTCCCTACGTGGATGTGGCGGCTCCGGGGCAATCGATTTTAAGTACCATTCCCAGCACCACGGGCGATTACAGCAATGCTTATGCCAGTTTTAGTGGCACCTCCATGGCTTCTCCATTAGTTGCGGGACTGGCGGCACTGGTCAAGAGCGCCTTTCCCGATTGGTCACCCGATCAAATCGCCAATCAGATCATCAATTCGACTGACGATATCAGTACCATAGGGGAAAATCCCAAATACATTCGCGCCGGAGGATTCGGCTCGGGGCGCATCAATGCCTTTCAGGCCCTCACCACCTCCGCCGAACCATTGATCGAAATCATCGAGATTGCCTATAACGATTCCATCGGCGGCAACGGCAACATGGTTCCCGAACCCGGAGAAACCATCCGCATGCAAATCTATTTCCGAAATGTCTGGGGCGACGCAACCAACTTAACCGTAGAACTGCTGACCACCGATTACGCGATTACCCTTACAGACAACCAGGCCCTGCTGGGAGACGTTCCCGGGGGACGAAATATTTTTCATAATCGGAATGACGATCTTGTTTTCGATATTCTTCAAGACGTGCATCCCCACTTTGTTCATTTCACCCTCCGATTCAGCGATAGCAGTGGATTTTCTCAAGAAATTCCCATTAAAATGGCCTTAAAACCTCTCCTATTATTTGTAGACGATGACGATGGCAACAACAACGTCGAAAATTACTATCTGGAACTGCTCGACAGCCTGGGTATTGTGTATGAATATTGGGAGCATGTTAATCGGGAATTACCCGAGGATTTACTCGTAAAATATCCACTGGTGATCTGGTCTTGTGAATGGACTTTCCCCAGCCTTAATGGGAAAGACCGAGCGGAGATCGTGAACTATCTGGATAATGGTGGTAGACTGTTTATATCCGGGCAAGACATTGGATGGGACCTTGCCGATCCCACAGGGGCTAACGTTCCCAATGAGTATGGGCGATCGAACGGGGCCTCCAAAACATTTTACAACAATTACTTGAGGGCGGATTATCTGGCAGACCAATCCAGCTTTGATGAACTTTCCGGCATTACCTCGGACCCCATCGGAAACGGGCTATCGTTTCATGTATATCAACCCGGCCGGTCATCCAATCAACAATTTCCCAGCGAAATTCGTCCCATCAACGGTTCCACATCCATCTTCAACTACCCCAATGGACGCAGCGGAGCCATCCGTTACGCAGGAAACTATCGATTGGTCTATTTCGCATTCGGTGGCTTCGAGGCCATTGTAGAGAAAGCGGTACGTTCTGTGGTTCTGCCGCGAGTGGTCAACTGGCTGAATGGATTCCAGATCGCCCACCAACCGCTTCGGGACACCGAGGATACTATGAGCAACTATCCCGTTGTGGTCGAGATATCTTCCGCAATCGACAGCATAAACACCGTTATCTTATACTGGAACACGCACGACACTTTTCCCTATTCGAAAGTCGTCATGCAACACCAGGGCAATGGTGTTTATTATGGGGAAATCCCCGCCCAAGCAAATCCCACAGACGTTTATTATTTCATTTTTGCCGAAACCCAGAAAGGGACCTATTTGCCCCTACCCAAATATAAGTTCCATGTCGGGCCAGACCTCATTCCTCCAACCATCCAGTTGATCGGCGAACCCCTTAAAAACACCATTAATTTAAAACAAACATTCACCCTGACCATCAAAGCAACGGATAATTTGGGTATCGACACAAGCAGCGCAAAATTACACTACTGGCGGCAGGGGCAGAGTGAAAAGGTCGTCCCCATGACCCATTTAGGGGATCAACTGTTTCAGGGTTCTTTTCAATTGCCTGAAAATGAACCTCGATCCGGTTATGTTTTCTATTACTTTTCCGTCCGGGATTCCTCCTCCAATCGGAATCTGCGATATTCGGACACCCTTTCGTTTTCCGATACCACAGAATATATCGATGGCTTTGAAGAGCCCAATAATCTATGGGACTACGGCCAAAACTGGGGTATTACCACCCTACAGAAACACAGCGGAAACAGTTCCATCTCCGAAAGCCCGGTAGGACGTTACGAAAACAATTTACGCGATTCTTTAACCCTTCTGAAATATTTCGATTTAACCAATGCCAAAACGGCATTCATTCAGGCTTATATTCGGTATTTTTTCAGACCCAATGACTACCTGTATATTCAGGCGTCTGGGGATAGTGGCGCCACCTGGCATACCGTGTACGAAATAACCGGAAGGACCAACCGCTTCGAGAAAATTCAGGCAGACATCAGCCAATTTACCGGACCTGGATCTAACCCGCTTACGTTTCGGTTTCTCGTTGTAACCGATTCCACTTCGAATGCCGATGGCGTTTTCATTGATGATGTGTCGATTATCGCTTCTTCGAAAGTCATCACCGCCATCGACCGGGCTGTGGAACCATGGGCCGGTGCACCGAAAGAATTCACTTTAAATCAGAACTTTCCCAATCCCTTTAATCCTGCCACAACCATTGAATACGGCCTGCCCAAATCGGTCCGGGTTTCTTTACAAATTTTTAATATTCTGGGGCAAAGCGTTCGAACACTGGTCAAAGATCAACTCCAACAGGCCGGTTTTTACAAGGTAACCTGGGATGGTTTAAACGATCAGGGTCAGCCGGTCCCCTCGGGCATTTATTTTTACCGCCTAAGCACCAAAGAATTTTTGAAAACCCGTAAGATGATTCTACTTCGATAACCGTTTTTTTCTTAACCGCCTCCAGCACTCTACCCTTTTCGGGTGTAGAGTGCTGGATAATGTTTTTGTGTTGGAAATTGATTCCCACAAACAAATTGATAGGCCAACGGCAACCCGTCCCATCCAAAACGAATCTAAATACCGGACGGTCCAAAACCCATCGCGAAGCGATGGAATGCCCATAACCCATATTTTCAAATATGGGAATGGGATGCCCATAGCCCACATTTTCAAACATGGAAAAACAACAAACCCACCACCCCCAATTTCGCCCCGATGGGACAATCGAACAAACGGTTCACCGGGCGGCAATACATCGGCGGTATTCAACCCATCCCCCCTTGGGGACGGGGAATGGTTGGGGGAATGCCATTGTTTCCCACAAATGAATTTATGGGCTACGGGCAACCCGTCCCATCCAAAAC
>WFTQ01000019.1 GCA_015485355.1 bacterium | reverse complement strand
GGCGGGAATGGGGGTGGCACTGTAACACCCTGAGGGAAGGAAATGCCGACACCTTCGATCACCTCGCAGATAAATCGGTTCTTACATTCATAAATTCGAAAATTGTTTTCCGATGACTGAATCCCACTATCTACCTCACCCCTCCATGGGGGCATTGCTGGACATCCCCATCCACATCATTCGGGTGGAACTGGAGGTTCAGCAACCGATTCGGTTTAAACACTTTTTTCACGGCAATGTGATTCGCTCGTTGCTGTTGCATCTATTCAAACCCGAAGAGCTGTACCAGGGGCACAACTTACCCCCTGGGGTTGTTCCGGTGCCGGTGGAAAACGGGTTTGTTCAATATGCTCCCGGAGAAGGATACGTTTTCGGCATCGTGCTGGTCGGTCGCGCCACTCAACATTTAAACCGCATTCATGCCCGCTTGAATCGGAACACCCAGTCCGACCACGGACCGCTCTGTCTGGGAAAAACCGTCCGTTTCAAACATTTTCATGCCCAGGAGTTACCGTTACCGGCAATTGCCCAACGGATCGCCCGCAAGCACCTTCAACAGTTCCGGATGCAATTGTTGACCCCGATGTGGATAGACCGGGAAGCCAAAGACCAGATCGAAGGTCACACCCGTTACGACCGCCAGCGATTTCGCTTCGATGTTCTGGTGAAAAAGATCTTCGATCGCCTGAACAATCTGCTGCACATGAACGTCATCGATCCACCCATACCCCGCTTTTGCGACCTCCCGGCATTCCCCGACAATTTCACCCTGCAAAAGCATTACCTGACCTGGGTGGAATTACCCACGAAAAAATATCGCTACAACTATGGGGGGGTGGTGGGCACTCTCTGGGTCAAGGGGCCGTTGAATACCATTTTGTTGCCCTTATTAATAGGGCAGTTTCTGCATATCGGCGAAAAAATCAACTTCGGTTTTGGGTATTACGATTTACCGGACATGTGCCCGGAACTGCGCCGTTTCTGGAGTCCGGCCCAAAGCTACCGGGATAAAATGATTCAACCCGCGGTACTGGAAGCGGCATTTCAGAAGGTGAAAGCAAAGAGCAAAATGCCCGGCATTGATGGCATGGAATTGGACCAATTGGAAGTCGACTACGACCACTGGGCGGGTTATTTGGCCCGCCAGGTGACCGAAGGAACCTACCAATGCCAGCCGCTTATGGGGATCGTTATCCAGGACAGAAAACGGGGCAAACTTCGTGCTCTGGCGGTCCCCACATTGATGGATCGCTGGTTGCAGCGGGCTCTTCTCATCCTCATGGAACCGGCCCTGGACACGCTTTTGGAAGATTGCAGTTACGCCTACCGCAAGAATTACAGTCGCCAACGGGCCCGGGAAGCCTTACGCATTGCTTATAATGAAGGTTATCGCTACGTGCTGGAGTCCGATATCGAAAACTTTTTCGACGAAGTGGAGTGGGACATTTTATTCCGGAAATTAGAGGCCCTGTTTCCATATGAACCGGTGGTGCAGCTGTTACGGCAGTGGGTGAGAGCCGACGTGGAATTTCAGGGTCAACGCATTGCCCGACACAAGGGGTTGCCCCAGGGGGCCGTGGTCTCGCCCTTGCTCTCCAACCTTTACCTGGATGAGTTCGATGAAAAATTGAAACGGATGGGTTTTCGGTTAATTCGCTTTGCGGACGATTTTGTTGTGGTATGCAAGTCCCGGGAAGAAGCCGAGGCGGCCCAACAAGCCGCCCAGAAAGCCCTGGCCCAACTGGATCTGGAGATGAAAGCCAGTAAAACCCGCATTACGCACTTTGATCAGGGGTTTCACTACCTGGGCTATTTATTTTGCCGTTCGGTGATATTGGAACAATCCAAACCGGACGCCGAAGCCCCGTTCCGCTGGGAATTGCTGGACGAGACCTGCCTTCCTCCCCACAGCTGGCTGGCCCGGTGCCGCATTTCCGGAAAAACGGTGGAAGAGTTCATCCAGCAAACGCGCTATAAAACCTTTCGGTCCCTGTTCGAGCGCTCCACCCACACGGTGGAAATCCCGGAACGAAAAACCATTTACCTGGGCAATTACCGCCAACAGGTCCGACTAAAGCATCGCGCCCTGCGGATCGAAAGTAGGGATTCCGACATACCCGCGGTGCGTTATCCCCTGCCGACGATCCAATCTCTGGTGCTCCTGGGCAGCATTCCGGTCAGCATGCCCACCCTTTATCGACTGCTGAAACACAATATCCCCGTCTTTTTCTGTTCCTCTATGGGAACGCCCATCGGCCTGGCCCATCCCTTCGGCATGATCCAACCCACGGTCTGGCAGCATCAAATGCAACGATTCCACCATACAGAATTCGCCCTGCAATTCAGCCAGGAAGTGGTAAAGGCGAAAATTCATAATGCCTGTCAATGTTTGCGCTTTGCAAAAGACAATGGGATTGAGGAGACGGTTCACGATTTGTTGGAATTGCTTCATAGCTGCGAGAACAAGACCACATTGAGCGGTTTGCGGGGGGTGGAAGGTCGGGCGGCGGCCTTGTTTTACCGTGCCTTTGCTCAGTTGCTGGGAGCCGAATGGGGATTCCCGGGCCGGCGCAAACGTCCCCCCACGGATCCCATCAACGCCCTGCTTTCTCTGGGGTATACCATTTTGTATCATCACTTAACATTAATCGTATTGCAGGCGGGTTTGAATCCCTGGCTGGGAATTTACCACCGGCCCCGGGAACAATACTGCGCCCTGAGCACCGATTTGCAGGAAGAATTTCGTTTCCTGATCGATCGTTTGATCTTGACCCTGGTACGGCGCCGTCAGATAAGGCCCGAGGACTTTCCCTTCGGGGAGAAAACCGGGCGGATGTACCGGCTGCCTAAAAAATGCAAAGCCTGGTTTATCGAGAAAGTGGAGGAACGGCTGTTGCAGCCTATCCATTTGCGCCATCCCGAGGGCCAATTCACCTATCGGGAGATAATGGCCTTACAGGTCGAACAACTCAAACAGATTGTTCTGGGCAAGCGTTCCCGTTACCGGGCTTTCAGGAGGCGATAGGTTATGCGCTACATTGTTTGCTATGACATCGAAGATGATCGCCTGCGCCACCGGGTGGCCGCCATTTTAAGCGCTTACGGAAACCGGGTGCAACAATCGGTATTCGAATGTCAGTTATCCCAGACGGCCTTTCGGGAACTGAGGGAGCAACTGGAGCGGCGGTGTGAGCTGGGGGCACGGGACAGCATCCGCATTTATCCGGTTTGCGGGGACTGTTCCCGGAAGAGTCTGGGTATGGGGAATCTGGCCGCGAGCCGCTTACGGGTAGCCTACATTCATCTGTAGAGGGTGTGGATGTCGAGGATCGGTCGTGAAAATCGGCACAAATTAAAAAATCAAGTCTATCCCGTTGGTTTTTAATGGGTTAGATGCTCCGGAGGTTCTCGACATACCATCAACATAAATAAAAATAATGTTTTAGGAGGACCCGGGACTTGACAATTTCGTTAAATTCCATTATATTGGGCGTAGTGGACAGGAGGTTCTCGACAATCGGCTTTAGAGGCCTTGTGGGGCAAGGGTTTCAGAGGCCGCTCTTTGAAATGGGCCTGTCGACGGGCGATTGAGACCCATGTTCCCACATGGAAGCGGATAGAGGAATAAGAGCCAATCTTTGAAATGGGCCTGTCGACGGGCGATTGAGACCCGTATAGCGAAGTTTATTGCTTTCATCACATCCCTCTTTGAAATGGGCCTGTCGACGGGCGATTGAGACCCTGACACAGAAAAGGATTCAAAAATATTAACGCACACAGCCTTTGAAATGGGCCTGTCGACGGGCGATTGAGACCTAAAAGCAGAGTCGATTTTCCGTAAGAATTGTTCCTGGCTTTGAAATGGGCCTGTCGACGGGCGATTGAGACCTTATCCCACCCCTCTGCTGGAACCTTTAACTCCTCAAACTTTGAAATGGGCCTGTCGACGGGCGATT
>WFTQ01000018.1 GCA_015485355.1 bacterium | reverse complement strand
ATTGAATTATTACAGCCCCTATGCCCGGAAATTTGAGCACTGGTACAAAGACCCGCATAGCGAAAACACCCTCAGCCATGATGACGTTTGGGCCATTTACGAGGATAGCCGGGGAGGGGTCTGGATCGGAACGAACGGAGGTGGATTGAATCTCTATGATCCTGCGACGGGCAAGTTCAGGGTCTGGAAACATGACCCTTCCGATCCTTTCAGTTTAAGCAACAATCGCATCTGGGCCATTGCCGAAACGCCGGATGGATACCTCTGGGTGGGAACCTCGCGGGGACTTAATCGCTTGGATCCCCGCACCGGGAAAATGCGTCACTGGCGCCATCAACCGGATCATCCCCATTCCTTGAGCGATGATCGGGTGCAAGCCATTTGGGCCGATTCGGCCGGATTCCTCTGGTTGGGGACACCCCACGGGCTGAATCGTTTCGATCCTTTGCAGGAAAAATTTGCCGTATGGTGGCATGATCCCGGGGATACCCTCAGCCTGAGCCATGATAATGTGCGGGCCCTCTATATCGATCGTAAGGGCACCCTGTGGGTGGGCACCATTCAGGGGCTTAATCGCTACGATGCCCGGCGCAACCGGTTTGTTCGTTATCGCCACAATCCCGATGATGTATCCACCCTGAGCCAGGACATCGTTTTGTCCATTTACGAAGATCGCCAAGGGCGCCTGTGGATCGGCACCGCCGGAGGATTAAATCTAATGGATCGACAGCGGGGGACTTTTACCCATTTTCGGGAAAAGGATGGGTTGCCCAATGATGTGATTTACGGTATTCTGGAAGACGATCGAGGCCGTCTCTGGCTGAGCACCAACAACGGCTTGTCCCGCTTTCATCCCGAAACCCGGCGTTTTCGCAATTACGATGTCCGCGATGGCCTGCAGAGCAACGAGTTTAATCAGGCTGCCTATCATCGGGGACGAAGTGGGCGGATGTATTTCGGCGGCGCCCAGGGTTTAAATGTGTTTTTCCCGGATCAGATTCGGGACAATCAATACGTTCCACCCGTGGTATTGACGAAATTTTTGATCTTCAATCAACCCGTCTCCGTAGGGCACCAGTCCCTGCTACCCCGGGCACCGGCTTTTATGGACGAAATCCACCTCTCGTATAAACACAATGTTTTCTCCTTCGAATTCGCCGCCTTGAATTTCACCTTTCCCGAAAAAAACCTCTACGCCTATAAAATGGAGGGATTTGACGACGACTGGGTGATGGCCGGCCACCGTCGCTTTGCCACCTACACCAACCTGGAAGCCGGAGTGTATGTGTTTCGGGTGAAAGGCTCCAACAACGACGGCATCTGGAACGAAGAGGGAATCGCGCTGCGCATTCGGGTGGCCCCCCCACCCTGGAAAACCTGGTGGGCTTATCTGGCCTACATCATCGTTGCGCTTTTGATGGTGTATGGGGTGGTGCGGTTTGAGGTGAATAAGGTCCGCCTGGAAAATGACCTCCACATTCAACGCATCGAAAAGGAAAAGCTCCTGGAAATCGATCAAGCCAAATCCCGTTTCTTCGCCAACATTTCCCACGATTTTCGTACCCCGCTTACGCTCATCCTGGGCCCCCTGGAGCAGCTCCTTTCCGGAGAATATCGAGGGGATCCGCGCTTGCTGTATCGGAGAATGAAACAGAATGCCCTGCAATTGTTGTCCCTGATCAATCAACTGCTGGATCTTTCGAAATTGGAGGCCGGACAGCTGAAGTTGCGGGTCCGGCGAATCGACCTGAACCGGATGGTGATGGGACTGGCCAATGCATTCGAAAGCCTGGCTCAGCAACGGCGCATCTCCCTGAACATCGAGCTGGCTCAAAAACCGGTGGACGTTTACGCCGACAAGGAACAGTTGGAAAAGGTGTTGAACAACTTATTATCCAACGCCTTTAAATTTACCCGGAGTGGGGGAGAGGTTCGCATACGGGTGGGATGGATTCAGGAAAACAATCAGCAGTTTGCTGTTGTGGAGGTGAAGGACACCGGTATCGGTATTCCTCCCGATCAACTGAATCGTATTTTTGAACGGTTTTATCAGGTGGGTGGTGGATTGTACGGGGACAGTCCGGGCACGGGAATCGGGTTGGCGCTGTGCAGGGAATTGATTGAACGCCATGGGGGGAAAATACGCGTTACCAGTCAGGTGGGTGTGGGAAGTACCTTTACCCTCCTGCTGTTGAGGGGGAAGGAGCATTTTCGTCCCGAAGAGCTGCTGGAAGCGGAGCCCATGCCTCTGCTTCGGGAGGAGTACCGGGCGGAGGATTCTCTCAGCAACGGTCATCCCGAACCATTGGCCGGGGTTTCTCCCACCGAAACCCTTTCCGAAGCAGCCGGCGGGAAGGAAAAACCATTCTTGCTGATCGTAGAAGACAACGCGGAAATGCGCCGCTACATCCGGGAGGTGCTGGTAACCCAATACAGGATAGGGGAGGCCGGTAATGGGCAAGAAGGATTGCGCATGGCCCGGGAGACCATACCGGACTTGATCATTTCTGACGTGATGATGCCCGAAATGGATGGTTTTGAATTTTGTCGGCAGGTGAAATTGGACGAACGTACCAGCCATATTCCGGTCATTTTGTTAACCGCCCGCGGATCGGATGAAAGCAAGATCCAGGGATTGGAAATCGGAGCCGATGATTATGTGGTCAAGCCGTTTAGTACCCGCTTACTGCGGGTCAGGGTGCAGAATTTGATCGAGCAACGCCGGCGATTGAGGGAAAAATTCAAGAAGAGTTCACCCCTGACGCTGAAGGAAATCGCCGTCACCCCGCTGGACGAGCGCTTTCTTAAACGGGCGTGTGAAGTGGTCGAACGGCATCTGGCCGATCCCCGTTTTGGAGTTAAGGAATTCGCGCGAGAAATGGGATTGAGTCGGGTGCAACTGCACCGAAAGATTCGGGCGTTGACCGATGCCTCGGCGACAGAGTTTATTCGCTGCCTGCGCATCCAACGGGCGGTGGAACTTCTGGACAAAGGTGTGGGTTCGATATCGGAAGTGGCGTACGAAGTGGGATTCAACAATTTGTCCTATTTTACCAGCTGCTTCAAAGCCCGGATGGGTGTCACCCCCTCCCAGTACCTCAAGCAGTGCAAACCGAAACGCTGAATCATCCGTCACTTGATCCCTTGCCGCCGTACCGGGAGCGGCGGGCTCGAGCGAGTCTGCTCCGTCGAACCCAATGCTCAGGATTAGAAAGCCCTCGATGGAAGCGTGCCTCTTTGCGCATCTGCACTAAGGCAAGCAGAGGAAAGGGGTGCGAAAATGTAACATTTCTGTTAAACTTTGAAACCATACTGTTAGACGTTGATTCCTTCATCAAGTATATTATCGCAGACAATCCAGGGAGGACCGGATCGGTCAAGCCCCACGCCGTTCCGGTGGGTAAACGAGAGGGAGAGAGTCCGGTTTCGCAGGCCTACCACCACACAGCCCCTGCCATAGGAGTGGGAGGGGGGCTTTTTTTAACCCGATCATCCTTCCGTACTTTAAGTGAAAAGAGCCCGTGTTGAAATAGGGAAGCAAAACGGAGGGAAGGGGAAAAACGCTTGCGGCCTGGTCGATTGCGACAGCGCGGGCCCTGTCCCTCCCAACAACCCGGAATGGCGTCGGCCTCGGGTGAAGGGCATGCTCGTTTCCGGAATTCCCGGCGGGTGGTGAATTTGGGAATGGGTTAATGCGCTGTAGGCTCGGCCATGATTTTGCAGAAAGATATCACTGTTAGGGGCGGCTCTTCCGGATCACCGAACGCCCCCCCCGTCACCCGGGCACTTTGATGCCGATCCGTATTCGTTGCATCTCCGCTGGTGTCCAACAACCCATCCCCGTGACCGCCCTGAACGACCGGGAAAACCCACCACAACGCTTGATTCGATATCATCATCACCGGCGCTTGTGTTACCAAACTAACCGGCGACACCGCTTTCCCATCCGGTGGAGATCCGGACCACCGCAAGGCCCCACCGGGAAGGTATGTCCGGATTGTGGGGGTGAATCATGATGGTCACTGGGGGATAGGGGGGAACGGAGAGGGGTATGGATATCCGGGAAAGCCGGGCCTTTTTTCTCAGCCGGCGAAAACGGCCGAATGACCGCGGATTGGTCGGTTCAGGAGCATGCCCCCGGCCCCGGGATGGGGTTGGATCGTCCTCCGGTGCAGGGGATTGCCATGGGTCGGGTGTTTTACCATCCCTGGTTCTCTCCGGGTGCCGGGGGGATGGACCGGATTCCCGCCGGACCGATTGACCGTCGACCCACCTGTGAAGGCAAAAGCATTAAGGCAAAAGAAAAAAGAATGATGGTGTTGCTGGAATCCCGGGCAAGGAGTCCCCTCGGGTAACCATTTACGCATGGCGTAGGTGGGCATCGTCTCCTCGCTATCGGTTCCCCGGGTTGTTGGGGATGTCGGGCATCCGCCTTCAACCACAGGCCCATTTTAAAGTATAAGGAAGCAGTCCTCAAGGTGATCGAGAAGTGCGCGTCTCAATCGCCTGCCGACAGGCCCATTTCAAAGATAATTAATGCTTATAATAGGAAATTTTCTCCTCGTCAGTCTCAATCGCCCGTCGACAGGCCCATTTCAAAGTGATGTGTTATGGAGATTGGGAGATGCTCGGGCTGGGTCTCAATCGCCCGTCGACAGGCCCATTTCAAAGCTGTTAGCAATCAGCGCTACATAGCTTTCTTAACGTCTCAATCGCCCGTCGACAGGCCCATTTCAAAGT
>WFTQ01000017.1 GCA_015485355.1 bacterium | reverse complement strand
ACCCCCGCCCGGGCCCTGGAAGTGCAGCCCAACCCGTGCGACCCACCATGCATACTCTTTCTTTTCCCGGCAAATTAGCTGTTGAATTCCAAATAAATCCATGCTATTTTTAGCTTCGCTTTCAAGAAGAGGACAATCATCTGGGAAAAAGGAGGTCACCATGTCGATTACTTCAAAACGCCTGGCGATCCTGGTGGGTGGTGGACCGGCCCCGGGCATCAATAGCGTCATCGGTGCCGCAACGATTCGGGCAGCCCTGGAAGGGGTGGAAGTGGTGGGTATCATGGACGGCTTTAAATGGATCATGCATGGAGACATCAACCATATCAAAGAGTTGACCATCGATAAAGTAAGTCGCATCCACTTCAGCGGAGGCTCCTACCTGGGAACGGCGCGGGATAATCCGACCAAGAAAAAAGAGACCCTGGACCACGTGGTGACATCCCTGGTTCGATTAAACGTCGATAAATTGATTACCATCGGCGGGGATGATACCGCCTACAGCGCGATGAAAGTTGAAGAGCGGGCGGCGGGTCGTATCCGGGTGGTGCATGTGCCCAAAACCATCGACAACGATCTGGACCTGCCCCATGGTACACCGACTTTCGGTTATCAGACGGCCCGGCACGTGGGGGTGGAAATCGTCAAGAATCTGATGGTGGATGCGCAAACCACCTCCCGATGGTATTTTGTCATCTCCATGGGCCGGAAGGCGGGTCATCTGGCCCTGGGCATCGGGAAGGCCGCCGGCGCCACCCTGACCATCATTCCCGAAGAATTCCCCGAAGGTCACATCCCCCTGTCCCAAATCGTGGATATCCTGGTGGGCTCCATCATCAAGCGGCTCAGTTATGGCCGTTCCGACGGCGTGGCCCTATTGGCCGAAGGGTTGGCCGAACGCCTGAACCCCGAGGAACTCCACGCCCTGAAACACGCCGAGCGGGACGACTTCGGCCATATCCGCTTGGCAGAAATCAGCTTTGGGGATGTGGTGAAAAAACAGGTGCAAAAACGCCTGAAAGAATTCGGCATTAAAATCACCATTGTTTCCAAAGACATTGGCTACGAACTGCGTTGCGCGGACCCCATTCCCTTTGATATGGAATACACCCGCGATTTAGGCTATACCGCAGCGCAGTTTATCCTGGAAGGGGGCAACGCCGCCATGGTGTCCATCCAGAACGGCCATTTCGTGCCCCTGTATTTTAAGGATATCCTGGATCCCGTCACCAAGAAAACCCGGGTGCGCATGGTCGACATCACCTCCGAATATTACTTCATCGCCCGACGCTACATGTTGCGACTCAATAAGACCGACTTTGAAGATACCTTTGAACTTTCCAAATACGCCGCCACCGCGGGAATCAGTGTGGAAGCCTTTCGCAAACAGTTTGAGTACCTGATCGAACGCGATCTGTTGTATCAGTTTCTGGAGCGGCAGCGAATCCGGGTAACGGGAAAAGAAAGCAACCTGGCCCATAAACCCAAGGAATTGCGCGAAAAAAGCCGTCGGGAAGAAACCACTCCCGAAACGGAAATGGTTAAACCGGGGAAATGACTTCGCCAATTTCGGAACGTTTCCGCCCGATGGCGAAAACAGCGACAGCATCCATCCCGGCGGAAGGGAAAGGAGGGATAACGCATGGTGATTCGTGTACAACGATTTAAGTATCCTGCAAATGTGTCGATCCAAATCTGGATAAACATCTGTCGGGGTTAAAAGCAGCGGGAGCGGGAGCCAATCCATGCATGTCATTCAAGCCATTCAGGAATCGAAAAAGCCCATCATTTCTCTGGAAATCACCCCTCCCGATAAAGGCCGCAGTATCGAAGAGCTGTACGCCACCCTGGACGTCTTGATCCCTTTCCAACCGGCGTTCATCAACGTGACCTATCATCAACCGCAGGTGGTCTACGAGGAAAAAGACGGTATCATTTATCGAATCCCCAAACGCAAGAAGCCGGGAACCGTGGGGATTTGCGCCGCTATCGCCAATCGCTACCATATAGAGCCCGTCCCCCATTTCATTTGCGGGGGATTCTCCAAATACGAAACCGAAGACGCCCTGATTGACCTGCACTATCTGGGTATAACCAATATATTCGCCGTACGGGGCGATCCTCCGCCGGGGCAAAAGCATTTTATACCGAATCAGGACGGTCACCGCTATGCCAGCGAGCTGGTTCGCCAGATCGCCAACATGAACGAGGGGATTTATCTGGAAGAGCTGGAAGACGCCCAGCCGACCAACTTTTGTATCGGTGTGGCGGGATATCCCGAAAAACATTACGAAGCTCCCAATTTTGAAAAGGATCTGCACCACCTGAAACACAAAGTGAATCAGGGCGCTCATTACATCATCACCCAGATGTTTTTTGACTTTGCGGTATTTCGAAATTTTGTGGAAAAGGCCCGAGCCGTGGGCATCCAGGTACCGATATTGCCCGGCATTAAACCCCTTACCCGTCTGTCCCAGCTCCATTCCATTCCCCGGGATTTTCATGTATCCATTCCCTATCCCATCGTGGAGGCCATGGAGGCGGCCAGGACCCGCGAAGCGGCCCGGCGGGTGGGCATCCGCCAAACCATCGAGCTATGCGAGCAACTGATCGAATTTGGTGTACCCGGACTACACATCTACACCATGGGCCGGGGACAGGCCACCTGCGAAGTCCTGAAAGGACTGTTCAACTAATCCTCCCGCCTCTTGGAGGCCTTTTGCCGGACGCAGGCCGGTATAATTTCCCACCCGACGGATTTCCCGAAACATCGCCTCCCCATCCGGAACCATCAAATCTTTTTCCATTTTATTTGAAAAAAGACATTTTTTTCTTAATTTCATGTTCTTTCAAACAGGTCATAGCAAGAGGAGGCCAACGTTGGACGTATTCCAGAAGTGCCGGGACTTTAAACGTGCAAAAGAAGCCATGGAACATGGTATCTACCCCTACTTTCTGCCCATAGAAGAAAATTACGGCCCACGCGTGCGGATGAACGGTCGGGAAGTGATCATGATTGGATCGAACAATTATCTGGGGCTGACCCAGGACCCTCGAGTGCAGGAAGCAGCCATTCAGGCCATCGAACGCTACGGCACCAGTTGCTCCGGTTCCCGTTTTTTAAACGGCACCCTGGCCTTGCATGAAGAACTGGAACATCGGTTGGCCCGCTTTGTGTGTAAAGAGGCGGCGCTGGTATTCAGCACGGGATACCAGACCAACCTGGGAAGCATTTCCACCTTAATCGATAAGCACGATATCGTCGTCACCGACAAGACCAACCATGCCTCCATCTTCGACGGCATTTTTCTGGCTTACGGCATTCGCCTGGGAGTGACGGTCAAGCGATACCGACACAACGACATGGACGATCTGGAACGGGTATTATCGGCGCTCAACCCCGAGGCTCCCAAGCTCATTGTCACCGATGGGGTGTTCAGCATGGAGGGAGACATCGTTCAGTTGCCGCGTCTGGTAGCCATTGCCCGGAAATACAACGCCCGCCTGTATCTGGACGACGCCCACGGCATCGGAGTGTTGGGGGAAACCGGACGGGGTACCATGGAACACTTTGGTATTTTCCGGGAAGTCGACCTGGTTATGTGCACGTTCAGCAAATCGTTTGCTTCTCTGGGCGGTTTTGTGGCGGGCGAGGAACAGGTGGTTCATTACATTAAACACTTTGCCCGCCCATTGATCTTCAGTGCCGCCATTCCTCCGGCCAATATTGCGGCGGTGCTGAAATCCCTGGAAATCATCGAAAATGAACCTCAGATTGTCCGGCGTTTGCATACCATCAGCGAACGGATGCGGCGGGAATTTCAGGCGATGGGATTCAATACCGGCGAATCCCAAACCCCTATTATCCCGATCGTGATCGGAGACGATATAAAAACGTTCCAGTTCTGGAAAGCCCTGTTCGAAGCCGGGATATACACCAATGCGGTCATCAGTCCGGCCGTGCCGCCGGATCGTTCTTTGTTGCGTACCAGCTACATGGCGACCCACACCGATAACGACCTGGACAGAGTGCTGGAAACTTTCAAACGCATCGGTAAAAAGATCGGGATCATTTAATATTGCTCCAAACATTCCGGAATGGCCGGGCCAGCAACGGAACCTCCTGGAGAACCCTCTGACAACGATGGCTGGAATGTCTATAGATAACCTGAACGGAGGAGCATCATGAGCAAGTCTATCACCATTCGCCCGGTCTCATCCCGAAAAGACCTGATGGCCTTCATTAAACTTCCCTGGAAAATTTATCGAGACGACCCCAATTGGGTCCCCCCGCTGATCGTGGATCGGCTGAAGTTCCTGAGCAAGACAAAGAATCCCTTCTTTCGGCATAACCCCACGGAATTCTTTCTGGCTTATAAAAACGGCGAGCTTGTGGGACGCATCGCCGCCATCTACAACAAACAACACAACGAATTCCATAACGATCGCGTGGGTTTTTTCGGATTTCTGGAAGGCATCAACGACCCGAGGGTTTTTCAGGCCCTGCTGGATACCGCAAAAGACTGGCTCCGGCAATATCAGAGGGACTTTATCATGGGACCCATGAACCCCAGCACCAACGACGAAATCGGCTTTCTCTATGAAGGCTACGAATATCCCCCCTTTTTTATGATGACCCATAACCCACCATACTACAACGAGTTATTGCAAGCACTGGGCTACGAAAAAGTGAAAGACGTTTGGGCCTATATGATTGATAAAGCTCACCTGGTGGTCAGCGACAAGCTCAGACGGGTCAGCGAAGCGGTGCTAAAAAAACTGCCCGTTTCCATCCGCACGGTCAATTTGAAGAATTTTCGCCAGGAGCTGGAGATCATTCGGGACATTTACAATGATGCCTGGAGCCGTAACTGGGGGTTTGTTCCTCTAACTCCGGACGAATTCGATTTCATCGCAAACGACTTCAAGCGCATCATCGATCCCGAACTGGTGCTCATTGCGGAATTCAAGGGCAATCCCGTCGGTTTTGCTCTGACTCTGCCCAACTACAACGAAGTGTTTAAAAAGATCAGGAATGGTCGCTTGCTCCCCACCGGCTGGCTCACTTTTTTATTCAATAAGAATAAGATCAAAGGCGTGCGGGTCATCACCCTGGGCGTTAAACAGCAATATCAACCCTTCGGCCTGGGCAGTGTTTTCTACATGGAAACCATCCAACGGGGTCTGGCCAAGGGATACGACCATGCAGAAATGTCCTGGATACTGGAAGATAACGATTTAATGAACCGCGCCGCCCTCATGCTGGGGGGCCGTGTCTACAAGCGTTACCGCATTTACGGGATGCCCCTATAATCGACCCTGCGGGCCATCGGACCGGCCGCTGCATGGCCGGGCAGCGAAGAGGGCGCCGGTTTGTCGCCCCGGCACCCGGTGAGGTTCCGCTTCTGCACCGCTCAATCTGCCGAGGCGTCCAGCAGTCTCAGCAATTCCACCACGGCCCGCTTCAATTGCCGATCCACACCCTCGGCCACATCGCCGGGCCGATCTTCCACGATAATGTCCGGAACCGCCCCGTTGTTTTCCATATTCATCATTCGATCCACAATATACCAACCCCGAAACGGCACCCGAAACAAGCTGCCGTCAATCAGGGGAATGCTGCCGGTACTGATGACAAATCCTCCCGTGGCCTTCCCCACCAACTTCCCCCGTCCCAGGGTCTGAATGGCATGGCTGAAAATTTCCGCATTGGAAAACGAATACTCATTGCACAATACCATGATGGGTCGGCTCCAGGCATACAGGGGACGCCGAGATTGGGGATAGCCCATTTCCCCGTCCCGGGGAATGGTAACGGCATGATCCTTAACCATGAGCATGGCCAGTAAAAAGTCGGCGCTCCAGCCCCCACCATTATGGCGCACATCGATCACCAAAGCTTCCTTATCATGGGCTTCGGCATACAGTTCCGCTTCAAATCGCTCCAGACTGGAAGCGCCCATGGAACGGATGTGGATGTAGCCCAAACGCCCCTTGGACCAGCGATGCACCTTCCCGCGCTTTTCCTTCACCCAGCGAGCGTACTCCAGGTCCAGGAATCGGCTGAATGATATGGGTTTCACTTGGATGGTGCGGAACAGCTCTTCACCGGGACGATCCTGTTTCAGGGTCAATTCCACTACCTGGTCCACCCGGTTCCAGAGTAACTGATGGATATTCGTTTGAGGGCCGATGGGCTGACCATGAATGGCCACCAGAATCTCGCCCACTTCGGCCCGATTGCCGGAACGATCACAGGGACCGCGGGGCAGAACCTCCGTTATCCTCAGGCCCTTTTCCGTGTTTTCGCGATCAAACCGCAGGCCCAGCATCCCGCTCTGAATGAGCCGCTTTTCCCGGGGCGCCGTGATGCCCAGATGGCTGCTGTTGAGCTCCCCGAGCATCAAACGAAGTACATCATGAAAATCTTCCGTTGTATATACCCGTTCGGCGATGGGGCCATATTTCTCCCTCATGGCCTGCCAGTCCACCCCATGAAAGTCCGGATCATAGAAATAATCGTTCAAGGCCGTCCAGGCTTCCTGAAACTTCTGGCGCTGTTCGGCGGGGCGGTCGATCCTGACCCGTACCCGAAACGCTCGCACCTTGCTGTCCTGTCCACCGGGTTTGATGACCCCGATCTTTCCGCCTTTGCGCAAATAATAGATCTGTTTCTTTACCGGGTGCCAGACGATCCGTTCGGGAGATTGTCCCCCGCGGGTCAGGGGCGTCAGGTCCTTGCCGTTCCATTTTATCCTCCACAGGTCGGCCTTCCCCGAGGTATTGCTTCGGAAGACCAGATACCGCCCATCGGGAGACCAGGAAAAATCGCCTTCCACGCCCGGCAGTCGGGTCACGCGTCGAATGCGTTGATGAATGTCCTGAATATCCACCTGGACCGCCGCCCGCCGATCGCTCCGGGTCTTCTTCTCTTTCAACGATTGGTAATACTCCTCCCACTCCTCCTCACTCTTTTCGTGATCCGCCCGGGTAAGATCAACCAACCAGATATCATAATTATTATCGGTGGTCCGGCGGGAAATGAAGGCCAGACGTTTCCCATCCGGCGACCAGCGGGGATGGTCATCATCATCCGGGTGCATGGACACGTTGACGGTTTTCCCGTCGGCCAGCCGCAACAGGTAAACTTCGCGATTGTACTCTCTATCAAACCGGGAATAGGCTATCCACCGGGCATCCGGTGACCACCGATAATCCAAGGCATTCCAGCTGCGCACCAGCACCCGTTCTTCACCTCTCCGGAGCTCCCGTACAATCAAATCCCCTTTTCCGCGCAAAAAAGCCAGGTACTTTCCATCGGGGGAAAAGCGGGGACGGAACTCGTCCTCCACCGTATGGGTAAGGCGTACTCGCTGAAATCGAGCGGCGCGGGCCAGCATCGGTTCGCCCGGTTCATTGGAGGTCAGTAAATAAATGTCTCGCTGGCCCGCTTCGTCGGACACATAAACCAGGCTGTCCCCTCCCGGGGACCAGGCCGCGTCGGCCTCCCGCCAGGGCGTTTCGGTCAACGCCTTCAAAAAACGACCATTCTCTTTCATGACCCATATCTCGCCCCGCACCACAAAAACAATCTGACGGCCATCCGGACTCACCTCGAATTCGGTGGCATTGCCTGAATATTCCTGATACTCCACTGGATTGCTGACAAAATCGATGGGCAGCTCAATGGTCAACTTCTCGAGATCGCCGTGGTTCAGATTCAGGGTCCACAAATCAAAATCCTTTTCAAAGGCGATTAACGAACCATCGGCCGCGATCCCCGGAAAACGAACCCCATCCCCTTTGAAGAACGTGAGCTGGGTTTTGCCCGAACCATCGACATTCATTTTCCATAAATTATAGGTCCCATCGAATTCGCTGACAAAATAAAGGGTGCGCCCGTCCGGAGCCCATAGCGGGAAAAGATCATGGCCGTTAAAATCGGTTAATGGATGGTAGGTTTTCTTTTGGAAATCGTACACCCAGATATCGGCATTGCTGCTTCCCCGATAGTGTTTGCGCCACCAGGTGGTTAATCCCCGAACAAACACCAAATAGCGACCATCCGGGGAAATACCGGCCTGAGAAGCGTATGCGGGCACCACCTCCATGGGCGTGCCTCCCACGCGAGGCACCTGGTAAGTTACCGGGAGCCGATGGTAATAGAAATTCCGGCGGGAGGAGAACAACACATTCCGCCCGTCGGGAGACCACCCGGAGACGTAATCGGCATTGGTAAAATATGTGAGCTGATACACCCGGCGATCCTGAAAGTCCAGCACAAAAACATCGTAGTTGCCGTAGCGATTGGAAGCGAACGCCAGCCGTTTTCCGTCGGGGGACCAGTGAGGCAAAAAGTCGTAAGCGGGATTTCCCGTTAAACGCCGGGCCTCGCCGCCACGCGAGGAAACCACCCAAATATCGCCTTGAAAAGAAAAGGCGATCTCCTGTCCATCGGGAGAAGGCGCCGGCGTCCGGGGAAAGACCACCTGAGCCACGCCGGCAACATCCGCCCAGCATAACATTCCCAAAAAGATCCATAAAATCAAGCGATGCATGGGTCCTCCTCTTTCATCATTAAAATCCTCTCCTACGGAAAATACAGCCAATGTTTCCTCGGAAAAAAGAAAAGCGGTCATTTTCCCCGGCCTCCTTTCACAGCAGTTCCCGGTTTCGCCGCCCACAGCGCCCCCCTCGCCGGAAGGGCGGCGCTGGCCGACAACCGTCTCCCCTCCCGCACGATCGCCGTTCGCAAACCTTCCAACAAGGTATTCCTCGACCAGACCCTTGACCCTCAACTCATTTTGATACCCGGAATTTCTGAATCGGTATTGGATAAAAAATCATGATTGATTATCTTAAGCCAGTGATGCGTTTGTGTTCTTGATCCATTCAATAAGCATACGACAACAAGTTGGAGGGACATGATGAGCAACTGGAATCGTATACTACGTGTGTTACCGGCGGTGTTTCTGTTTACCGGTTGGGGCGTTGCACAAGAGCGCTCCCCATCGGGGTTTCACGTCGATTCCGTTCTCCAGAAAAAGCCCTGGTCTTTTCAATTCCGTTCCAACGAAAATTTCACTTTCGGCAGTTTCGAGGGCTCCATCCTTTCGGTAAAATATCATTTTTCCCCCGGGCATGCGCTTCGATTGGGCCTCAGTGCCGATTTCGGAGACAGCGAACAGGACCAGGAGAAATATCCCAATCTGGATACCACCCAGGTCGACATTTTCACGCAGGAAGACAACTCCTTTGCCACGGTCATTTCCCTGCTCTATTTACGCCATTATAGTCTGTCTTCCCGTTTCTTATTTTACTGGGGCGCCGGTCCGACATTCAATATTTCCAGAGAGCGCAAAACCTTGATGAGAAAGCGGGTGATCAACGACACCCTGTTTTCACAAATTACCGATACATACACCGGTACGGCCAATGCTTTTGGGATTAAAAGTATTCTGGGTGGCGAACTGTTTTTATCTTCCCGAATCAGCATTATCGCCGAATACGGGCTTCTGTTCAACTATAGAAGATCCACCAGCGAAACATCCAGAATCATTCGACCGTTTTCGTCTGAAAAGCCGAGTCGGTCTCTGCAAAAAAACACGCAAAATCAATTTTCGATCAGGGGACTGGGCGGGCGGATCGGTGTATCGCTGTATTTTTAAAGCGGTTTCTCGGCAGAGTATTTGGAGTTCGGTTTTCGCAAAAGCCACCCGGCGTCAGGGGGAAAAGTCAGCGGATAAGAAGGTTGAGGGTACCGAACGTATGATCGGTTTTTTCGTCGAGAAGAGGCTGCGCCGCCGAGGCTTTCTGCTGGCGGTCCTTCTAAGCATAGGCGGTCTTTCGGGTCTAAAGGCGCAGGAGGTGTCGACACAGCTTCCCGCAAAGCCCGATACGGCAGCCCTTTATCTGTTTTACCTTCACGGCCGCATCATCGAAGAGCAGGGGCTGCGGCCACAAAGTCCCCGCTTCGGCATCTATGAATACGAAAAAATTTTGCGCACTTTCCAGCAAAGAGGGTTCCGGGTGATCAGCCGGGCCCGCCCCAGGGAAACGCAACCCCCGGTTTATGCCCGGAAGGTCGTTACACAGATCGACACCCTCCTGAAGGCGGGGGTCCCTGCGGAACACATTACCGTGGTGGGAGCCTCCAAAGGGGCGGCCATTGCCATATGGGTATCTCACTTTCTCCGAAACCCTTCTGTAAACTTCGTTCTGATCGCCGTTTGCAATCCCCGCACCGTCGCCTACTGGAAAAAAAACCGCATCACCCTCCACGGCCGGGTGCTCTCCCTATTCGAATCCAGCGATCCCATCGGCCGCAGCTGTCGGGAACTCTTTCAGGCCTCCCAGGGGCGGGGATTAACCGCCTATCACGAAATCGAGTTGCATACCGGACTGGCCCACGGGGTGCTGTATCGCCCGATTCCGGAATGGGTGGAACCCACCGTGGAATGGGCCGGGCATGCCGCTTCCCACGCGGCCCCCAAATCCACGCACTAAAGCCAGACACTTCGCCCCCTTCCGGTGCAGGCCTTCCGGCTCTCCGGATGAAGATCACGATCACTCTCCACCGGTGCCCTCCGCTGGGGTTGACCATCCCCGGAACGGCATCACGGGCACCCCCCCCAACCCTCCATCACAACGGTGACAGGAGAAGTCGGTTCTAAGCGGGCGGTTCTCACCCACGAATAGGGCATCTTTTTTTTCATTGTTTGCACATTCCAACAGGATTTTTCTATCTTACGATTGCGGCAAACAATTGAGAAGCGCCGATGAAATTACCTCGTGGACACCATCTTTCGCCGGAGGAGCTGGCCGGACAGTTGCTGATGCCCGCCGTTCGTCCAGAGTTCTGGAATCGGCACAGTCCTGCGGCGCGCCATTTGCTCCAATTCATCCATCGCTATGGGGTGGGAGGATTTGTCTTTCTGGGGGGGCACCCTGCGGAAATCCGCTTCTGGACGGAATTGCTCCGCCGGGAAAGTCGCTATCCCCTGCTCTTTGCCGCCCCACTGGACCAAGGGATGCGCTTACCCTTTTCCGGCTGCACCCCTTTTCCTCATGCCCTGGCCTTTGGTGCCGCAGGAGACGAATCTCTGCTACGGGGATCGGCGGAAGCCCTCGGACGGGAAGCCCGTTCCATGGGCATCCAGCTGCTTCTGGGCCCGGTACTGGATCTGGCCGATCTGCCCACCAGTCCCGACGCCCACGTGCGATCCTGGCACCGGGAACCCCGGGTAGTGGCCCGCTTCGGCGAGGTCTTTGTCCGCACCATTCAGGAAATGGGCATCGCCTGTGTGGCCCGCCATTTCCCGGGACAAGGCTCCACGCAATTTCCCATTCGAGAACAATTGACCCCGGTAATCAAAAGCCCGGGAGTGATCCAGAAAGAAGACCTGTTTCCTTTCGAAGCCGTGATCCGGCAGGGCGTTCAGGGCATACTGGTCGGCCATTTGCTGGTGGATGGATTCAATCAGCCGGCTTCTCTGGCGGCCGAATGGATTCAGCATTTTTTGCGGGATCAGTTGGAATTTTCCGGAGTGGTGTGCACCGATTTTCTGGATACGCCGGGACTGCAAACTTACTTCTCCCTGGAAGAGTGCCTTTTCCGCCCCGTCGAAGCGGGGGCCGATATGCTGCTTCACCCTCCGCAATTCCCCCTGGCCCATCGGTTGCTGTCGGAGCGCATCCGCAGGGACACCCGATTCTTCCAGCAAGCCGCCCGCGCGGTCGACCGCATCTTCCGGCTGAAAAAATGGTTGCACACCCGGCAACCCGGACAAACGCATCCGTTCCGAATATTCAAGTGGGTGGGACATCCGGGACACGTCGGCCTCGCCCATCAGGTGGCCGAAACGGCCGTTACCCTGGTCCACCGAAGCAGCCGATTCCCCGTCGACGTACCGGGGACGAACCATGTCAACCATTTCGTCTTCACCGATCAACCCCTCCACACCCGGCCGTTATGGATTTTTTCCCGGGAAATGGAACGGATTTTCCAGAAAATCACGGTGTATTATCAACCTTCCCGGGAAACCGTGGGCCAACTCCCGCTGTGGGAGGCGGACCTTCAGGTCATCTCCCTGGAGGTCACCGGTCATTCAATCCCCTCCAGGGCGCTTCCCTGGGACACCATTCAACGGCTGTTACGCTCCGTGAAAGACGGTTCCACCCCCACCCTGGTGGTCGTGTTCGGCAACCCCTTTGTGCTTCAACAACTGAAACCTTTCAGGCCTCTGGATGCGATTCTGTTGACCTATTCCAATGGTGTGGTTTCTCAGCGGGCGGCCGCCCGGGCGATCGCCTCTTTCACCGATATACGGGGACGTCTACCGGTTCAACTGCCCCGATCGCTCGACCAATCCATCGCGCTGCCGGCCCGATCGTATGCCCTGGCAGAGTCGCCCTGCACCCCTCCGGAAGAATGGAACCATTGGGAACGTCAGATCCAAACGGCTCTGGAGTCGAGGTTGTTTCCCGGCGCAGTCATCCTGGTGGCCCATCGGGGCAAAGTCCTGTGGCATCAGGCCTATGGTAAGTTCCATTTTCACCCGCAGGCGCCGGAAGTTCGCTGTACAACCTGTTATGATCTGGACCTCCTTACCCAACCGCTGGCCACCGCGCTGGCCGTCGCAAAATTGCTGGAGGAACACAGGCTTCACCCGAGTGATCCCTTGGTCAAATTTTACCCCGAATTGAAACAGCATCCCCGGGCCCTGATCACCATCATCGATCTGCTGGCCCATCGTAGTGGTCTACCACCGGCCGGCGGGTTGCCGGGTACCCCTTGCGCCCCCTCGCAATGGCTGGAGTATCTGTTTCAGTTGCCGCCGGAAAAACCTCCCGGGGAAAAATTTCAATACAGTGCCTGGAATTATTTCTTACTGGGGGACATTGTGCAACGGGCAAGCGGGGTATCGCTGGAAACGTTCTGCCGGGATCGATTGTTTGCTCCCCTGGGATTATCGTCTTTGCACTTTCGTGTGCCCGACCGGCGCTATCCCGCTTCCCCACCAACCCTCCTGCACGGGTCGGCGGACGATCCGCTGACCGGGGCGACGTTCGATCCCCTCTGCCGCCTTACCCAAGGGACCTGCGGCCATGCCGGCCTCTTCGGCCGGGCCGTAGACGCTGCAGCGATCGGGCAATTACTGATCCAGAAGGGCATTTACCAGCGGATGCGCTTTTTAAGCACCTCCATCATCGCACTGCTCACCCGGCCCCCGGAGGCCGCCTCTCCCTTCACCCCCGGCTGGG
>WFTQ01000016.1 GCA_015485355.1 bacterium | reverse complement strand
TTGTAATCATGATAACCGGCCCCTTCCACGGTCAAGACCTGCCCGTTCCAATGAATCGTGGCGGTAGCCGTCCCCCAAGGCGCAAACACCACCCAATCGAACTGTTGGGCATCCGTGGCCACAGGCAGGAGCGGCAAATGAACCGGCCTTCGCTGTAACAAGGGAGAATGGAATTGAAAACTCAACCGAATTCCTGGTTTACCAAATTCCCCGCGTATTTGCGACCCATCCTGATAAAGCCAGTTCTGTTCATCAAAATAAATTCTTAATGGACGTTCGGTCTTTTCCAAGCGGTTGCGCGGCAACACCAGGAATTCGTGTAACCATTTCCGGCCGTTGCGGTAGACGAAAAGGTCCACGATGCACACCTCAAACAGCGAGGTAAACGGTCGGGTATGAATGGTCAAGACAAAGTCCGTATCCTGTTGTCCGTGGACATCAAAATAGTACCACTCGAACGCCACCCGTTGATCCTTTCCGATTTCAATGGCCAGGAGTTCCCTTTCCCGTTCACCATTTTCGACGCCAACAGCCGGGGGTTTAATTTCGGTGTACCTGTTCATAGCCCCCCATTTTTTGACAACCGAAAAAGGGCGGCGGTAAAGGGAGAGATGGGCTGCTTGAATTGAAAATTGCGCTGGGAACACCGTTTCGCTCGAACCCCCAAGCGAGATCCCCTCCGCGCGCCGGAAGCGATTCCCGGTGGCGAAGTTCCTTAAGATCGGGACGAGGGCTTCATTCCTCCTCAAAGCCTCCGAGCACCCTCAGCGTAGCAACAATACTTTTTGAATCTGCTGCTGGGTGCCGGCCGAGAGCACGGCAAAATAGAGCCCGGAGGGCAAAGCATTCCCCAGACGATCGGTTCCATCCCACTCCAGCACATGGCGACCCGCCGGAAGGCGCCCATTTATCAATACCCGCAATTCCCGTCCCTGGATGTCGACGATACGCAAATACACCCGCTGGGCCCGGAACAACTCCCATTCCAGTCGGGTGGACTGGTTGAAAGGATTAGGATAATTGGGTTTGAGAAGAAAAGCCCGCTGGATCGGTTGCCCGTTGCTGTTTATCCCCAATGGGGTGCTATCGGGTCGGCTGGAGGCGTAAACCAGGACACTGGTTTTGGTTGGTGTGCCATTGCTCCACAGCAACAACTGATGGGTTCCAGCGGGCAACCAACGCTGAATCAAAAGGGTTTTTCCTTCTCCAAATAATTGATTGCCATACAAAGAGGTATCGGTTTGCCAACCAAAAGACAGTGAGTCCAGCTGCACCATCAGGTCATCATCCTCGGCATCGCTGTAATCATTGCCCGTGCGATCCTCGTCGGCCGCGCCGGCAACGAACAGGCTCACCCATCCGCTGTCGACGGTAAAGGAGTATCGTTTCCACAAATGATTTTGCAGATCGGGTGCCGTTTCCACCAGCGTATCCAGCAAAACCACGGCTCCTCCGGGTGCAGAAAGGATGGTGACGTCATACAACGTGGGGGTGACATCGCCCCAAATTTGCAGGCGGTGTTCCCCCGGCGCCAGGCGGCTCCGATGAACAATCGTTCCAACGGCTCCGTTCAACCGCTCCCCATCCAGCGAGCGAGCGGTGTTCCATCCCCAATCGTCCTGATCCAGAACCAGCCGCACATCGTCATCATCGGAGTAACGGCCGTATTGTTCGGCCCGGCCGGTGACCAGGATTACCGTCTCCCCGTCCCGAGAGGTAAAGGGGATGTCTTTCCAGAGGTATTCCCGTTGCCCCGGTCCGATTTCGTTATAAACGCCGCGAAACACCACATTTTTGCCGGGCGATTCCACCCGCTGAGGGAACTCCCCTCTATAAATTTCCACATAATCCATAACCAGTTCATTTTCTCCCTGCCAGGCCTGAGGGGTTTTCGCAGCGGTGATCATATCGTGCACATTGTTATCCACCCAGAAGTGGAAAGCCATCTTCAGCTTGGGAATAACGGTTGTACTTTTATACACCCGGGCATCATCCACCCACCAGACGACCGAATCGGGATGCCACAGGACGGTATAGGTATGCCAACGGGTTTGATCCACCAGAGAATCCAGGTCCATAAAATCCAGGCCCAAAAGTCCCATGCTTTTATCGCCGGAGATGGCACGCCACCACGTGTTATAGCTATCGGCGATCGAGTCCCGTTGTTCCATAAACCAGGCCATATCGAAAACGAATTTGTTATCGGTATCCTCGGAATGCCACAGTCCCCACCCCCAGGTACCGGGCTTCTTAGGCTGCATGGCTTTTACGCGCATTCGTACCGTGATCGGGCCCGCGGAATTATCGAAAATGTTATTGGGGTTCATTAATTCCACATTGCAATAAGTCTGGTTTGTGGGGTTGACGAGGTTGGCTGAAACCAGACCCGATTTCAATTGCGGGGGATCGACCGGACCATCGTTTCGCCAATACCAATACTGTTTTTTGTTGAAAAAATCATCTCTTAACAGCAGCTTCTGGGCCCATCCGGCCATCCCCCAACCGGAGAGAAGACAGCATGCCAGGCCCCACACAAGGCGGCGGTGATGTTGCCGGTTCATTGTCATGTTATCGCACCAGTACCATTTTTTTGGTTTCGATTCGGTTGCCGGCCACCAGACGATAATAATAAATCCCGGCCGGTAACGGCTGACCCTCTTCGCGTACACTATTCCACTCGACCTGATGATACCCTGCAGGGAAGAAATCGTCCACCGCCACATCCACCAGCTGCCCCTGCAGGTTGTAAATTTCGATCCGCACCCTGGAGGGCTGGGCCAAAGAGAAAGGAATCGTGGTTGCCGGGTTAAACGGATTGGGGAAATTCTGATACAGACGAAATCGATGGGGCATAATCAGCGGATTGGTGCGCATCCAGATCGGCGGATGACGGGTGCGTTCCCCATTATAATCGATATCTTCCAGGGCGTACCAATATCCGGTCCCCGGCTGGATAAACCGATCCACATATTCGTATTCCTGCCGTTGATTGCTATTGCCGGCTCCTTCGATCAAATCCAGAGTGATCTGCCGAAAAAATTCCTTTGGTGGGGGGGCCAACGAATCCCCCTCCGCCCGATATATGTGAAAGCCCAGATTCTCCACCTCGGCTTCGGTGACCCATTTCAGATGCACTCCATCGGATTTTTCTTCGGCGGTAAAAGCGATCAATTCCACCGGCACCGTCTGGTCCCCCTTTTCCGAAAAGATGATCACCCGATACAGAGTGGGCGTATTGTTGGCATAAAAAGTGAGCGTGTGACTTCCTGCGGCAAGCAGCTCCTGAATCAAGACGGTTTTGATCTCCCCAAAGTCCCGATTCCCATACCAGGAGCTATCGGTTTTCCATCCATAATCGGTTCCATTCAGAACCATCCGCAAGTCATCGTCCTGATCATCGTCGATATTGGGGTTGCTGTTGGTAGGGCCCTTGTAAGCCCAGCCAGGATTTTCATCCGCTTCCGCAGCCACATAAATAGCCACCTGCCCCGCCTCCGGCACAGTGAAGGGAATTTGAATCCATTGCAAATTGTTGCTACCGGCGGGTGCGGTCTGGTTAACCGTAGAATCCAGAAGCACCGTGCCGGTCAACGAGTTCAGCACCGTAACATCATACAAGACGGGCGTCGTCGTGCTATAAAATTTCAGGGTGTGGCTGCCCGAAGGCATGGTTGTATCGATCTTCACAATTTTGTATCCTCCCTGGAGCACATTTCCATCCCACCCCTTGCTTCCGTAGCCGTAATCTTTCGCGTCCACGACCATTTTCAAAGAGTCCGCCCGATCGTACCCATCGTACTCTTCCGCCATGGCCGTAGCCATGATGACCACCCGCCCACCGTCGGTATTGAAGGTGTAAGACTTCCACAGGGTATTGGGTTTACCGGGGGCAATCTCGTTGGGATATTCCCGCAACTTCATCAACCCCGACGGCGTGAGGCTAAATCCGGACAAGGTATCGCCGAAGAAAATCTCCACATAGTCGGTCACCATCTCGTTGGTGCTGGCTGTCCAGGCGTTGCTGTCCTTGGGAACCACCTTGATTTCGTAAGTATCGGGACCAGTGGTGGAATCCTGATAAACCAGATTGTCGATCCAGTGATGATAATCCCATCCTTCTTCCGGTAAAGCGGTGGTCGTTACCATGGCTAAGGAGTCATCCACATAAAACTCGATGCGATTATTGCCGTAACGGTAAATTTTGTAAACATGCCATTCGCTTAAATAGGAATAGGGTAAATCCACGCTATCGTGGGCACTGTATCGCAACCCATTGGACTTATCGGCCCGCCACCAGGTATCCCGGGCCTGCCGTGGCGATCCACTTTCTTCTTTTTGTTGCATAAACCAGGCCTGCTCATTAATCGTGACGGGTGTGCCCTCTTTGTACCAGAAGCCGAATCCCCGGCTGCCCGGTTGATGGGGGGTTAAAAACTTGGCCCGCACCCGAATGAAGACGGTGTCCGAAGGCCCATACAAGATATCCACGGCGGCACTCTCGAACCCCACATTGTTCATCTGATCGTAAAGGCCGGGACCAAAAAACTGCGGTTTCTGCAAAATATGATGCAGATATCCATTCATGATTTTGGGTTTAATCTGTGCACCCGTATTCTCCGGATCACTATGATATTCCCACCAGTCATGGCTCTTAACAAAATCATCCCGCTGCAAAGGCGGAATCACCAAGGATTGAGCATCGGCCATGTGATAGCCTAAAACAAGAAAAAGAACGACCCAGAAGGGGCAAGATGATCGGGTTCCCTGTAAAGTCTTCATTTATTTAAATCCCTGTTTGAAGATTAACTTCCCTATAAAAGTCGATTTTAACACTTTGACATCAAACAATCGATAAACTACCGCCAAAATAATGAGAAAAATAAAGTAATGCCAATTCTTTATACTGATAATACTTAGAAAATATAGCGGCAAAACGACGTGAGGGAAGGCCAGGTGCAGGAACTGAAAAATATCTTTTTCGGCGTATTTAAACGGATTGATGTGTTGAACGCGGCTGCCCCGCCGCATTTCCCGGAATCCGGCGGCAAACAGAACCGTACTGTATGTTCCCAGGGGGAGAAAAGAAAGCACTGGATGCCAATTCAGAAAATTGACGGTCCATTGGCCCAGCAGCAGTAACACCAGAAACAGGGCGACACGTTCGTAATACAAGGCAAAGCGAAAAAGGCGCTCCAGGCGCTCCTTTCCCAACTCCACCGCCGAAGTGCGTGTACCGGTGCGCCGATCATTTTCATAATCTTCCAGTTGATGATGGATATCGGAATTGAACCCTTTTACCAACACAAAATTCAGCAATGCGATCAACAACAGCGGTTGATGAAATTCAAAGGCAGCAAATAGAATGAGCGCCGGAATAACCCGTTGAGCGAACACAACCAGAACCAAACCGATTCTGCCTTTTTCTTTAAAGCGAAACGGGGGCAAAGAGTAAAAGGTGGCCATAAAAAACCACAGCGCCCATAGCTCGGAAAACCAGGGTTTTTGAACAAACGGCAGGGCACAAACAACGCTAACCAGCAACACGCCGGCAACCACCACAAGGGCTTTCAGGTTGCCATCCCCGTGAAAGGTGTTAGGCTTGCCATGAAGCGCATCCAGCTTCCGATCGGCAAAATCGTTGATCAAATAACCATAGGTCGTCGAAAAGAGGCTGAAAAGAATGAAAGCCAGCATTTGTAACAGGAAGGTATCCGAAAAATCCTGTCGGGCCAGAGCAATGATAAAAAAGATAAACACATTTTCCAGGATCGAATTGTAGTAAAACACCGCCCAATTGCGCCATCCCAGATACCGACGAATAGAGTTATCGTAGACCCGACTGAGATTCATCCAAATGTCTTTCTCGTTACGTTGTCGACCGCAAATTACTTAGAAAAACCCTTATTTCTATGATTTTGTTCACACACTGCGCACCCGATTATTCAAAACAACGTCAGCGGGTTTCATTGCGCAACGACCAGACGATAAACCCGGGGTTGCCCGTGGGTAAAAATCCGTAAATGGTGCTCTCCCTTTTGCACTTTCAGGGAATAAACGACCGCCCGGTCTTGTCCCAGATGGGTATTGCCGCAAAAATCGTAGGCATTGTTTGGGGCCAGTTTTCGGCCATTCAACTCCAACCAGAGGTCATCATCGTTGGCTTCCCGACGATCCTGTTTTCGGATGGGATTCCATCGGGGATTTTCCCGGGCTGTTCCGGAAAGGTAAATCACCAACCAACCGTCTTCGGTGACAAACCGATAGGCTTTCCAGAACAGGCTATCGGCCTTTTTCGGCGGAGAGGCATCGATCGCTTCGTTCACCAGCAATCGCCCTTTGCGAAGTTGTAAAACGGTGATATCGCCGACCTGGGGGGTGGTACGGGTTTCCAGAAGCAACCGCACCGATCCCGCTGGTAAGTCGACCTCCCGCATCTCGGTTCGTGCCTTTCCCTGCAATTCCAACCCTTGCCAGTTCCAAGAACCTTGCCATGATTGTTGCCCCGCCTGAATGTCGAGCTTTAGGTAATCGGGCGGAGAATAAAAATCGTAGGCTTCGGCACGCGCCGTGGTCAAAACAAGGGACGGTCCCCCACGGCTCTGAAATTCATAGGTTTTCCATAGACCATTCTCATGCCCCATGGGCATGGTCAGGGGTTGCACCCGGAAGGGTACCAGGGGTTGAGGATCGAAGTACCGCTGTTCCTCCGCAAACGTCCGTACCTGAACATAGTCGACCACCATTGCGCTCACGCCTTTCCAGCCCGCCATTCGGGCACCAAAGATCCGGGCGTAAATCATGTTATCTATCCACAGATGGAGGGAGAGGCGCTCCCGGGGAACAATGCCTCGGGCCACGAGAATTTCCCGGCCATCCAGGTAAAACCGGGTGGTGCGTTTTTCCATGTCCCGCACCACTTTGTAATGATGCCATTCTTGCGGATCCGCCCCCACATCCACATCCAATCGCTGATCCAGATGCACCACCCCCGCCTTCCAGAACGTGTAGCGGGAGGCATCCCCGCCAATGCCCAACTGTTCCATAAACCAGGCTAAACTGGAGGGCTTTCCGGGAACCGTCATCCGCCAAAATCCCCAACCCCGACTTCCCGGTTTCATGGGATTCAGAACCCGCACCCGGGCTTCAAAGATCAGCCATCGCAGTCCTTTCTTATAAACACCCTGGTGATCCGATATACCCACATTGCACATCACGCTGTCCACGGGGTCTTTCAATTGCAGGTAAAGGTAACCCCGGCGTATCTGGATGGCAGCCGTATCCTGTGCAACGGTACCATCCCGATGGTAATCCCACCATCCCCGGCGATAGAGAAAATCATCTCGCTTGATGGGCAAGACTACCTTCTGCGCCGGCAAAGGAAGGCAAGACACACTGATCAGAAAAAGAAAAAGCACCCGTATCATGCCATTCGATTGAGCAAATATAGGCTAAAGGCCTTTAGTTTGTGGGCCCGCTCACCAAAAATTTCCAGGCTTTGAAGGGCCTTTTCGGTGTATTCACTGGCGTAGTGTTGCGCTTCTTCCAATCCCACCAAAACGGCAAAATTCATTTTATCCTGGTGTAAATTTTTCCCCACCACGTTTTCGTCGCCTCTCACATCCAGGATGTCATCGATGATCTGGAAGGCGAAGCCAATGTATTCGGCATATTTTTTAAGGGATTCCAGCTCCGTCAGTTCGGCCCGTCCAACAATAGCCGCAATCTCTCCCGCTGCAATAAACAGGGCCGCTGTTTTGCGACTGTTAATAAATTCCAACACCTCGATCTTGGCCTCGCTATCTTTCAATTTTAAATCCACAAACTGACCTCCGGATAAACCATCGAAACCGAAAGAACGGGTCAATACCTGAATAATACGCAATTTGGTGGGTTCATCCAGTTGGAAATCGCTGAGCACCACCTCGAAGGCCCGGGATAACAGCGCCACACTGGAGCACAGGGCCACATCCTGACCGAACACCAGATGGCTGGTGGGTCTTCCCCGACGCAATTTGGAGTCGTCCATATAAGGCAGGTCGTCCATGATCAACGACGCCGTATGAATCAGCTCTACACTACAGGCCGGGTAGATCAATCGCTCCACCGGCACATCGAACAATTCTCCCGAAAGGAACATGAAAATGGGCCGAATACGCTTGCCACCATCCACTGCATAGGCCGCTGCTTTATACAGGCCGTCGGTGAGAGGATGATGGCTGGTCAACATTTGCTCCAATTGCTCGTCCACCAGTGTACGCGCCTTTTCGAAGGCATGAAACAAAGCTTCCATGGATCCATCTCTCAACTTTGCTGAGGTTCTATCTTAAACACCAGGAATCTCTGGTCATTGAAAACTTTATTATAAACCAGGCTTAGTTGCAAACGGTGTTGCACCTCGGGCCGGAGGATTTCCTTTAAATACGGCATCAATCGAACGTCCCGTGGTATTTCGATCATTAAGAATTCCACCCGATTCTTGTTCAGGTATTCTCGGAGTTCGTCCGCCGTGGCATAGGGTAAACGATAAAATTCGTAGCGGTTATAAAAGGCGACCATGGCGCGACTACTGACGACCCGGCTCCCCGGCGCAATCCGTCGGCTTATCTCCTGAGTAAATCGATAGATATAATTCTCATTCATCAATTTAGACAGCAACCGGATATGGTAGGGTAAAAGCAAAAGCATCAAAAGTGCCACCAGGCCCACCTGAACCGCTCTTTGGCGATTGGCCCACCGGCGAATGCCATACCGGTATGCTTGTTCCACCCCGTATGCTGTCCAGAACAGGAAAACCAGGCTCCAGCCCAGCAAAAACCGACGTTCCACATGGCTTAACAAAAAATATCCGAATGCGATCCAAAGCGCCAGTAACACGGCGTTCGCCGACCATTTTTTATGCCGAATACTTAACACTAAGCCCAAAATCAGAAAGCCAACCAGCAGGAAAGGAAGGGCATTGCGCACCACAAAGATGCGCGCAACCTTGGCCATATTCGAGCGCACAATTTTCGCGGTCTTCCAGAACGGATGGATCGAACCGGAGGCCCCTGCAGGTTGGACCTCTTCCCCGCGGGGCAACGGTAAACGGCCGTGGAAAAAATAGTCGTAACTGGCCAGGTTGGTCTTATCCCGAGACAGGCTGTACATCATCTGGTTCTGTTTTTGAGTAAAGGTTCGATCCCGAAACGCCGGATCCGTCCGGGAATAGAATCGAAATAATTTCCGATGCCCTTCGATCAACCGGAGCTTGGGTATCCAAAGGCGTTCGCCAAAGTGCAGAGAAGCCCATGCGGCATATCCCCAGAAGGTTCCCAGCAAAAGGATTGAAAAGAGCAGCAAATGGGGCGGCGGCGATTTTCGAAGGATCGTTCGTCCCAAAAGCATTGCCCCAAAAACCACCCATAAGGCCAGTCCCTCGATTCGGGTCAGATAGGCCAGGGCTAACATCCCAGCCGTTAATACCAACCATTTTCCATGACTTTTGCGACGATAAGCGATCCAGAACAGGGCGGCCAGGCCGGCCCATAAAAGGTAGGTCATTTCGGTCAAAAATTTTACCGAATATTCAAGGAAAAAGGGATGAACCGCCAGCAACCAGGCGGCCCACCAACCCACAGAGGCGGAAAACAGGCTTCGACCCAATCCATAGGCGACCAGCACCAACAGGGAACCGGTTAGAATAGAGACCAGTCTTCCAGCCAAATGGCGCGGAAACAGATGCCGAAAAGCCGCGATAAGCGTGGGATACAGGGGAGGCTGAATAATGGCCGGGTATCCGGGCAGGTTACTGCCATATTGATGGTTCTGATATAAATATTCCCCGATTTCCGCATAATAGACCCCATCGGGAGAAATCTTGTAATATTGAAGCCCCAGCGCCAACCGAAGAATGAGGGCCAAGAGAAAAAGCCCCCCTAATGCCCGACGGGTATTTCGCCAGGGAAAGGGGATGATCATACCTCCTGTACTTCCACCACTTTGGTGGTTTTAGCTATGTCCCACACGTAGGGATTTTTATCTCGTAAATAAAAGTTCAGGGTCCCCACACACCGGGCAAAGGCTTCCAATCCTATTAAACCGATCATGAAAACCACTTCCCGGGGCGTCCAGCGCATATCTTTTAAAACATATTTCAGGATGGAAATGGAGCGCAGGGTGGCCACCCGATATCCCTTGGTCGACATCAGATGGCGATGCCCGGTTTCTATACGAATCCGTTGTTTCAAAAAATCGCGGATATTTTCCGGTCCTTTATTGTGGACAATTGCATGAGGACAGTAAGCCAGCTCCAGCCCTACTTCCCGCACCATGGCTTCAATGGCGGCCTCGTCTACGGCGGTATAAGAAGGAATCCGGGTGAAAATATTACGAAAGGCCACCATTTCCCCACATTTCGGTTGATCCAGGGCCATTAAATGATGCAACCGCCATAGTTTGTGCACACAAAATCCGATAAAACCACGGACCGAATTGGTCGGGATAGGATGGGCGCCGGTCATGCCGATACGGGCATCTTTAAACGGCCGGATCAGGTTTTCGATCGTATCCGGTTCGGTGACCGTGTCTGCACTCTCGATCACGCAAATGTCCCCCCGTGCATGTTTAAGAAACACATTAATGGCCGAGGCCTTACCTTCCCGCATTTTTTGCACAATCAATTTAATGCGGGGATTTCGCTTTTCGAATTCGCGCACAATTTCGTTGGTGCGGTCGGTACTGCCGGAAGAAACCACGATTATTTCTTCGATTTCCCCACTTGTTACCACCTGATTCTCCAGCGCCTGTAGGCACTTGGCAATATTTTTTTCTTCATTATAAGCCATCACCCCTACACTGATGCGGAAC
Organism: bacterium; assembly: GCA_015485355.1. Lineage (GTDB taxonomy): Bacteria > Calditrichota > Calditrichia > RBG-13-44-9 > J042 > JAADJD01. The sequence goes on along the minus strand of WFTQ01000016.1, from coordinate 67,164 downwards.
TTTTCCGGAATGCGGAACTTCCCCTTGTTTTTCAGTGGAGGGGGATTTAACAATTCGTCGTACTCATCCACAAAACGATGATAATCTTTGCCCAGATAGGTCAGATGGCGTAGAATTTCCAGAATGGGAGCTCGATAGTTGAACACCTTAAAGAAGGTGATGCGTCGGTCTGCGGGATTAATCTTTGAAGTTCCATATTCGGTGTCTTTATACAAGATGGGAATTTCCTTGACCCGCCGATGGAGACTATAGGCCAAATGCACCATATGAATCTGGAACAGATACCCCTGAGGTGGAATCTTATCCAGATCCACTTCCCGCAGGAAATCGGCCGAATAGGAGCGAAAACCGGAGGTAAAGTCCCAGATGGGCTTTACCATGACGTAAGAGACAAACATGTTGGCCAGTTTGCTGATCAGCAATTTCCGGAAGCGCCAGCCATCCACCCGGACGCCGCTGATATAGCGACTTCCGATGACCAAGTCATAGCGGCGGGAACATTTAAGAAAATGTTGCAGATAAACGGGATCATGAGAAAGATCGGCATCCATGGTGATGATGGGATCGTAATTGCCCTGCAATGCCAGCCGAAAACCATCGACAATGGCAGCACCGATGCCACACCGTTCCTTGCGGTGAATGACCTGGATACCCTTATGCCTCCGGGCCAGTTTCTCCGCCACCTCCCCCGTTCCATCGGGAGAATTATCATCCACAACAATGATGTGGGCCTCCGGGTGCAAGGATTTAATCTGCTTGATTAAAACAGGCAGATTTTCTCGTTCATTCAATGTGGGTAAAATGATCACCGGTTTCATGGACTCTCCCCCCATTCGGAAAATACTCCGCAGGTAAATCCCCAGAACCAATACAGCAACCCGATCTTCAAAATGACCATGGCCATGGGATGTCGCCGCAAAATGGTGGGATTTCTCTGAAGAAAGACTTTGACCGTCCGGAAAAATTTTACCACGGGCAACAGAGGGCCCATTATTATAAACAACCATTTGCGACGGACGATGGTCGCCCCGGACAATGGGATTTGCTTTAATACCTGCGAGGTGATCCGGCCGATTCGCACCTGATGTTTCAAGAACGCCTGCAGATTCGAGCGATGCAGATGTTTTACCGTTATCGAGGGTTCGAAATAAATTTTTTCTCCCTGCTGAACCAAATGAAAATTGAAAACCAGGTCTTCCTGAGGGTAAAAGTGAGGATCGAAGTAACCGTATTTGTCGAACACCCAGCGCTTATAGGAAAGATTTAAGGTGGGCAGATGGGGCACAAATGCGGCGGGTTGTTCGGGGATGTATTCCCGGAATTCGGCCATGTAGCCGGCCCAACCGATCGGATCCTCGGGGGGATTGCCATTGACCACCGAGCCCCCGATGCCGGCCACTTCCGGCATTCGATGGTGCAATTCCACATAGCGCTGAATCCAATCGGGCGGTGCAATGCAATCGGAGTCGATGAACAGGATATACCGCCCCCGTGACCTTTGTACCCCCAGGTTCCGCGCCGTGCCCGGATCGGTCTTTTTTTCCAGATGCAGGTAGTCAACCCCTGGAAAATGCTGTCGTACAATCTCAGGGGTGCGATCGACCGAACTATCGACCAGAATAATTTCATAAGAGAACCGGCATTTCTGTCGGGATAAGGCCGACAAACACCGGAAAATCGTGTGTTCAGAATTGTACGACGGTATTATTACCGATACTTCGAACGTCTCCGCCAATCTATGGTGCCCCCATTATGCATTCCTTTGCTTTATCGACTCCTGGAAAACAGAAAATAGCGATGATGCGACCAGAACCGCTTGATCCACCCGGGGGAATATTTTTCGAACCAGTAATATCGCATCATCCGCTCGGGGAAGTCCGGTTGAACGCCTCGATAATAATCCAGAATCGTCAGCGGTCGATGCGGCCGGCTATTTTCTTGACTCACCAGTCTCCCCAGCCCGAGGCGCTGCAAAAACCTTTCTTTGGGCATGCCGATGTCCGGCCAGGGAGGACAATCAATATAGCCGGATTCTACTAAATGCCATTCCAGCTGCTTCATGACTCGTTTCAGAACAGCCGGCTTGATGCTTTGCTCATTCAAATATTGTTTTAATTCTTCCCTGCCCAGATACTTCAGCATCAAAAATCCCATCCCCATCCGATTGGGCACAAAGACGGCAATGGCTTTACGCGTAATACGGGTCAGTTCGTTTAAAAAATCATGCAGATCCTTCACAAACCAGATGGCGGCAAAATTCCAGCTAAAATCGAAAGACCGATCGGCAAAGGGTAAAGCAGTGTAGTGACGCGTCAGCACCGTTCGTATGGGCAAATTCATTTCTTCCCACACCCGTTGAATTTTCTGAATCCGCTCCCGATCATGGTCCACCAGGGTCACCCGACATCCTTTTCTGGCCAATTCCATGCTGTTAATCCCGGAGGTTCCGGTAAAACCAAAGCTGGGGGCTTCCAGCACCGTCTGCACCTGAAAGCGTTCCACAAAGGCCTCTAACTTGAGGTTTAATACCACCCGTTCATAGGAAGAGCCCAGGCCCTCGTCGGGATGAGCATCGAAATAGTTTCGCCATAATCGTAAAATGGGTATTGCCATCTAATTGACCTTTTTATACCAATCCACAACCGTTTGAAATGCCGGAATGGTGGCAACGGGTACAATTTGTAGATCGTTGAAAGTGTTCTCGATGTCGTAATACCAGCTTCGGGAAATTAATAGAAAACGAGTTCGCCAGGTTTCACTCCCCAACAATTTAAACATTCCACCGGCCAGATCAAACAACCCAGTGGGTAATTTTAAATATGCCGGATAAACACCCCCGTGCAATTGCTGATGGATAAAATCGACCAGCTCTTGCAAGGAAACCGGGGTTTTGTCGGCCACGATGTAGGCGCTCCCCGGCTCAAAGGGATGTACCAACAATTTTTCAAAAACCTGCACCAGTAACCAGACAGAGGTTAAGTGAATGTTCACCGGGCGACAAGGCAACAACAATCGATGATGATCCACCAGGCGAACAAGGGTGTAAGGGAATCCATAATCGCCCTCCCCGTACGTGATAGAAGGGCGGACAATCACGGCCTTCAATCCCCGATCCACAAATTGTAACAATATCTTTTCGGATTCGATTTTGGTATAGTGATAGAATGTGTCTGGTTGCCGGGGCGTGGCATTATCCGCCGGAAGGGTAACAGGAACGGCACCGAATACTCCAACCGAGGAACAAAAAATAAATCGGCTTTGCCGGGTCAGAGCATATTCCATCAATATCCGGGTGGCAGCGATGTTCACGGCCCGGTAAACGTCCCGGGCAAACTTCCGGGCTCCCCTCAGGGCACCTATGTGAAGAATGACATCAAACCGTCGGGAGGATAGAAACCGTTGGAGCGCCCGGCCGTCGGCCAGATCAATCTCAACCAGTTCTATTTTTCCTGTAAACCGGGACACGCGCTCCGAAACCGTTCCCGGTCGGATCAGCCCCGTCAGCCGGTACGGCCCGGTCAGCAATTGTTCCGCCACGTGACGTCCAATAAATCCGCTTACCCCCGTGATCAATACTCTCATCTCCTCACCATTAGGGCACATCAACTGGAATTTGATCGCCCTCTTTGGGTTAAAGACGGTTCCTTGAAATGGTCTGCCTCGATTAACCGGAAGCGCAAGGAAACCCTGCTATTGCCATCCGGCAACATTTACATGGTCGGTATTTTCTGTAAATCTTTAATAATAATTTATTTTGGTTAAATTATTCGGCCGCGGGTCAAGGGGCGTTATCGGATAATCACCAATTTTTTCGAGTCGATCCGCCGCCCGCGATCATCCTTTACCACATAAATGTACAATCCCGATTGAACGGCCCGCCCCCGGCTGTTGCGTACATCCCATAAAAAGGTGCGGTCAATAATGCGGGTTCGAAACACCGGCTCCCCCAACAAATTAAAAATCGAAAGCGTGCCGTTCAGCGGTAGATTTTCGAAGGTAATTCCCGCGACCGTGCCATGGGGGCCAATCACAAAAGGGATGGGATACACGTTAACAGGCTCCGCCGCCGAAGAGGCCGTGTCCCCGGCGGTAAAGGTGATTTCCATCTGATCCGAAAAGCCATGAGGATCGCTCACCCGGCACTGAACCGTTTCCCACCCACTCCAATCAACAGGGGACCGAACTTTCAGGCGCCGCCGTTGATCATCCAATTCCAACACCAGGAGTCGATTACCGCTGAAGCTCCAGTTTAACCGATCGAATGCATCATCGGGATCCCGCACACGATTGTCCAGGTCAAACCCGATGGTGGTATCGGGAGGCATCACCACCCGCTCGGGCCAATTTACCAGTCGGGGAACGGCCGCACTGACCGTCGTTGAAAAGGCGCTTTTAGTATAAGAAGAATCCACCGCCCGCATGCGATAAAAATAGAGTACTCCTTTTTGGATGTTCCGGTCCACATACACCGTTTCCGGATGAATTACGGTGGCGATCTGAATCCGGGGATCCGGCACGGTATCCCGATAAATCTCATAGTACCAGATATCGGCTTCGTCATTGGCCGTCCAGATGAGCTTCCACGAAACCGCCTGGGCCCATACACAAAAGGGAAAGACCAGCAGCAAACCCTTTATTCCGATCCGCGACATCGCACCACCCGTTTACTCCACACGGTCATTTTCATGCACCTCCCGAGGTTTCCTCCATCTGGCAAAAACAGCCTATCCCCCGGGTTTCCGGCAACGGGCGGACGAAAACACAACAAGGGACGGCGGTTTGGCAGACGGAATATGATGGTAAGAGGGGATTCAGCGGATAATGATTAATTTTCCCGAAGCCACTTTATTGTTTTCCGGATCGCGCACCACATAGATGTAGAGCCCGGACAGCACTTCTCTGCCGGCATTGTTCTTCACATTCCAGCGGAATAGATTCGAATCGATTTTACGGAAAAAGACCCGTTCCCCCAGCAGATTGTAAATATTCAAGATTCCCCCCGGCGGCAAATTCACAAAGTGAATGGCCTGAGGTTCTGGAGTCGCCCCAGCCTGAAAGGGAATGGGAAACACATTGATCCCTTCGGCCGCTCCGGTGCGAAATTGCTTTTGCTCCGAATAGACGACCTCCCCGGAAGTGGTGAAGGACACAATTCGATAATAATAGGTCCGGTTCGGTTCCAGACCCGTTAACAGGGTCTGGTGCTCGGTGGTGTACACGGAATCGAGTTCGCTTTTTTGTCCGTAGCGGTCGTTTGGTCCATATTCGATATAATCCCGGGTAGGCAAGGCGGTCATCCAGTGGATCAAAACGTTTTGGCCGCCGCCAAAATATTGCTGGGTTATCGAAGGAAAGAAATCGTCGACCACATTTTCCACGGTAAAACGCACCGCCGTTTCATCGTACAGGCCTTCGGGATCCGTAGCCCGAAAGATCAGCACCTCTGTACCCGACCAATTGCCGCCGGGGGGTTCCACGATTACCATCCGATCTTCCCGAAGGTAAACGGTCAAGTTCTGATACCCTCGAATCGTCCAGACCAATTCGTGGGGACGATTATCGACATCTTCCACATAGTCATCCAGGTATATAGCGGGAAAGCTTTCCCCGCGTCGGATCACCTGGTCGGGAATGGGGCGAATAACCGGGGGATCGTTCACCGGATGCACGGTAAAGGAGACTTCATCCGTCGCCCAGTTGCCATTGGGATCGGTGGCCCGAAAAATCAATGTTTCCTTTCCAAACCAGTTGCTATCGGGCAGAAGAATCCGCGCCACGCGCTCTGGAGTAATGGAAACATCCAGTTGATTTTTCCCACTCACCGACCATTGAATCTCTGCATCGGTATTGTCGCCATCCTCCACATAATCATCCAGAGGGATTTCGGAGAAACTCTGGCCTTCCAGAACGGCCTGATCGGGGATATTGGCCACCAGCGGCGCATTAAAACTAACGACCCGGAGGATGACGGCATCTTCATCAAACGCACCTTGAGGATCGGTGGCCCGAAACACAATGGTATCGGCCCCGACCCAGTTGCTTTTTACGAAGTAAAAATCGGCCACCGCATTGTCATCGATGATGACCAACAAACTATCGGCCCCGTAAAAACTCCAGGAAAGGCTTTCCGGATCATCATCCACATCCTTGACAAAACTGTTTAGGGGAATAGGATCGAAGCGCTGACCCGGCCGAATGTTCTGCCCGGGAATATGGAAAACCACGGGGGGATCGTTCACCGGACGGACGATAAACAACACCTCCTGCTCATCGGATTGTCCGTCGGGATCGGTCACCCGAAAGAGCACGGTATCCCGCCCAAACCAGTTAGAATCCAACGGGGCAACGCGGGCCACGCGGTCACTGCCTATCCGTACCCGCACGAAATCGGCACCCTCATAGCTCCAGGTCAGTTCATAGGTCGGGTTATCGAGGTCCGATACATAATCATCCAGGGTCAATGGGGCAAAGGTTTCTCCTTCATCTATCACCTGATCGGGAATGGCCCGAAGGGTTGGCGGAATTCTTACGGTGCGTCCAAAGATGACGGCTTCCTGATCCTCGGCTCCCTCTGGATCCCGAACCACAAAGTGAACGGTATCCATACCACTCCAGGCAGCATCCACCAGGCTTATGGTCGCCACCCGGTTGCTGTCAATATCGATTTGAACATGACGAGCATCCAACACAAACCAATTCAACAACTCATCGGCATGATCCACATCGGTTACAAAGTCGTCCAGAGCAATCGGTTGAAAAGTTTCCCCTTCCTCTATAAACTGATCCGGAATATCGGCAATCACCGGGGGGTCGTTTACCGGATTCACCCTGAAATGCACGGTATCTTCGGCAAACTGACTATCTGGATCCGTGACCCGGAAGATGATACTCTCCTGCCCAAACCAATCGGCGTCGGGTACCTGGATCGTCGCTACTCGGTTGGTATCGAGGGATACTTTTAAGCTCTGGGCTCCCCGGGCGGTCCAGATCAATTCCCCATCCGAATGATCGGGATCCGTCACGTAATCATCCAGTGGAATAGGAGAAAACGATTGCCCCTCCTGAATGGTTTGATCGGGGATATCGGCAAGGACCGGCGCCGTGTTCAGGGTGGGACCGGATATTGTCAATACTCCTACATCAAAAAAACGATCGGGATCTTCCACAACCATTCGAAGGGTCTCCGTACCACTCCAATCTCCAGGGGTTTGAATGGTTAGAACATGAGTATTCGCATCCAGCTGCACCTGTAGACGGGAAGCGCCGGAAAGCGACCAATTTAACTGATCGTCTGAATGATCGGGATCGACAACATAATCGTCCAGATCCATACTGACCGTTGTATCGGGAGGCAACATCATCGAGCCGGGTAAACCCGTGATTTTCGGGACGGCAGCATTGTCCTCCGGAGAAAAATCGCTTTTGTTGTACGAAGAATCCACCGCTTTGACGCGATAAGTGTACAAAACCCCCTTTTCAATAGCGGCATCCACAAACAGGGTATCGGGATGGTAGACTTCTGCGATCTTACTGTAGGAGCCATTGCCCACTTTTCGGTAGACTTCATAAAAAAACATGTCGGATTCGTTGTTTCTATCCCAGACCACCCGCCAGCTGCCGGTCTGGGCCGGCAACGTTTCTGGACTCATTCCACCCATCAATCCCACCAAAAAAAGGATTATAAACCGCTTAACGGACATGTACCTGCACCTCATCTGCAAGGTCCACTTCCCGTTTACCTTTCAGCACCGATACTTTAAAATAGTATATGCCGGGTTTGGTAGGTTTTTTAAAGGTTATTGTATTCCGGGTAAGGGGTTTGGTGTTGATTTTCTTCCAGTTCAAATGTCCTGCAGAACGGGCATAGATGTTGTATGAAGCTCCGGGGAGCTTTGGCCAATTGATTATCAATTTGTTTCCTTCAATTCGCGCGATGATCCGGGGTGCTTTTTCCGGCGGAAGGACAAACCGTTCCCGGGCGGGGGTACTCCGGCGGGGGTATCGGCGCGGCTTTTTAAAATCAATCGTCAATCCCACCCGATGGGTTTCCCCCAGATCAGCAAAGGCCGCATAGGTATAATTGATCATATAGGTCTTCAGTACCTGGAAACCGATGCCCAGGGAGGGCCGGAAAATCTCGTTTTGCCGAAATTGATTTCCCAGACGAAGGGCAAAGACATTCTGAAAAATATATTCCAGACCCAGGTTGATATTGACGTCGGTATCGATGGATTTAACGGCGTCCAGGGCTATTTGAAACCGGGAGGGATAAAATCGATAGGCCACTCCGGTGCGCACTGTGAGGGGAATGGGTTGCTTTTCCCGAAAATACTGGATTTTTCCTCCCAGATTTTGTACCGTGATTCCCACGGACAGGCCTTCGATAAACGTGTACATGAAGTAGCCCACATCCACCGCCACCCCGCTCGCGCTAAACCGGGCCAGCTGGTCCCGAAAATATTTGATCGTCACTCCCCCATACACAGCGGGATGAAATTGAAAGGCCATACCCAGATAAGCCACACCACTGGATACCCGCAACAATTCCGTCGGCTGCCCAAAACCATCCTTCCCCTGAATTTCGGGCATCCACATGTAGGATACCCCCGCAGCCATTGTCAGTTGGGAATTCAATGGTAAAGCGAGGGTTAAATTATCGAAACGGATATCCTCGAACCAGCGGGTGTGGTTAAACCCAACGATGAATTTATTCAACACGCCTAACCCGGCGGGATTGTAATACAGGGCATCTTCTCCAAACGGTCCACCGGTAAAAGCATCCCCTAAGCCAGACACCCGCGCACTGATGCTACTGCGGAGGAAAAGATTGCTGGCCGTTCCTGCTGTGGGTGCCGGCGTCTGCGACAACGCCATCCCTACTACAAAACACCCAATCAACGCCGCTTTTTTAACCACCATCGCTTCCTGCCGTCAAAGTTTGCTCACTCCTTGTTTGCAAAGGCTATACCAGGTTTGACCGGGCCGGTTGGGGGCCTTTTCCGCCTCGATTTATCAATACCTCGAGCGACGGGTTAACGGCGAAAGAAAAATCCAACCCCTGGTGGCTGTGAACTTTTTTCACATCCGGCATGGGTGAATCCCGCTCCGAAGGTCCGATTCCACCACAGCGGAGGTCAATAAACAGGGAACCTCAAGCCGAGCGGACATTCCGGACTCTTTGGTCCTCAAACCTATCTTAACAAGTAATAGATGAAAACCCTTTCCCGGACAGCGGCGACTACGCATTCCCCATTCAAGGCCTTCCAGAAGTTTTTAGCCCTTTGTAAAGGGTACTTAGGAATACATGACCATGCCTACCCCAGGAACTAAGCGGGCGGGTTACCAACATGCAGAGGGGATTTATAAAAGATTGGGTAGGTTTCCCCAAGGGTGATGCAATGCAGGGTGTGGGCATTCTTCAGGATTACCAGAAATTGCCGGATCCTGTCCAGAAAACGTTGCACATCATCTTTGGTTCGGTTATAAGGCGATGCTCCCGGCATCAGCTCACTGGAGTGGAACATCATGTTTAAAATCGGTACACCTGATTGCAATACGTTATCGGCCAGTCGCGCCATGGCGTCCACCGAAGCATATGAGGGTCTTAACCAGACCAGATCCAATCCCAATGTGGAGCGCAGCACCCTGCGAATCCCTACATTGGGTAAATCGGGATAGATTTTTTTAAGCCACTTCGGTACTCGACGTGTAAAGCCTACGGTAATCGGGACTTCCAGGATGGAACTATCCCCGGATGCACAAACGTCATCCCGATGCAAGGGATACGGATACAGCGTGGTTATCGGGAAAGAAGGCTCTCCCGGGTGCTTAGCCCGCCGATAGGGGACCACACTGGAATCCACCCGATAGCCCAGTTGTTCCAGAACGGGAATGGTTGTGGCATCGAAACCGTAGCGTCCCGCCCGATAGGAAATCGGTCTCACTCCCAGATTGGCTTCGATGGCTTGGGTCAACACCTGCATTTTTTCGAGTTGCAGCGCCTGGGGTAAACGATGGAAAAAAGAATTTACGACCCCGGGTGTTTCCCGGTAAGGCGGGTTGCACCAGGGATGAAGATGGGCCCCCACCTCACAATCCGTCCCGGAGGCCAGGTCCCGCAACACCCGGGCCGCCTCTGTATCCACCGCCACGGGATAATCCACCAGGTAAGTGGGACGAATACCCAGTGCTTCGCAGAAATCCTGAAATCGGGGTAACCATTGAATGTTATGTACCGTTTGTTCCGAGTGCGGCTTAAAATCCAGATTCCAGGCATTGTCTTCTTCGGTATCAATCGTCAATAAAAAATACACCCTGGACATCGTTTGGCCTCATCTCTACCAACACAACCCATCGTATTTCACCTGAAGGCGGCTGAGATCTTCCACGATCCGGACGAAGTCGATGACGATGAAATGATGGTTTAGATGTTCAATCAAGCCGGCAAATTCCGGGTTCTTGTTACCAATGACGATGATTTCGGCAAATTCCAGGATTTTATCCACCCGATCGACCATCAGCCGGGAAATATGGGGAATTTTTTTATTGATATATTCTTTATTGGCCCCGAACAGGCGGGCCAGGTGGACATTGCGATCGTAAATTCGAATATCGTAGCCTTTCCCGATGAGAGTTTCGACCACATCCACCATGGGGCTTTCTCGAAGATCATCGGTATTGCCTTTAAAGCTTAACCCCATAACGCCTATGCGTTTTTGACCGTGGGCCAGAATCATCTCCACCGCCCGGCGGATATGTTCCTGATTGCTTGGCATAAGGGAGCGGATCAAGGGCAGCTCCAGATCCAGTTCTTTGGCTTGATAGGTCAGCGCCCGCACATCCTTGGGCAAACAGGAGCCCCCGAAGGCAAAGCCGGGTTTTAAATAATAAGCGGAAATGTTCAATTTGGTATCCATAACAAAGATTTCCATCAACTTGTGGCTGTCCACCCCGTGCGCCTTACAAATCGTACCCATTTCGTTGGCAAAGGCCACTTTTAAGGCATGGAAAACGTTGTTGGCATATTTCACCAATTCCGCCACTTTGACCTCGGTACGAATCAGGGGGGCCTTCAGGAAAGCATACATTTGTTCCACCAGGGCACCACTCTTGTGGTCCAGTTCTCCGATGATGGTATAGGGCGGATCATAAAAATCCTTTAACGCGGTGCCCTCGCGTAAGAACTCGGGATTCGAACAGCCACCGAAATGCTCCCCCATGGTCTTTCCGGATTTGTCAGCGATGATCTGTAACACCTTTTCCAGAGTTCCCGGGGGCACGGTACTTCGGATGACCACCACATGATAGTGGTCGATTTCCCGGATGGCTTCTCCAATCTGTTCGGCAACCCGAAAGACGTATTCCAGGCTGACACTTCCATTTTTATGGCTGGGAGTCCCCACGCAAATCAACGAGATATCCGAATGAGCCACCGCTTCTTTATAGTCCCTGGTAGCCCGCAGCCTACCCTGCTGAACGACTTCGCCGATTAATTCATCCAATCCCGGCTCTACAATGGGACTTTTACCGGCATTAATAATGCTGACCTTATCGACATTGACATCCACACCAATGACCTGGTGGCCTTCTTTGGCAAAACAGGCGGCGGACACGCAGCCCACATACCCTAAACCAAATATCCCGATTCTCAAACTCTTGCCCTCCATTTTAACAATCAAAACCCTGAATGATGGACCCGCCCTAATGGGTCTCCATCACCCGTTCCTCATCATAGGCAGGCGATGCTTTTTGTTGAACAACACGCTCGCAAATCTCGGCAAACACCTGAGCCACCTTTTCCCAACGGAAGTGGTCGTAAACGTACTGTCGGGCTTGTTTACCGATGCGTTGACGTTCCGCTTCGTCCCGCAGTAAGGCTAACACGTCCCGGGCGAATGCCTCCGGGGTATCGGCCAGATAAAGATGTTGACGATCTGTCAGCGGTAGTCCCTCGGCTCCCACCCGTGTGGAAACAATGGCCTTTTCCATGGACATGGCTTCATAGATCTTCATCCGGGTTCCACCGCCAATCCGAATGGGGACGATAAATACCGCACTTTCGTGAACATACGGCCGGGTATCCTCCACCCACCCGGTTAGTTCCACCTGGGAATAGCGTTGCACCAGCTTTTGGAGTCTGGGAGCGGGATTACGCCCCACAATCACAAACCGGACCTCGGGTTCTTCCTTCACAATTCGGGGAAAGATTTCTTCCAGAAAATACAGCATGGCATCATGATTCGGGAGCCAATCCATGGCTCCCACAAAGACTATCTGTTTTTTTTCGGGTACTTCGGGGCGAGGGGCATAGAATTGCGTATCCACCCCGGTGGGTATCACGTACACATGTCGCAGTCCATACCACTCTTCAAACCGCTGCTTGTCCAGCTCCGAGACGGCGATGACGGCATCGAATCGGGACGACTCTCGTTTCTCGTGATAAAACATTTTCCGGAATTGTAACCACCAGAACATCTTGAACAGAGGATCACGGGCCCGCTTCATGTGCCGCCAAGAGATCGTCGCTTCCACATTGTGTTGAAACAATATCTTGGGTATCCCGGTAACCTGGCGGAAATTCAGGGTGGATTGCATAAAATCGCAAATGGCCAGATCATACGCTTCTTTCCGAAGTTCCTCCAAAACCGCATGTTCCAACTCCGGAGAGTAATCATTCAACATGGGCACCGGATACATGGAAAACGACTTTTTGAAAATATCCCAATACCATTTCACGGTATACCGGGGTATTTCTTTCCAGGGAACCGGCACAAATTTAGTGCAAATTTGCTGCATTTGCGGAATGTAAGGATCATCTTTGGGGGATTCGACATTACTGATGACGGTTATTTGGTAATGGTTATGCAACTGTTCTAAAATTTTTCCGGTACGGATTTTACCTCCGGTATCCTGCGGGAACAAGAAACGCTGCGATAAAAATAATACCTTTAACCTTTTCCCATTATCTTTCATAACGGGTATCCTCTTTTTCGAGTGAATGGGGTGAATAGTTGTATTTTTTCAGGACACTTTCCAGACGGTCTCTTTTTTCCGGATCCTCCCACAGGGTTTTCAGATAATGCCGTTTTTTGGGATCTTTCTTCCATTTATTAATCGAACCGGAATCAAAATTCCTGAGGCCATGCATGTATTGAATCATTCGACTCTTACGGCTGTCTTCGTCCAGATAATCGTTCAGGCGGCTCAAAGAAGCCACATTGGGTTTTAACTGGAGGCCAAATGTGGCTTTCAAGGATTTTTCCACCCGATGAATGTCCTCGATCAGATCCTCATATCGAATAATCAGTAAACCCGGGTAATTCTTTAATCGGTCTAATATCAATTCTCCGGCTTCGATGGAATGCTTCCAGGTATCGAAAGAGACATAATATTGCCGCTCGTCCAGTGCATGCTTACTGGTTAACACATCCCGAGGATCACGAATCAAGTAGATGATGCCTATCTGGAACCGTTCTGTGTAGCGAATCAAGCGCTCCAATTTTTCCGGAAACCACCAGGTGGCATTTCTTTTGGTTACCAGGAAAAAGGGCTCTGCTCCAAATCCGTACTTCCGGACCAGGGAGAACGTTTGTCTTAAACTGGGCCAATTCCATACCGAAACTTCCTTTTGATGCAAGATCGTGTTTCTGAATCCACTCAGAACAAAATTCAATAACGTGGTTCCGGAGCGTGCACACCCAATGATATGAATTCGGCGAAAATTCGCTTTTCTTAATAATGTGTGTTTAATCCAATTTTTGTACCAGCCGCGTTCCACGGTAACCTCGTATCATTGAACCGGTTAACACTTTGGTTAGGGATGTAACAGAACTTTTGGGTTTATCAAGCAAACATTCAATGGGTGGATCATAGGGATGATCTTATCCGGCCGCGGCCTGCAATCCATCACAACATGGGAGGAATGTTTTTAAGATGGACAACATGTGAAGCGGGTTACGCTTATCGCCGCACTCGAACCGTTCAGGGACGGATTCTTAAATTTTTCGGGGGACTGGGAGGCTGCCCCGGACTCCCGGCTTCCAGAATCAACTCGTTACTTTTGGCCACATTGCCTGCTTTGTCTTTACTGAAAATTTTAAACTTCATGCGCTGGTCGGCGGGCACATGATACAATTTTACACTGTGTTGCTGAAAATAACCGTCCTCGATTTCCGAAAACAATCCATAAACGTCTCGCTGAATAGGGCCTTTATAATTAATCGTTGCATTGCTGGTACCATAGACAACCAATCCAATGGCGGGTTCATCGGTTTCCCAGTTGATCTCATACGTACCGCCGCCCAGATCCACCACGACAATGTTGCTGATACGGGGAGCACTATTATCACTGACGTCCGGCCAATATTCCGTACCGGCCAGATTTTGTTTGATAATGGTGGGATCCACGGGTTCCAATTTGCCCTTTAAGGCAGAAACTTTGATATAATAGATCAGCGCCTGTAGATCTTTCCCGGTGATTTCGGGCCGGGGAATATGCCCCCCCATTCCCTTTTGAATATAGGCCGCCAGTTCCAGATCGCTCATTTCCGCCAATTCATCAAAAGTGGGAATGGTATTCCCCAGCCAGTGATGCCCTGTGGGGCCGTGGATGGCGGCCAGCGAAGCGCGCTGCCAGTGTTGATTAAAGTCCCATACGGTGCCAAAATGCAAAATGTATTTGCCCCGCTGGGCCAGGTCCACATCGATATCATCCGGATCGGTATTGCGTAAGGGGCGGATAACACTCAAACGTTCTCGATAAGTGTAGGTGATATATAACCGGGCTTCTTCATCATCAATCGCTATCTGCAATCCGTAAGAACCGGCACCTCCTCCCATGGCGTCTTTATAGTACACCGGATATCCGGCGTCTCCAATTAATTTCACTCGAGACGATCCATCCAGAGGGACCCGGGCAATGCCATGATCACTTTCATACCCTGTAAAAATGATGTCATCGACCGGTCCAAAATTTCCCCGCCAATCTACATCCATCCCCATACGATCTTCCTTACCCCCATCGGTGATATATGTAACACTTTTGGTGGACAAATCCACATGATAGATAGGGCGACCCGCTTTAACCACCAGATTCCCTTGAGAGGTACGGCGGACAATGTACGGAGCGTCCCCAAAAGCACCGGGACCCAGTACCGTGCTCACCGTCCCCTGATCCAGATCGATAGATCGAACCGCATTATTACCTCGATCGGCGACATACAGGGTACGGCCGATAACCGCCATGCCTTCGGGTTGATTGAATTTGGCGGTGGATGCCGCTCCATCTTCATATCCGGAGATTCCATATTGACCGGCAAGGGTGCTGATTCTGGGATAACCCGGGGAGCAATTCCGGAAGGTTTGATCACAACCGTTCACCTCTAATAGAGCGATGCGGTGATTATAAGAATCGGAGACATAAATCTTGTTGTCATCCTGAGGATCGAATACCAATTCCGATTGTTTGCTGAAAGCAAACCCCTGGTCATCAACAAAATTGCCGATCAGCTGTTTTTGGTCCAACAGATTATTTTCTGAACAATCTCCCATGATGCAGGGGAGGGCATCCGGACGGGTTACGTATCCCGCGACGGTGTAGATGCCTTCGGGCCCGGCGTAGATGATGCGATCGGCATGAGTGGCGCCCAGAACCCCCGGCCCCCTGGCATTGGCTACCAGCGTGGTGGGACCCATTACCCCCCCTTGATTGCGGGGCCCGTCGGTCAGGAAGGTATGAAGGGCATCCGACTTTTTCTGGTTGGCGGTGTAAAAGTCGGTCCCAACAATCACCACATGTCCTTCGTTGGTTCGTGCAAAAGTCGGTTCTTCGTCATATCGGGCGTTTAACGATCCCCACCAGGTTTCGGTAAACCACTGATTATCCGAAGCCAGTTTATTTCTGGCCTGTGTGGTGGTGGGCGGGTCGATAAATTGATAGGGATAATTGTTGGATTGGGGCAGGCTCCAACCCGGATACCAGACCCAATCCACCCCGGTGCCCCCATAATTGCGGGATCGCATCCCCTCGTATCCGGTAACAGGCAACCACTGGGGACCGGTTTTGGGATTTCCCTCATTATCGACAATAATGATTAACGGTCGGGAGCGAAAACGGCTGATATCGGCATTGGAAGAGGTTCCACCGGAATATAACCGGATACTCACGGCATACACGCCATCAGGCACCGAACCGGAAGACCACTGAATCGATTGAGGCCCGCTCAGTACACCACTGATGGAATTGACCATATCATTGCCATTGGCATCGGGACTGTGAAGAAAGAATTGATAACGGATTTCCGCGGGCATATTATAATCCACAGACGCCGACGCCCCATTAAGCGTTACGGCTTTGGCAGTAAAGGTCACTGTACCATTAACGATTTGTATCTTTATCCCCGAACCGACAACGCCCCGAACGGTTCGTACCAACCCGCCGCCCTCCGCCACGGGACGGACGTATACAATATCGGTGTTATGTTTCCATTGATATACCTGCGCCGAAAGCCCCGCCAGGCCCGCAATAACTGATAGAATGATGATCCCCACGGCTGCTCTCATTATGGACCCCCTGTTATGTGTTCACCAGAGCGCTCGCTTTTCTGACATTCCCGATGTTTTAACCAACTTGGTAACGATTCCCGTTTCAAAATCTATACCAGAGTGCATACAGGACATTGGGCTTTATAGAATTATCATTTACGGAAAATTTCAATGGGAGAAAATTACCTTCCTCTTCGGCGGATGTATAAAAATTGCGCAACCCTTTTCCACACGTGGCGCCTCCACCGCAGCCCATGTCCACCCTATGCGAACCGTGTTGACCGTTGGACTAATTCAGATATGCCTTACGAATCAACAGAATTTCTTCATTGACGGTGTCGGGTATTTCCGGTTCTCTCAGGGATCGCCTGATTTGCTCCAGATTTTCCACCACATAGGTCACCTTTTCCACCATATCATCGATGTTACCATTCTCATAGGTGACAACCCCATCGGGACGGGATCCGTTCTCGCTGGCCACAACGGGGGTTTTTAACGCCAGAGCTTCCAACACCGAGCTACAGACCCCGTCTTTGACGGGCGTCCGTAAAAAAAGCGTGGCCCGTTTCAGATAGGTCAGAAAAGTATCGTGGTCCAGATCGCCTGCAAAATAGACCCTCTCTTTCAGCTTCATGCGGGATACGAAGGCCTTGATGGGTTCGGAACCCGTTTCATGACCGATGATCACCAGATAAGCGCGGGGATATTTTTCCACAAACCGTTTAAAAAATCGAATCAAATGTTCCACAAAAAACTCGGGACGAAAATACACATAACTCACAATCACCGGATGACCCCGGGTAAAAACCGCTTTCACCTTCCCATCCAGAGGAATTTCCCGGAACTGAAGATATTGTTTGCTAAACGATTGAATGGGAATAATTTTATCGGGATTGATTCCATAACCGGCGATCGTTTCCTTGACGGCCTCATTGTTGCAGATGATGTATTTTGCCTCACTGAAGATGAATTTGTACATGGGCGTCAAATAGGGTGCCCGAAACTGGGGAAAATACCGCTGCACCGGTCCCGCATGAAAGGTAATCACCGTACGTCGGAAGGTCAGTAAACTGATCAATTGGGCGATGATGGTCATGGCAAATTTTTTAGGGGAGTCCCCATTTAAGTGAATGTGAATTAAATACCCTTTCAGGCGATATTTCAAAACTTTCCAGACGTAATCCAACCCGTTATACAAAGGGATGAAATCTCTACCTTTGAGTTTACGTCCCTTGCCGGTGTTCAACACCTCGCAAATCTCCCCCTGCCGCTCCATTTCTTGCTTTAGAAAATAGACTCGAATGCCCCATCCCGAGCGGGGCGGTGGATATGAAGTGATGTGTAAAACTTTCACCCTTTTACGTCCTTTCAAAGGTTTCCTCCTGAATGATACGCCATTCACCATCCGCTTCCAGCTGGAAGGCCAGAATTTTATAGAAATGGCCTTCCCGGCCAAAGGCCCAACCGGTTGGTAAACCACTCTTTTGTTTTTCCCGAATGACAAAAAAACATTCCGTAAAAGGCAATTCCAGAGAATTCAAAAATTCCACTTCCACCGAACGGGCCAATGAATCCAGTTGTCCACCCCCGTTGGGGTGTGCCACCCATTTATCCACGTCGGTAACCGGAAAAATGCAAAAACCATGCTGCATGGGCAATTCTCCCTGGGCCGAAAACTTCAACCGCGGGGCGGGCATAGCGTGCCGATATAGAGGAGAAATCCAGCCGTTCTCGGGATGCGTCCCACTTTCCTGGAACTCTATTTGTTGCAGGCTCCCGTGAGACAGAATCAACAAGTGTTCGTCCTGTAATTGACAATGGATTTCGTTGCCCCGAAGGGTAACCTGACAATCGTAATTAAAATGCAGGTAAGAATCGACCCGATGGATTCCTTCTCCGACAATTTCGTCCCATATGACCCAATAGGCGTCGGAAAGAAAAAAGAAGTTGCGGATGTGAGCTGGACGTCCAGGCAGCCTATGATACCCGGTGTGCGTGGCCCGAAGATAGAACAAACCCGCTCGATCCACCATTTTCAGGATTCGGGGTTGGGGACAAAGGGACCACAACATCATGCGCGGACCGTGTTCGGCCTGGCTTTGTTCGTCGATTTCGACGGTATTATGGGCCCGGGTGAGTCGAAAGTGCCGATGCCATTCGAAATTGCCCCGGTAATTATGAAATCCACTATCCACGATGAAGTTTTTTCCCCAGGCGGTAATTTCAAAATGGAGGATATCGGCCTGACCGTGGGCGGCGGACGGCGTATCATCAGCATACAAGCCATCGGCAATCTCCCCGACATCCATCCAGCAGTAGTGGGCGGTCTTTTCCCAGGCCGAACGCGCCACGGCGTACCCACTACGAGGAAAAACGGCCCGGGTTTTCCCGGGAACCCGGGCGGGTAACTGCCGGTAGGTCTCCCAACCAGCCGCTCCAAATAACCACAAGACGTCTTCCCAGCTTTTTTCCGCCACAAATTTCAACTCGGGCCATCGGAACAAGACAGCGCCGATGGCCAGGATATTCCGAAAGTCCCAATGTTCCGGCGCCTGGAAATAAATAGAGCGGGCGTTATCAATATCGCCCACCCAGGGGAAAGTCCCGTCGGGCTTGGTAAAATGCAGATTAAATTCGAAAATCCGACGCAATTGTTCAACCATGGACTTCGGAACCGGATCGCCATTCTGCAAGCGAATGATTACGGGCATCAAGTAAAACCCCAGAGTAAAATGATGATAAAAGGTGGCCTGCTCCACCGTAATCCCATCCGGATGAAACTGCCGGGGCATTTCATCGGTCAGAATGCGCCAGCCCGTCGATCGCCATTCCCGGGATTCGGGCAGCTCCGGAAACAAATACCCAATCATAAATAAAGCAGAGGCTTCGCCGATAAGATGATTGTAAGGGCTGAAATAAAAAGACAAATTTTCTCGAATATAGCGGCCATGCAGATACAGCTGCTTGAGAACCCGCTCCAGCACCTCGCCGGTCATCAGCGGAGAGTCCAATAAGAAATAAAAACTCCAGATCCAGGAGTAAGCTCGAACAGCAACCTCCAGAGCACTGGTCCAATTGACCCCAATCTTGAAAGGATTCTGGGTAATCCAATCGTTTAACCACTCCAGAACCTTGTGGGCGTATTTCGCATCGCCGGTGACGAAATACGCTTTGGCCACCTCGATAAAAAATTGATGACGATTGATTTCCCATACATGTTTGATGTCCGTCACACCATCGTCGGCAAAAATGGCAATATCCTGATAGAACACCTGTTCGTAAGCTTTGCCCGTAGCCGGATTCACCTGCCAGGGAATGCGTTCTCCAAAAGAAAACTGTGCCCCTAACATATCGAATCGATGGGCTGAAAACTGCTCTGCCCGCGCAATGGTCGTTTCCAACTCTTTCTGGAGATGTTCCTGGAACAGGGCTCGACAGGCATTGCGTGTGGGATGGAAAAAAAAGGTCTTCCGCCCGGGATGTTCCAGAAACGCCTCCACGCTCCCGGGTACCGTAATCCGCCGCAACTTCCGTGAATACCTGTGGGAACGGAATAACCATTTCTCCAATTTCTTTTCCAGCAATGTCCGGGCGCGGAAAACCAACTCATCCCGGGACTTATGTTTGAATTTCTGTAACATAGGAGCCGCTCGCTTTGGTTAAGAATAGGCCTTTTGAATAATCTCCTTGATGCGTCTTTTATGGTTAAACCGAACCCAGGTTGAATAGAGCCGAGAAACCAGGGACGACTCTTTGCCGCGTACCAGTCCCAATAGATGGGTAAAGTAATGCCTTAACAGAAAGAAATTAAAAACCAGATCGTCTCTTCCCGCCCGAAAGCCGTATCCATTGAAATAAGCATCCTGAAGCGTACGTATCACCCGGGGATTGTAAATCGGTTTGTACAGCAACATTTCCAGCTGATGGTATAACCGGGTAAAATCGAAATAGGGATGCCCCTTTTCCAGACGATTAAAATCGTGCACGACAACAACACGGCCGGCAATCAGGATATTGCCTAATCCAAAATCCCGATGCAAATAAACTTCCCGAAAAGGCTTCTGTTTCGCCAGAGAGAGATGCTTGCGGTAAAATCCCAGTATTTGCCCACGGTCCATTTCCGTTAGGCCGGATCGAGGCAACCGGACCAGCTGTTTTAATCGGATGTCCACATCCTCAATCAATGCCTCGTACGCATAGTGGGTTGATTGACGTGTTTTCGATTGAAAATCCCCCAACAATCTTCCACATTTATAAAGGTAATCTTCCAACATGGTCAGAACCCGGGGAGAAGGGCGGTAACGAGCCTTTTCTTGTATCCATACCGCCAGGTTTTTCCCGGGGGTTTCTTCGGTGATGATACAATGATATTCCGGAGAAAAAAACAGGGGACGAAATGTCGTGGCTTCCTCATTGTCCTTTAACTGCTCGTACCAGAAACAAATGGTTTGATATTCCATTTCAATTTCGCGGGTAAACTGATCCTCCGGCTTACCACGCCAATTCTTAAAAATTTTTACATACACGTTGCAGGTGCCTTCAGCCCCTTCCAGGTGGTAAATCGCTTGCAGCGAATAAGGGCGTTCGAAGATTTTCACCCGTCGACAGCGCCGCAAAGCCCCGATGCCCGCCCTGTTAAACGCTGAACTTTCCAAAAACCGCTGCAGGGCCTTCTCCAATTTTTCCGATTGGGTCAGCTTCCGGGAACCGACGGTCTCAGAAATTTTTTCCACTCCCCATTCATTCAACAAGCACCCTTGCGACACTTTTATTTAAATCGGCCGGTAAGAGATCCTGTTTACCAAGATGGACGAAAACATGACCTCCCAACCATTCAACGCCCGGATGGTTGGAGCATCCCCAGCATCCGGGGACGAACGTCTTCCGTAAAACGAAACCAATATTTATCCCGATAATTTCCACCGGGTCCGCAACCAATGATACCGATAAACGACACTTTTCTTCACCGAAGACGACCATATCTTACCCTGGATATTATCCAGAAAGAACCAGACCTTTTGGACAGGATTAAACGGTTGGTTTGCCAGATGTGGAAACATCAGGGAATAGCCGAATGCTTCGAGGGTATTGCCTGCGGCCTGTTCCATGATTTTAACGGCATATTCGGGTACCTGGTGTCGCCATTTCTCATAATTTCCCGGTTTTATCATCTGCTGAATCTTAGAGGTAAACTGCTTTAACCGCTTCGTGTTTTCTTCTGTTTCCCCCATAAAATGAATAATCTTTTCAAACTCGGCGACAGGCGCCTTCATCAAATCTTCATACCGTACTTCCATGTACTGATTTTCCGGTAGTCGATTGCCCCCTTCCCGGGCCTCACAGACGTGATATTCCCAGTCTTTAATGGCATAATACCAGTTCCGTTCAAAAGAGGATTGTCTTGCCTGGCGCATTGAGAAGGCGACATCCCGACCGTCCCGAACAATATGTAAAATTTTCGCCCCGGGAAACATGTCCACCAGATCTTCCACGTAAAGAGCGTAGGAAGGTCGTTTAATTCCCCAACGACTTTTTCCCTGCTGATGCGCCATTTCTGTCATTATCCAATTTACCAGCTCCGTATAGGTCGTTCCCGTAAAACGCTCCAACACGGCCTCGATGGTCAGACTCAATCCCCTTTCCAGAAGGCGAATGTTAAAAAAATGATCCTGGAAAAGACTTTCCACCAATTGTCGCAAATTTTCTTCGCGGGATAAATCCCCAAACTCCGGCAGCATCTTAAAGAACCGCAAAAACGTCCCCCCATCCCTGGCAATATGCACGTCTAAAAAGGTATTCATCACCCGGGTAAGAAACGTTGTTCCCGAGCGCGGTGCCCCAATTATAAAAACGGGTGTTTTGTGATGGTTGTTGGATGTTGCTTTCATCATCCCCCCTGTTTCGGTTAATTTGCACAGAATTTTGGGTTACATGATCAAAACCCACAATGACTTGGATGAGAACACCGCTCACCGGAACCGACGTGGCTCCAAAAAGGCATCGTTCCATGCCAAAACAATGCAGCTGTCTTTCGAAGGCCCTGTCTTCACCAGCCCTTTCGCGTATTCTTTGGGACTGTTTTTACAGGATTCGCTCTTCAACCGGTTTTGGAAATCCTTAAGGAGGGGCCTTTCCTGCAACCGTCATGGTATACAGCGCCTGATACTGTTGCACCATGACATCCACGCTGAAATTTTGGCGGACGATTTCGCGGGCTTTTTGTCCCATCCGCTTGCGCCGTTCCTCATCGGCATAAAGTTTAAAAAGCGCATCGGCAACCGCTTGTTCATCATCCGAGGGAACCAGATACCCATTTACGCCATCACGAACGACTTCCGGGTTGCCCCCCACATTGGTCGCCACGGCCGGAAGTCCCGAGGCCTGAGCTTCCAGGAGGGAAAAGGACAGACCCTCCGAAAACGAAGTGAGCGCAAAGGCATCAAAATTCCCGAGCAAGGTGGGTAAGTCATTCCGAGGACCCAGGAATACAATGTGATCATTCAGACGGTGTCGTTTTAAATATTGAATCAATTCACCATCGTAGCGCTGCCCTTTGACAGGATTGGCTCCAATATGGAAAAGCTTAATATTGGGGATGCGATCTTTTAACAGATTGATGGCTTTAAAAAGGCACAGGAAGTTTTTCACTGGAACAATGCGCCCCACCGTACAGACGGAGAAGCTGCCTTCGGTATCGATCCGGGATTCCGGAGTAACCTGCCCCTGAAAAGTGCGTGTATCGACGCTGTTGTAGATCAGAATCGGGCGTCGGGCTCCCCACTCCTTTTTAAGAAACGCCTGAGCCTGACGGGAACACCCCACTGCCACAGAAACCAGGGGCATAAACAGATGCCGCAAGATTTTACGGATACGTCGCTTTCCGGGGGAAGCCTTTAATGTCAACTCGTATTCCATTCCCTGCTGCACGTGAATCAATTGAAGACGGGGATGCAGCAGTTTGATAAAAATGCCCTCTAAAAAAGTACTCCAATTATGAATCTGAAGAATTTGAATCCGATCGGCTTTAATTCGGCGCGATAGATGCCAAAGAGATCGGAAGTCGTGACCCGACTGGCGATTTAAATGAAAGATGGGAACATCTTTTTTGACCCGGGAACAAAATTCCGGGTCGCTGTAATGAAGCACATACAGGAACGGCTGAAAGGTTTCCCGATCCAGATGATTCAAAAGGGTCAATACAAAATTTTCCAGTCCCGCAGGGACGAAATAATTTGCCAGATAACCCACGCGAATTTTTTCCTTGTCCATAATCCCTCTGTATGCTTCTCCCACATCATTTTTATATACGACGGACAACCGGTTGGGAACTTACCCGTATAATGAGAATCCACCCTGCTCAATGCCGTTTTCGAACAGCACGAAAAGGGTGGAAAGTCGTTTGTGCTTTTATCAAGAACAGTGGGTCGATATCACGATTCCGGATTTTGCGCGGCTATTTTCGCGGCATATTTCACACCGGAGGGAGAATGTTTGAGAATATATTTATAAACCTCTTTCAGGCCATAATCTAAAGGCGTATTGGGCTTGAAACCGGTGGTTTCGTAAAGTTTTTGAGAGGAGCCAAATCGTCTTTCGACTTCAAAATCGTAGCGGTTTTTTGAGGGCGTAATGTAAACAATTTCCGATTCGGAGCCGGTGATTTCTTTGATTTTAAAGGCCAGTTCTTCAATGGTGATTTCGTCTTCATTGGAAATATTGAATATCCCGCAACCGGTGGCTTTCTGGGTCAATTCTACGGTGGCGGTAACCACATCTCCGATCCAGGTAAAATCCCGGGTCTGTTTACCGGTCCCATAAATCGTGATGGGTCTCCCCGTGAGCGCCTGCTCGAAGAACCTTGGGATTACCATACGATTGTCCTGTTTGGGTCCATACACATTAAAAAATCGCAGGGATACGGACTGCAAATTTTTTTCTTCATACAAAGAGGCCAGATAAATTTCGTTATACCGTTTGGCAATGGCATAGCTGGATTTGGGAGAGACATCGAAATCTTCCTTTACCGCCTGCTCAATAGCCGATTTGCCGTAAACGCCACTGGTGGAGGCATAAATAATTTTTTCGACGCCGTAATAGACGGCCGCTTTGGCGACGTTGGTCATGCCCACGACTTCTGTTTCCATGGTTTCCACGGGATTATCGGCCACAATATCCACCCCTAATACCGCAGCAAAATGATAAATATAGTCACAATCCCGGGCCGCATCCATCACCGTCTGGTAATCCCGTACATCGCCCTCGATCAGACGGATCTTTTTCAAGGTTGCTTTTTCCAGTTTGTTGCCGCGCCGAAAATTGTCCAGAACCACCACATCATATCCCACCTCAACCAGTCGATCGACGAGATGGCTGCCGATAAAACCGGCACCCCCAGTGACTAATACCTTCATAATTCCTCCATGGTAATGGTTTTTTATTTATCGTAAATTTTCCCAACTTGTTTAGTGGATCCAGGTGCCTGCGATAATGGATTTAAAAATCGGCAGGCTCATAAAATGGCTGATATTGATTCGGTACAAGGCGTATCGTCGCAGAGGAATAAAATCCGCTTCATTAAACCCCGGAATCTGAGTGAAGGCAAACCGATATCCCAACCGCATCAGGATGCGGGTGTCGCGTTCAGAAAAGTTTTCCTTTTCTCCGTTCGGATAGGAAAAATAGTTGCAGGTTTCCCGGGTTTCCTGCTCGATCACTCGTTTGGACTCCGCCAGCGTATGGGCCACTTCTTCGGCCGTCAGGTTATTCAACAAAAAATGATGCGTCGTATGCGAACCAAAAATCATCCCCGATCGGCTCATTTCCCGTATCTGATCCCAGCTCATAAACCGATAGCGTTCCGGAGTCAAGGCTTCCAGAACCACGTCAGGCGTCTGCTCGCGCAACTCCCGGAGCACTTCCACAATAACCGGCCGTCGCTGTAATTTTAGAATCCTCCGCAATCGAATGGAGGCATGTTCTTTCTGAGCAACCGTACCGGTGGGAAATTCGTACCGATGACCGCCGATCACCAGTTCAATCCGTTTTTTTTGGGTATGCATAATTCGATAATTCACTTCCTCGGTCCAGAGCATTTTTTGCGATCCCATAAAATCGGTGGTAAGAAAAAAATGCCCCACTACCCCATATTTCTTCAATACCGGAAAAGCATATTTGTAATTATTTTCGAAACCGTCATCAAAAGTAATCAAAATGTAGGGCCGGCAAACTTTCTGCCGTCTTCCTCCAATCACCTCCTGGAGCTCGTTTAAAGAAAGCGGGATATAGTGCCTGCGGACAAACTGGATTTGCTTTTCAAAGTCTTCCTGGGTTACGACATTGCGGTATTCAAACAGATGTTCTTCGTTTTTAATGAGGTCCCTGGGAATGACCCCATGGTAGGTTAATACCACTACCGAGTTTTGCCGGAGCCATCTTTTCAGGGCGTTGAGACCACTGTATTCGAGCAGGTTGGCCAGATTATTTTTTAACCAGGCCTTCATTCGGCTTTCCCTGCATTTTCGCGAATCCCTTTCTAAAAAATTCGGTTATTTCGGCCCAAAATTCTTCGACAAAAGATCGGCGCCAGACGACATGAGAGGCTGCCAATGTGGCTCCAAAAAGGATGGTCAGCAACAACGCCTTTATGGGGCTATACACATTAAAATACTGCCCCAACCAGGCATTGCCGAGAAACGTAATCCCAAAAACAGGAACAAAATACAGCCACAAATCTTTCTGGTTTCGGATGAAGTCTTTAAAACCAAAAGGAATTACCCGAGATACCAGCAATATCATGCCCAATAAATAAAAGGCACTGCTCACCACCACCGCCACGGCCACTCCCGTGATACCCAACGGCAGACTGAAATAAATGCTACTGGCCAGAAGCAACCAATACAGGGCCTGAACGGCCGTCCATCTAAATACCCGCTTTTTAGCCATCACCACGGGATTAAAAATAACCACCATCGAGTTAATCAATCCCGAAGCACACATGATTTGCAATGGGGCTATCGTTGGTATCCATTTGGGGCCGTACAGGTTATAAATCAGAGCGGGCGCCAGAAAGAATAACAATCCGTGGATGGGATACGAAATGACCCCGACACTTTGCAGGACTTTGTGCACCCCGGCTTTGATTTTGACATCCTGATCCTGTATTGTTGAATAAGCAGCAAACAACACCGCATTCATATTCCGCGCCACCCGACGCCGGGTCATATTCATCAAATTGAAAGCCCGTTCATAATAGCCCAACTGATCGGTGCCCAGAAACTTTCCGATAATAAAATAGTCGGTGTTTTTGATGAAATAATTCAGGTAGTTGGCCAAGGTCACCCCCATCCCGAATTTGGCCAGCTCTTTCACTCGGGACAGACGGAACCGCCAACCGGGGAACCAGCGGGCATAACCCAACAACAGAATCAGCCGGACCGTATTGCCTACAACCATCCCCCATACCAAGCTCCAAACGCCGAACCCCAGAACGGCAAAGACCACTGCAATGGTAATATTCAATATGTTTCGTATCAGCCGGGACAGAGCCAGTTGCTTAAACTTCAACTTTTTCTTGAGTAGGGCATCGGGTACTCCGGACAGGGATTCGATAAAAAACGCTATGGCTATTACGGGCAAAATGGCCTCCAGCATGGGACTGTTAAAAAAGCTCTTGATGGATGAAGCGGCGAAAACCACCCCCAAAGTGATCACTCCATAAATACCAAAATTAAACCAGAACATGCTGTCGACATGCCAGCGGTCAATCTCTTTTTTTTGAACCAGCGACGCCGTGAAACCGAAATTGGCCAGCCGTTTGGCAAAATTGATGAAAATAGCGGCAATGCCCATCAATCCAAAATCTTCCGGAAATAAAATGCGGGCCAGTATGATGCTCCCACCAAAGCGCAAAATCTGAATTCCGATATCGGCAAAGACGTTCCAGGCGATACCGGCTTTGGCTTTTTCCCGAATACCCACTCAATCCTCCATTCGAGACAACAAAACGGTTTCCAGCTGACGAACAATGTTAGGAACCATGAATTTCTGCATTTCCCGGCTGTCCGGTTCAAAGGAAGGCCCAGGATGCGTCCGAAGAAAGTGAAAAAATTGCATGATCGATGCTTCCACGGAATTGTAAGATACCAGTCCCACTCGAAGCCGTTGAATTAATTTTTCGCTGATACTACCCGGCTCTACAACGCCCCAGATGGGCCTGGGAACGGTTAAATAATCAAAGAATTTCGCCGGCACTTGAATGCGGGTTACCGGCTGCAGGATCAACAACCAGTCGGCACGTTGCATTTCCTGCAGGGCCGCCTGGTACGGCCGACTGGGTAAAAATGCTACCTGATTCTGCAATTGTTGTTCCTCGACAAAGCGATACAGGTATTGCAAATCGGGCGTTACATGCCCCAGAAACTTAAAACGAACCCGCCCGCCGACGTCGGGGTAAGCTTCTCGAAATTTCAAAAAAGCCTGAAATATATTGTAAGGGTCTCTTTTCTTATAAAGGGTTCCAGCATGGATGATCACCATCTCCGGTTTCCCGCGGGTGGATCGGGGGGCCCACACCCGTTCGATATCGGTCAGTTGAGGATCAAAACCATTGGTTACCACCACGCTTTTCTCTCGAATCCCGGAATCGGGATAACAATCCCAATATTCCTTTTGCAAGACTTCGTTATTGAAAATCAGAATATCGGCCGTTTTTAACGTTTTTTGTTCATAACGCAGGTCCAGATAACGAGCGGTCTTTTCGTACGCATTGCGCACTTCCTTGGACCACTGGCTCCGAGCCCAGGGGTCTCGAAAATCGGTGATATAGATAAAATCGACCCATCGATGCAAAGCGTTCAATGCAATGTAGGGAGAATGAGGGGGAGAACTGGCCAGCACAAAGGGAATTTGGTATTGACGAATCAAACGGAAAGCATGAAAAAACACGGGAAGAATCCAGCCATTCTCCCGGTCGGGGTATTGCATCATCCGGGTAATAAACTCCTTTATCCGAAAGAGCCAGGAGCCTGTTTGTTTGCCGCCGGATGCCGCCCCCGGCACTGAAGCCGGCCTATTGAAAGGCGTCCGCCTGGAATTGCGCCGGAGCCTCCGCTTGAGTCGATCCCACCAGAGAAACGGATCGATCTTCCCGGTCCGAACCACATGCACGGTATCTTTCAAGAAAAGTTGATAATCGATGACGGCTTGCCCGGAATAATATTTTTCCTTCAAGGTAAGAACAAAAACCTCCCAGCCCTGTTGTCTCAGGTATTTAATCAATTTCACTATGCGTTGAGTCCCTACGGATTGATTGGGCGGAAAATGGGGGGTGATAAATAGAATTTTCTTTTCCGCTTTCATGGAGTCTGCTCTTCCATTTCCCGATTAACCACATTGGCCAACACCACCGCCAGTGCCGCATACCAATATAGTACCTCGGCATAGAGCCGATTGGTAAAAAATCCTGCCGTTAACAGACCGATGATGGCCAGTTGCAGCGAGATGAGTTCATAATAATATTTTCTTCGCAAATCAGGATATTGCTTTAAGCGCCTCTTTAAGCGGTGAATGACCCAAAACGTATGGATGAGAAACCCCATAAAGAGAATAAAACCCGGGATTCCCCAGTCCACGCCGGCTAACAAAAAGGTATTATGAACGGTTCTCGCGCCCTTTTCTTCCATTTTAGGAACCAATTCGGGAACATAATCGAACACCAACAACGAAAATCCTTCATCGCCAACCCCCAGGGGATAATCCTTAATCACGTTCAGGGCACCCCGCCACAAATAAAACCGGCTGGCTGCAGAACCCTCTTCTTTGGGCTTCAGGGTGGTTTTCTGTCGTTCCCAGAATTGTTCGTTCGCCAACCACAAGACCATGACCCCGGCCGCCACCAGTGCCAAAACAATTTTCAATTTTTCTTTGGGAGGAAAAAGCACAAACCCAACCGCACCAATCATTAACAGGGCCACAAAAGCGCCGCGGCTGTTGGCCAGGATCATGAGATTGATTAAAAAGGGCACCGAAAGGATGATAAAAATTTTCAACCATCTGTTTCCACTCAGAAAGCGGGTACCGAAATAGGGCATGACACTGACCACATGAGCGGAAATCGCGTTTTCTTCGGTGGCATTGGGTGCGATGACCCCAAGGTAGCGGTTGCTGCCACGTTCATAAGCAATTCGCCCAAAATTGGCCACCCCAAGCATCAGGGTCAGAATAAACCAATCGTAATGTTTTCGTTCCCGCAATATCAAAATCATCATCAAATAAAACAGCGCAAACTTGGTAAATTCCCAGGTCTGCCGAAAACTTTCATCCGGCCTGAGAGCCCAACCGAAGGAAACAATGTACATCCAGAGCACCAGGATCACCAGCCACACGAAAGGTCCCAGGTAAATATGGGGCATACGCCTGAGCTTATGGCGATTCAAAAAAAAGCTGATCAGCGTTACAATACCAATTAAAAAGGGATAGCGTAAATCGGGAACGGAGTCGCCCCACCACATATAAGGCGGGTGATTATGCCATTCAAAAACATACAGAAGAATGCCAAAAACGGGATTAAACAGGGTGGCCACCATACCGATGGCGAATACGGCCATGAAGACGATTGCAGTCAGCGGCATCGTATCAAATCGTTATTGTTGGATTCGTTTCTTTAAGGCGTTCCAGAAACGCCGGATCATTTTTTTTAAAAACTGAAAAAAGGGAGCAGGATCGTCCCAGGAAAACTCGGCACATACCTTGGGCCCCCCATAACTCCGAATCCATTGCCAGAAGGTTAAACTGCCTTCCTTCCGATAGGCCCAAAACGCACTGATGTCCCGTTCGATGGAAAACCACTTTACCCCATCCGGATAATCGCCGGGGATTTCGAACGATTCCCCCAGACTGTCCAGATAATTGATATAAGGATAGTTCACTCCACAGGAAGGTTCCAGGAAGTTCCAGAGACTAAAGCGGGGATTCAGCTCGATCGCAAAATATTTTCCCCGTACAGGGTCCCATTTAAACTGAAAGCTGGACATGCCCCGATAACCCAGTTTGCGCAGAAAGTCGCCCCCCAGGCGAAAAATCGTTTCTTCATGAGCCGTCTCGATAAATGCAGCCGAACCATGATGGATGGGATCCAGCCGAATTTTATGGGCCAGGAAATGGATCATTTGTCTTCCATTTCGACTGGTATAAGTGTGCAGCGAATACTCACAATCGTCCGTCCCCTGAATAAATTCCTGAATGACCATCCGAGGATCGTAAGAGGCAAATTCCCGGTAAGTTTTCACCAGCATTTCCGGAGTGTCGACTTTCACTATCTGTATTCTTCCAAAACGTTCCCGGAACTCCGGAGATCGCCACACATGGGAGTAGTAAGGTTTAATGGCACAAGGAAACTCCAGCTGAGTCATTATTTTTTCCACATCCTCCAGAGACTCGGCGGCAAAGGTGCGTGGTACAGGCAAATGGTGTTTGACAGCCAATTCATAAAAGCCCTCCTTACTGGTGACCTTTTGAATCACCTCCGGAGGCGGGATAACAAATGCAAAACGCCGGGACAATTGTTCCCGATGTTTTGACAAGACCATCACGGTCACATCGGTGGTGGGTAAAAGGACCCCGGGTGCCCCCAGAGCCTTCTGCAAGGATTCCAGAAATTGAAGATAGGCATGGGTTTCCTGAATGGGATCCGGAGCCAGAAAAGGGCGAGCAAAACGGCTTGCCCCGGATACAGGATCGGGTAAAGATTGAATTAAATAGGTTGGTACCCTCTGTCGGCCCAGGGCTTTAACCACTCCCAGTGCATTGATGGACTCTCCCAGGACGAATGCGACAGGTCGTGTGGTCGAGGTCATTCACTCCCTTCATCTTAATCATTTATTGGGTGGAATGGATTATTTTCTTGACAACGGGGGCCAGGCGTTTGCGGCTCCGGTAGTAGGATAGAAACAACCGGCCTTTCCAACTGTTGGGGATGGTAATTAAATATATATAACGATCGGATGTACCCCAATCTTTTTTATACTGTTCGCCCCCCCGCATAAAATCGAAAATGCCTTTTCCCTGACGGATCGCATAGTGAATCGCCTCGGCCAGGATAACGGTTCCGGGGCTCCGATTGGACCATCGGGGATCGAAACCCGCCTGGAAATAGGCCAAAACGTTGTCATAATCAAAACAATACATTCCTGCAATTTTATGCCCTTCAGCCGAAAACATATTGAAAATCTTAATGTATCCTTCCGGGGCCAGGGCCCGGGCCGCTTTTTGATGAAAACCCAGACGCAACTCCCGCACGAATTTGGTGTTCAACCCTTTCTGCCGTGCCCGCAGGTAATGAAGATCGAAAATGTCCTTTATGGCCTCGTCCAGCCGCCGCCAATCCTCAAGAAGCTCCACCCGGGCATTCTCCTTCTGAAGCAGCTTCCGCAGTCGACGGCGCACATTGTATCGAAAATTGGAACTCAGCCCCTTCAAATAGGCCTCGAAAGACTCCGGCAAATGGACATAGGGACACACCCGATACCTCTCCACAAAAGCGGTGCCATTTTGTTGCTGCCCCCACACCCGAAAAACCAGGCTGTCTGCCAGGCAATTGTTGATCTCAATCAGATCAACCCCTTCCGCTAATGTTCGTATATCCTCCAACAGGTGCTGCTGGAAATACGACTGCAACGCTTCCGGAACAATAACATCCAGGTAATCTGATGATTCGATCCGGCTGCCCAGAAAGGCGGCCTTGCGTAGTGAAAAGGGGCCTGCAGTATCGGTGTAAATATAATAGGGTAAAATCCCCACCAACTCGTTGGCGAGGTAATAGGTAAGAATTCGCAACCGAGCTTCTTTAAACCGTCGATGGTAGGCCTCCCACCAAGTGTACATCCACTCCCAGGTGAGGAATATAGTATGACCGGGAATTCGGGATAATAAGCGCTTCCACTCCGATTTGAGATGAAAAAAATCCTCAGTGGATTCTATCCACCGGCGTTGAATACGAAGTGCCTTCCGATCCTTAAGGTCTGCTTTCATGGCTTCTTCCCTGAAAATCATTCTTCCTGTTTCCAATCGATGGCATCATCGACCAATTCAGGAAAATGATGATCCCTTAAAAAGGCGGCGGGGATTTTTATTGTTTCGGGGAGGATTTCCCGCGACTTTCCATTCAAGCTTTTCGTCATTTCTTCCCCATTAATGGTCCACCCGAACATGATCCCATTTTACATACTTCTTTCCTCGCAAATCATCCACAATTCCGGCCAGGGCGGCCAGATTGATCAGGTGATAATAATAGGGAAGATAAAATACAATGGGAATGGGGCGTTTCTTCCGGTCGAACCAAAAACCTATCACGGAGAATATGACGAAGAGGCCTTCCAGGATGAGCATGATCCGGAACAAGGGGGCATCGTCCCATAAATTGATCAGGATGGTGGTGACATAAACAATAATCAACAATACCCAATTGAACCAGCGGATGACTTTATGGGAAAAGAGGAGAAAAAGAAATTGCCA
Organism: bacterium; assembly: GCA_015485355.1. GTDB lineage: Bacteria > Calditrichota > Calditrichia > RBG-13-44-9 > J042 > JAADJD01. The sequence goes on along the minus strand of WFTQ01000016.1, from coordinate 34,113 downwards.
CTGTTTTTGCAGATCAAAAAGTTTAACGTAACGTTTAAAGGCTCTCCAGCTGCGATTGACGATTCGGCGCTTCCGCCAGTACTCTTTCATAAATTCGCTGGCGGCATATTCATAACAGACGGCGTTGGGGTTAAAGATTCCCCGATACCCTTTCGCAACAATTTGAAGCGGATTCACAAAATCATTGATATCATCGGCCTGCAAGGGATCAAACAATGAGCGTCGTATGGCATAAATGGCCCCATCGCCCCCCACGACCGAATGAAAGTCGGATTCCAGTTGCTTTATCCAGAGCTCGTATTTCCAATAAATGTTTTCACTGAAACTGGCTGGAGAGGTATTTTCTTCCAGATAAACCGCTTTCCCCACCACATACCCCACCCGCGCATCAGAAAAGTAACGCACCAATTCCTGAACCGCGGTTTTTTCGTACATGGCATTGGCATCCGAGAAAATAATAATCTCTCCCCTTGCCTGAGGGACCGCTCGATTCAACCCTGCGGTTTTACCTCGCCGTTCCGGCATGCGAATCAGCCGAATCCGCTCATCCTGTTCCATCCAGCGCTGTACAATCTCGTCCGTACCATCGGTAGACGCATCCGAGACGACCAGAATTTCCAGCTTCTCGGCGGGATAATCCAGTTCTATGGAATTTTGAAGTTTTTTCCCCATCACCGCCGCTTCGTTGAACGCCGAAATAATCAGGGTAACCGGGGGCCATTCCGACCAAGGCCGGGGGTATAGGCGATTTCGATGTCGTTTTTGATACAGGTACAAAATCAAAGGATAGAAAATATAGTTATACATCAACAATAAAACCGCCACCCAGAAAAGCCAATACAAAACAATCATCTCAGCTTATCGCTCCATTCGATTGTCATCATCTTCCTCATCCGCACGGCAATCGTTTCATTATCGAGCCGATCGGCCGAATGTGGTGCACCAATATCACCGCTAATCCCACTAATATCCCATCCTCACGGTTATCGGGACAGCGCATAATACAACCGCCGAACCCGTTCTCGTATTTGAGCCGGCAGGCGCCGCAAGCTAAACCCGCCGAAAAGCGCTTTATCCCGTTCGCTCAGGCGCTGAACTTCCGCGTCAGTCAACTCAAAAGGCACATATTGCACCTGTTTTCGGGTTTCGTCGTATACGACAAAGCTATAAGGTAACCCGTGTCGGCGGACCCCTACGGTGCCGGGATTAATCAGGTAATACCGCTCCTCATCCAGATCAATGGGATGGTCAAACCCCACCCGCTGAATATGCTGAAGGTCCTTATCGGCGATGAAGGCTTCGGGCCGATGAGTATGCCCAAAAAAGGTCAGCCAGAGGTTTCTTTCCTGCATGGCCTCAAAATTCCGGCGGGCCTTCTCAATGGTATTAATGGTCTGTTTAACATCCCAGAAATTGGCATGAAGTAGAAGGATCCGCTCCGATATGCCAATGGAAAAAGGCAGCTGTCGGAGAAATTCTACCGATTCGGTCGTTAATAGGCCGCGGGTCACTTTCAGCGAATGCTGAGCCCGCTCCGCTATGCGAGAAAATCCCGACAATTCCCCCAGTAGCAGTCCTTCATGATTGCCTTTAACACTGGCGATCCCATGCTCACGGATGCGATCGATACATTCGGCTGGATACCCATGGTACCCCACCAGATCCCCGAGGCAGTAAAGTTTATCGATTTCCTCTCTCCGAGCGTATTGGAGAACCCGTTGCAACCCGAACAGATTGCCATGGACATCCGAGAAAATCAGGTATCTCATCGAAAAATCCTGCGAAGCCGACGGACAACGCCTTTCCAGGTCATGCGAATGCCGTATATCACGGGCGGGAGGTCATCCAGCGCCAAGGTTTTGTAAATCCGCTTTCCCCGATAGGTTTTCAACCATTGCCATATGCTCATCCGACCTTTGTGACGCAATTCCAGAAACGCCTGAACATCATTTACCACATTGAACCAGACAATATCCTTCCGCCATTGGACCGCAACGCCATCCGGTGACTCACCCGTCATATACCGATAAGCTAAATAAGGAATATTGACCCCCCCTCGGGCTCCTAAATAATGCCACATATTATAACGAGTAGGATTCAATTCCAGCAGGTATAATTTGCCGGATCGGTCATCCCGTTTATAATCGATCTTCACGGGCCCTTTAAACCGGATTTTCCGAAGCAAATTCAGGCTGGTCTCCACAATGCCGGGATAATCGGTTAAACGCAATGCACAGCTCTCCCCATAATCCGTGGGATAGGTTCGGATTTTACGGCCTACAAAATAGCCCAGAGGCCGGGAATCTTCGGTAAAAAAACTATGAAAACTGAAGATATTCGACTCCGGTCCCGGAATAAACTGTTGCACCACATATTCAATTCGCTCCTTTTCCACCAGACGCCGAACTTTTTCGAACTGCTTCTGATTTTCTACCAGAATCCCTTTATAGTGTTTACCTCCATACCGCCGGACGGCCTCGCTGTTAAACCAGTTTAAACGAATAATGGGCTTAATCATGACAGGAAATTCCAATCCCGGGTGGTTATCCAGTTCCTCCTGGACCAGCGTCGCCGGGATGGGTAAATTATTTTCCCGGGCAAATGGGATGAACTTTTCTTTATTTATTAAGGTTTCCAGCAACTTTTTTTCCACGGAAACAAAACGGAACATGCGCCGCATCTCTTCCCAGTGTATCAGCATCATTTTTAGATGCCCATCATTGCTGCAAAAAAGAGGATGTCCTTCACCAATCGCTTCCACAATGCTCACCAGTTTCTGAAAAGCCCCTTCCATGTCTTCTTCCGGATTGGGCATCTGGTAGCCCCGAATACACTTTCGCGAATAGGTAATACGTAAATCCCCCCGCGAGGTGATTCCTACAAAAGGTACATCAGCCAGAGTAAAACACCGTCCCAGCATCAAATTACCAATCACGACCGGTGTGTTCCGATCCATAAATCATCCTTGTTTCCGTAAATGCCTGGATAAAGGGTTTAGGCGGCGGTACCAGAGTTTAGGTATCGACTTTAGGGAGAAGCCCAACCTTCCCGGTCTCATCTTCAGGGGCAGTGTCAAAGAACTCCATTTTCAACCAATTTGGAGAAATCGTTTCTGAATGCCAAGGAGGATTTATGCCGGGATATTGCGGATGATATAGGGGCCGATGGTGTTGGTAAAAATAAGAGGCATCTTTTGCCATAGCCGTACCATCACCCCAAACCGGGGATTGGCGGGGTTAATTTCCGGAAGGGCCTCTCCCGTTTTGAGAGCGTAATACCAATACAACTGTTTCTCCTCGGCACCCCATTGTTTTTTAAAACGGCAGGTACCACTGCCGGGGGTACACCGCCCGAAATCGAACACTTTGCACCCCAGATGAATTGCCAGCTTCAGGGACTCCCAGTATAAAAGCATGTTGGGGCTGAACCGATTATAAGCTTTTAAAGAAGAGGCCCAGGGTATCTCCATAGTCTCCTGGTACCGAATCAAGAAGGAGGCGGCCACGGGTATATCATCATCACTGTACACAACAACAATAAAGGCATTGTGAGGAAATCGGGTACATATGTTTTGGAAAAACGACTTGCTATAGACCGGAGTACCCAGATCCCGCATGTTATGGGAAAACACATAATAGAAATCGTCTACCCGTTCGATTCCGCCGGTGCGAACAAACATATGTTCTTTCAGGGGACGACGAATCTGACTGCGCAACTTGGATTTAAAAGAGGTCCACAGGGCTTCGTCATTATCCGGCAATTTTAACAGATACGTCACCTTATGGGTTTTTACAGCCAGCGGAGTTTCGAAACAGTGTGACATGCGTAATTCTACATATTCAATATCCATCTGGCGCCGGAAATCCATCAGGTAACTGGACACTTGCTCCATCAACTCGTTCCTCAGCAATAAGGGCCCCCCATAGTTCACAAAGGGCAAAGAAACCGCAAATTTGCCAAAGAAAAAAGACTTGAAATGAGTTATGGGCAACACCCCCACTATCTGGTCGTCGTTTTCCCGAAACACGACATAATAGGGATCGTGTCCAAAGGTTTCCCAGATCAACTCATTCCATGCACTCAGGTGATAGATCTTCCCTTCCGGATGCTGCTGGACAAACGCATCCCAGCCGGAGGGAGGGGTATGACTGACCGTAAAGGAAATGTTTCCACCCATGCCTAATAGTTATAGTAAGAGTACTGATATTGATTTTTCTTTAAGTCTACTTTTACGGCGTTCAGAATCAACCCCATCACCTTTCGTTGAAGATTGGGATACTCTTCAACTTTTTGAACCAAATGATCCACATTGGTGGTACCTGCCCGGATCACAATCAACACAGCATCCACATAGTTGGCCAGGATGGCGCCATCGGAGCTGGCCTGAAAGGGAGCCGTATCCAGAATGATCATGCCGAACTTTTTACGCAATACGCTTAACAACATGGCCATTCGTTCGGAACCGAGCATTTCGGTGGGATTGGGAATGGGTGATCCGGCGGTGATCAGATACAGATTGGGAATAAAGGTATTTTGAATCAATTTGCTCAAATTTTCATAATCCACTGTGGCGTTGGAAATCAAGAAATCGCTTAATCCGGGTTTCTTTTTGTTGCCGAACACATTGTGCAACACCCCCCGACGCAGGTCGGCATCGATGAGCAGGGTAGAGATTTTTTGTTGAGCGATGGTTATGGCCAGATTGGCCGCCGTCAGCGACTTCCCTTCGTTAGGACGCAGGCTGGTCACAATAAAGGAAGAAAAGTCCTGATTCTGGTTCATGTACAAAATCTTTGTACGCAGGTCCCGGTAGGATTCAGATTCCAGGGTTGGGGAATAGTCCAGGGTAATGAGTTTAGGATCCCGTTTGCCTTTCAGTTCTTCGAAATCGTCCGGCAATTCCTTGTCATCCTTGATCACGGGTATACTCCCCAAAACGGGATACTTTACCCGGGTTTGTAACTCATCGGCATTTTGAACCGTTTTATCGAAAAATTCAATCACCAGTGCCAGCCCAAAGCCCAACCCCAAAGCGATGAAAATGCCTACCAATCCCTTTTTGATGATAACCGCCAGAACCCCCTGGGGCGGCGGCGGGGTACCGTAATCCACAATGAAAACATCGCTCACTTCCACTTCGTTCTCTATTTTGGCGGCATTATAGCGTGCCAGAATCCGCCGATAAAGATCATTCTTCACTTCCTGGTCTCGCAGCAACTCGGCCAGTTCCAGCTCCTTGGAAGGCAATTTGCGCAATTTGGCCCTTTCGGAAGCGACCTTGGACTGAATCTGCTGTTTGCGCCCTTCCAGTTTGGAGATACGATCTTTCGCCGCAGCTTCGATTTTCAGGAACAGATTTTGAAACTGCTGTTCATTTTCCTTCACAAACGGATGGGATATGGCATACTGGCCCAACAGCTCGTTTCGTTTCAGGTAAAGGTCGCCGAACTCGCTCCGAAAAGCGGTAGCCGTGGGCACGCCTTCGGTTTCCAGAAAGGTCAACAATTCACGGGCCGCCGAAATCTTTTCGTCCATATTGGCGGCCTGACGCATCCGCCGGATCAACCCCTGCAAGTCACCGATTTTCAAATCCAGGGAATTCATATTATCTTCCAGGGAGGCTACCGAGCTCACCCGCATGCCCGCGTCGGCGGTCAAAACCACCCAGGGATAACGCTCCCGGAAACGTTTCAAGCGATCGTTGGCTTTATCCAGATCTTTCCTGGCCAGCTGCAACTGGTCTTCCAGGATGCGCAACACTTCATCGCTTTTAAAGCGTTTCATCTTCAAATTCAACTGCACAAACAGCTCGGCCAGCGTGTTGACGATCTTGGCCGCCATATTGGGATCTTTGTGCCGGGCGGTGATGTACAGAATGGTCTGATAACGATCCAGCTTGTACTCCACCGTGCGACGCAACCATTCGATCGCCAGTTTAAAATCGTTGATCCTGAATTCCACCTCTTTTAGTTTCTTATGCCGAAACACCTCCGGCCGCAGCACAAACATGAAATTATGGACGGCCACGGTATCCCCCGGCCGAAAACGGATCAGCAGGCTATCGGAAATGTCCCGGCGTTTGTCTGTATACATCAGCCTGTAACCCTCACTGTCGGGGACAATCTTATACGTCCCGGGCACCGAACTGCGATTGACCCGCACGGTGTCAAACAACTCCTGACGGTGCACATTGTCGGTAACCATGGATAAGTTCAACTGAAGGGACTCCACTACCTGTCCCAGCAGAAGATTCGTTTTTATCAGACTGGCCTTCCCCACATTTACCGGCCGCCGTTCCACCACCCCCACGGCACTCATGCTACGCGGATCCTGAAATGTTAACAACACCGTGGATGTATAGGTAGGTTTTCCCTGGAATACAATAACAAAGGCCATCCAGAACCAAAAGAAAACAATCGATGTGCTGATGATAATCCATTTGCGTTTTTGTAAAATTCTTAAATACTTCTTAATTTCGCTTTCGGTTTGACCCGAAACCTGTCCAAAACCATTATTTTTGTTGTTTGAACTCATGGCTTATCCTCAAATGGTTTTTATCTCCTGATCAAAATCGTTCTCTGATAGGTATAATACAGGGTAAACAAGGTGGTAAACATGGTGACCACAGGCATATAGCGCAGCACCTTATCCATCAACCCCGGTTTACCCGGCGATTTGACCCAGATTTGATCGCCCGAACGAAACCCCATCGCCCTTAAGGAGGTGCCCTTCTGCAAATAAGGGATGAGATCTTTTTGCACCACTTCGCGGTCCCGTTCCCAGCGCATTTCCTTTAGTCCTTCTTCATCCAGAGTACCCCCTACGCGGTGCATCACCTCCCACAAGGTCATATCGGGGTCCACATAATAAAACCCGGGGCGGAGCACACCTCCCAGCACACTGATACGGATCATGGGTTTTACCACAATGTAGGGATACCTCAAATAATCTTTGAAATTTTCCTGAATGAATTCGATGAATTCCTGTTTGGACATATCGGTGATCTTCACTTTTCCGATGATGGGCAAATCGATGTAGCCCCGATCGTCGATGGGGAAAACCTGGTTCAGAAACGAGGTGGTGTCCGGGAACACGGAAATTTCGACCGCATCGCCGGGGACAAAGATCGATTTTTTGACCGTGAACGCTTGAGGGGCCTTAGGGGGTTCGCTTTCGCTGCCGGGGATCCCTGCCGGAGTCACCCATCCGATCTGCGGCAAGAGCAATAATTGCCCGATCAACAACACCACCCACGGTTTTAACCATCGGGTCTGCTTGAATTGTCGAATCACTCCAACCTCCAAATGGTTATCGATTTAACAGGAACGGTAATACCGATATCGTTTTTCTTTGGTGTCCAGATCCAATTGTTTCAACAGCCGTCGTAACTTAAAATAGCCGATTTTAACATTTCCAAACTCCGGATGGCGCAACATCTTCCGAATTTTCCAGGGACCAAAATGAGGAAACTGGGCCACAATCGCCCGAATTTTTTCAGGCAGAGGAAGTATCTTAAAATCGGGAGGACGTTCCACGGTAACAGGATTAAATTCCACATGGACTTTATCCCGGCTGTCCCCCCCGATGTTTAAATCTTTTTCCACCACATCATCCAGCTCCAGCTCAATATCCTCCTCCACGATCTCGGCTTCCTCGTGCCGGTTGTTGTTATTGCTCCCTCCGATATGTTCCAGGATATCCTGAATCTCCGTGGTGGAGGTTTCCACCTCCTGTTTGGGTTCCACAACCTCTTCCTGAGTTTGCCGGGCTTCATCGACCTGGGTCATCGAAGGCTTGGCGTTCGTCGGTTCCTGCCCGCGGGTGAAACTTGCCAGGGCCTCTTCCACCGAGGGATACTCCGACAATATATGGTAAAACTCCAGCATTTGATAGACTTCGTAGATTTCCGGACTCATATTCACCAGTTTAATGTCCCCGCCATTTTCCCGAAAGCGTTTAATTTCCCCGATCAATACGCCCCAGCCGGCACTGCTCATATAAACCAGGTCTCTCAAATCGAATATGAGTTTGTAGGTGCCGCTTTCCAGGCTGTTATCGATGGTTTTTTGCAACAGATGCACATTCGCCTGATCCACGTATCCACTCAATTCCACCAGGGCAATCTGACCATCCTCGTCTAAAAACTTCGTGTCAATTTTAATGCCTTCTTGATCGATCATAGGTCTTTCTTCACCTTTATTTTATTTCTATTTTATCGGCGATTTAACGCCGGTACCCATCAATAACCGCACCCACCAGAAACCATCTCACATATAATGCCGGCGTTGGCCGTTTCAAACCGGTTTTTCAAAATGTATCCACTCGTCTTCTCTACGGGACATGCTTATTCATCCGACTGAAGCGCGGGAAATGTTTTCATTTTTTCCCGGTAAACCCTGCCAGGACACCGTTCCCCTTCCTTTCGCGCTCAAGATCAGGTTTAATTTCCTCATGCCACAATTCGGCGTTGTGACCCTTCGCAAAAAATGCCACTTATTGAGATAAAGAATAGGCATTCAACATTCCAGACTTTTCGAACGAGGTAAATTCAAACGTATCGGTCAAACGATCCAAACGCTCCAGAAACTTTTTTATTCCTGTATAGTGTCGGATTTTCCCCACGAAATTCAAGTCCACTCGAGGTAAATTTTTATCAAACTCCCAGGGGTGCGCATAAAAGATGATCGGAACGCCTTCGGCCTGGCAACGCTTCATCAGAAACCGGCTGAACCAGAAAGGATAGAGCCGGAAATACCCTCCCCCGCCCAGGGGGAAATTGACCCTCCCAAAACGCAAGGTGGTCATGGGAAATTCCACAATCCCCCCCCGGGAGTGCTCATCTTTATAAATGATATACGGTTTCCGGGGCGAATCCGGTATGCCATAGCGATCGTGCACAATGGGAAACACCGAGGAATCGTATCGGATACCGGCCCGGTACATAATGGGAAAGGCCCACAGGGTTTTACGGGTAATCGAAAAGGTGGGCGCCCGAAACCCCATCACCGGTTGTTGGGTCAGTTCCCGAAGCACTTGTAAAGAGCGTTCCAGTTCCTGCTGGAATTGATCGGGGGTCATCTTGGTTATCATTTTGTGACTGAACAGATGGGAACCGATTTCATGACCTTCCCGGGCGATGCTACGAATCAGTTCCGGATATTTTTCCGCTACCCATCCCAGCACAAAGAAGGTAGCCGTCATGTTTTTCCGCTTCAAGAACTCCAAAATGATCTCCGTGTTTTGTTCCACCCGACTTTCCAGACGGATCCAGTGCTCCAGGGGAAACCGTCCATCGAAAATCTCCGGGTGAAACCAGTCTTCAATATCAAACGAAAGAATATTCTTCGGCATATGGTTATTGTCCCTGTGCGGTCAGAACCACCCAGATGGTTTTGAAGAGAATTTTTAGATTCAGGGCAACAGAATTGTAGTGTTCAATGTAATAGAGGTCATATTTTAATTTTTGGCGGACATCTTCAATGGATTCATCATAGCCGGTCTCCACCTGGGCCAATCCGGTCAAACCGGGTTTCACTTTCAGCCGATTGACATAAAAGGGGATTTCCCGGCGATATTTTTCGACGAAATAGGGTCGTTCCGGCCGGGGACCGATAAAACTCATGTCTCCCACGATGACGTTAATGAGTTGGGGCAATTCATCCAGGCGGGTTTTACGCAATATCCGTCCCACGCGGGTAATTCGGGGATCGTTCTGAGTGGCCAGTTGCGGTCCGGAATACTTTTCTGCATCGGCCCGCATGCTCCGGAATTTGAAGATGCGAAAGATGCGTCCGTTTTTACCCACCCGTTCCTGGGAGTAAAGCACCGTTCCGGGCGAGTCGAATTTGATGGCCATGGCGATCACAATCCAGGAGGGTAAAAATAGTAGAAATAAAAGGATGGAAAAAAACAGGTCCAACACGCGACGAATGGAGAATTCAAAAGGTTGAGAAATATCCTTTAATATCTCTTTGAAGGTATTTCCGTAGACAACGTCGTAGAGGTCCGAAACCAGATCGTACTGAACCCCGTGTTGCTGGCAGGCCTGTAGAACCTCATGGATTTTTTGAACATCATGAGGATCGAGGGCCACAATAACTCTGGAGATATCGTGCTTTTGAATGATTCGGGAAAACTCGCTGAAATCGCCCAGCAAATTGAGCAGCGAGGTCCAGTGACTATCGGAATCCTCCAGGGGATACACATTGATAAAACCCACGATCTGCTGATTCGGACGAATAAAACGACCGGGATTTTTATAAATGTTCCACCCAATCCGATTGAGCCCCACTATGGCGATATTGGAGAGCGGTTGAGTAGGAGGATGTTGTTTCTCATCCACGGTGGTGTCGGTCTTCCTCGGTGATGTGCGTACGGAATTGTTTTTCATGAAAATTGCGTTATATATAGCTCCGCCACGTCAATTACAGTCGCCAAATATAGCAGGAGCCCCACCCGGTACGATGACTCACCTCACAGAAAAAATTGGGTTAAATTTATCGTAAACAAGAATTATCGCACCCTCACGGAGCTCATTACTATTTTCGAAACCTCCCCTCGAATAATTAGGTCTTTTTTATTTCCTTAAAAAAAAAGGAATCGGGAAGTTTTAAAATTTCATTACGTTATGCAGGGCCCCATTATTAAATTAAATGAAAAATTGAAGACCGGCATGCGCTTCACAGTCCCCAATCAATTAACCCTGCTGCGAATGTTTCTGACCCCCTGCTTCCTGATTCTGTTTCTTAAAAAAACCCCGGGCCATCAGCTGGCCGCCTCGATCGTTTTCCTGATCGCTTCCCTGACCGACTGGTATGACGGCTGGTATGCTCGCAAATATCATGTCATCACCCGATGGGGACAGTTTATGGACCCTCTGGCGGATAAAATCCTGGTCAGCTCCGCTCTCATCGTCTTTGCCGTGCATCACACCGTTGCCGCATGGATGGTCTGGACGATTGTTGCGCGAGACTTTCTGGTAACCTCCATCCGCATGTATGCCCTGTATATCGGCACCCCCATCGTGACCCATATTCTGGCGAAATGGAAAACCGCTCTTCAGATGGCCACCATCTTTCTCATCCTCATCTTCATCAATTTCCGAAATTACACCTTCCCGGATCCCAATCCCTACATCAGCGGTTTCGAAACGGTCATCGCGGTGGCCATGTGGAGCGTTACCCTTCTCACCATCAGCTCGGGCCTGATTTATTTATATGAGAACCGGGAACTGGTGGGCAATATGCTCAGACAATGCCTGCATTTTTTTCTATTTGACAAAAGATCACTGTAAACGGTTCTCTTTGCCACCTTCCCAAAGGCTTCCTTCCCCTTGGGGATGGATTGCCTGGCAACTTAGGCATAGAAGGATCAGAATCCACCCCTTTTTCTTTTTATCCGAAAATTTCTACCGGTCGGCGGAAATCAATTTTTTGACTAAACGCACCTCCCGACCCTTGAGGTAGAATTTGACCTCATCCATCAGGTGCTGCACGATGTGCAGGCCTCTGCCGCGATCCTTGAACTTTCGGTTCAATTGTTCCAGACTTCGTTTTCGGGAAGGATCGAATCCCCGACCCTGATCGCGGATCACGATGCGAATGCGTTGAGGGTTACACCATACCCGCATCCGAACCACCTTCTTCGCCTGAAAACGATTGCCATGTTCAATCGCATTGCTGAGGCATTCAACCACCGCCAGGCGAATGGGGACATCCCAGCAACGACGCCATTCCACCTCATGAAAACGCCTCAACAGGGCCACGGCTGCACGGTCGGCATAGTACAAATTGCTGGGCAGAAGAAACTCCCATCGAAAATCGGAACGGGGAGGTTTCGCTCCCAGTCTTTCCACACAATCCTCCCACACCGGCCGTCCAATTTCCTGGATCGCCAAAAGCGGTCTCCTCTTTTTCAACTCAGCTGATCCAACGCCTTATCCAACTCCCGAAATTGTTTCAAAACCGCTTTGCGCATCTTACGGGTATGGGGATTAAAGCGATGCATATCTTGAAACAGTTGGATAGTATCCCGATTGACCCTGTCGATCAAATGGCTTAGAATCCGAAAATCCCGCGTAGCCACCCGTGTGCCGGGCAATTCCAGCCGCTTCAGACCTCGTCCTAAAAAGTGGGTTAACGCCAGGGTCCAGGCCATAATACGATCGTGCTCAATGGCCTCCATCTCCACAAGCCGAACACCCAGCTCCTTCCAGAACCTCTTCATTTGTTCATACCTCCGGGAAGAAATTCGGGCGGGGATCAATACCACATAATGCCCTTTCAAACTCTTTTTTACAGATTCGGGTCCAAACAAAGGATGACTGCCTACAATTTCCACCTCTTCGGGCAAGAAGTTTAATAACAGGTTCAAGGGATAATTTTTCACAGAACAAACATCCATTACAACGGTTTCGGGTTTTAACCATCTGGCGATGTTGCGCACCAGGCGATCCAAAGCCGAAATAGGAGTCGCAATAATCACCAGCGGATTGTAGCATACCTCTTCCAGGCTGCCGAAAGGATAATTCTCAAACTCGGGGCGATACTGCTGGTGAGGATCGTAAAGGACTACATGATATTTTCGAAACAAAAACTGATATAATAATTGCCCAAAACGGCCGAATCCGATGATACCCAGAGCCTCCATTTTATCCCTCCTCGTTAAGTGACAAAGGAAAGCATCTTGGCCGGTCCATGGAAAACATCCATCCCCCCTAAGCTGCATGGCCGAATACCGGACATACCGGCTGTTGATCGAGAGCCTTGCGGGAATCGTCTTTGGATTCTACTGGAACCGGAAGCAAACATCCGAGATTGCTACAGGAACAAAAAGGCAATTCCCACCACGGTAATAACGGCACCAATCACCGAGCGAATGGAAGGCGTTTCCTTTTCAAATCGAATGGAGATGGGGATCATCGTTACCGGAACAATGGACATGATCGTTGCGGCTACCCCCGTATGAGTAAATTTGACGGCCACCAGCGAAAGCCACACGCCCAGGTAAGGTCCCATGGCAACCCCCGAGAGCAAATACTTTATCGCCGTTATATCGGCCTTTAACATTTTAAGCGGATTTTTAATTTTTCGCAACAGGAAACTTGTCGGCCACAGTATCAGGGCGGCACTCAGCATCCGGATCAGCGTACCGTAGAGGGGATCGACATCCATTACCAGCGCCTTCTTAGCAAAAATCAAATTGAGAGCCTGGGTAAAAGCCGATAGTACTCCCAAAAGCACTCCCTTTAGAAACGATCGCCTTTGTGCCCGGGGGGCGTCGTTTTGTTCCAGAACCACCCAGGAGACCCCTAAAATCGCCAGGGCAATACCCAGAATTTCCTTCGGGGAAAGAACCTCGCCCAATACCATAAACGCTAACAGCGCCGTAATGGGGGGAGCCAAAGACAGCAACAACATGCTTATGCGAGAACCTACCCGTACCATGGAGTAGAATAAAAACGTATCTCCGATGGCCAACCCCAACACACCGCTCATGGCCAGGTAAAATAAGGCTTCCCTCGGAATGGAAAAATCGCCGCCCGATATCAGGTAGGTTCCCCACAACAAGAAGATGGCCAGCGGAAGACGAAACAGGTTGATGGTTAATGCCCCAACTCTTCTACTGGCGATGGTAAAAAAGACCGCCGAAAAAGACCAACAGATGGCCGTTCCCAGGGCTGCAATCTCTCCCCAATAAGTCACTCGCCGTTTCCCCGATTTACTCTAAATCCACCGACATCATGCCTCGTTTCAATCGGCCCTATGGACAAAGTATTTCAGCATCGGTATTTCCGGTGATGCCGATCGTCAAACCCCTGATGATGCGATTGCCTGCAGGCATTCTTTCCCGGTTGAAGCAGAGCTCATTCCACCTTTTGAATACTGTCCAGTTCGGACTTTAAATCGGCAATGGATTTGTACAGCACCTCCCGCATTTCCCGGGTATATGGATTAAAGCGATGCATATCCTGGAACAATTCCACCGTGTCCCGATTGATTTTCGCCACCAGTTTCAACAGATTTTGATAGTCCCGGGTGGAGACGGGGGTTTCCGGTAAGGGCAAGCGGGTAAGGGCGCGTCCCAGAAAATGCGTCAGGGCCAGGCTCCAGGCCATCAACCGATCCTGCTCTGCAGGGGTCATTTCCACAATTTGCACACCGAGGGCCTGCCAGAACCTCCGCACCATTTGGAATCGCGGCGCCGCAATTCTCACAGGACTCAGAATCAAAATATGATTGCGAAAGGAATCGGCGGCGGAGTCCGGCCCAAACAGGGGATGACTGCCCACGATCTCCACGGTTGAAGGCAATTCCTTTTCCAGCACCTGAAGGGGATAGGTTTTGACGGCACACACATCCATTACCAGGGCATCGGATCGAATATGCGGGTTTAATTTTCGGGCTACTTCTTCGATGGCGGCTACAGGCACCGCCAAGATTAAATGGGGCATTCGGGCTATCCGGGAAAGCTCAACAAAGGGAACCCGGGAAAATTTGCGTTGATAACGCTGATAGGGATCGTAAACGGCAAGGTCCACCCGGTTTTTCAGATGCTTGTAGAGTAACTGCCCGAAACGCCCGAAACCAAGGATACCCAGGGGATTCATGATAGAAATTCCTCCTGCAGCTTACGGGAAAAGCGTAACAACACATCGGCCAGTTCCCGGGTAAATGACTCGGATAAGTCCAGCTGTCGGGAAAAGTCCTTCCACCGGCGTAACAACGCATCTTCCCGGGCCCGGTCCTGAACGGCGATTCCCCGATCGGCCTTGATGCGGGCGATCTGCTCCACCAGTCGTTTCCGCTGGGCCAACAACAGCAGAAGCTGGGTATCTATGGTATCAATCTGTTGGCGCAAGGTTTCCAGTTCGTTGCTCTGGAGCAACCGTTCCTGCATTAAAAGGTGATCGATCAGCACCAAAGCCACCATGGCCTCGGCGACGGGTACCACCCGGGGACAGATACAGGGATCATGGCGACCGCCAATTTGAAACTCCACCGGTCGTCCCTGATGATCCACGGTTCGCTGTTTCTTCCCAATGGAAGAGGGGGGCTTTACGGCAATGTGCATGATCAAGTCATCCCCCGTGCTGATGCCTCCCAGAACCCCTCCCGCGCGATTGGTGGCCAGATGGATGCGGCCGTTTTCATCTTGAACAAAAGAATCGTTATGCTCGCTGCCTTTCATACGGGCGGCAGCAAACCCACTTCCCATTTCGAAGCCTTTAACGGCGCCGATGGACATTAATGCCGCCGCCAGGTCGGCCTCCAATTTATGAAATACCGGTTCCCCCAGTCCCGGAGGGCAATTTTGAACCCGTATTTCCACCACGCCTCCCAGGGAATCGCCGGCCTTTTTCGCCTTTCGTATCGCGGCGATCATGGCTTGCGCCGCCTGAAGGTCCGGGGCCCGAACAGGATTTTTATCGATCGCGTCCAGATCCACCCGCGTAATTTCCACGTCCCCGATCTGCCGGGTAAAGCCGATGATTCGAATCCCCCGACCGGCTAACAACTGCTTGGCTACGGCACCCGCCGCCACCCGGGCGGCTGTTTCCCGGCCGCTGGCGCGCCCACCTCCCCGATAATCAAATACACCATATTTCTTTAAAAAAGTAAAACCCGCGTGCCCGGGACGAAATATCGCCTGAATGTGGGAATAATCTTGGGAACGTTGATCGTGATTGGGAATCAATAAACAAATTGGAGTCCCGGTAGTCTTGCCTTCAAAAATGCCACTAATGACCTGCACCCGATCACTCTCCTGCCGGGGGGTAACAACGGCACTCTGTCCGGGACGCCGACGTTCCAGTTCCCGCTGCAGCCATTCCACATCAAGGGGAATGCCCGGACGCACCCCATCGATTACCACCCCAATATACGGGCCGTGACTCTCCCCAAAAGTCATCACCCGAAAGGCCTGTCCAAAAACATTACCACTCATCTATTGCCCCAATGCCTTTAAGATCGTTTCCAGAATAGCTTCCAAATGGTCGACGGAAGTATCGACCCGAAGGTGCCCGTAACGGGCATATAAAGGGCGACGCCGCCGATAATTCACCCTCACATCGTCCTCCAAACACCGCCGATTTAACAGAGGCCGATCTCCACTTTCTTTCAACCGGGCTAAAATGTCCCGAACATCGGCATCCACCCATATCACGAATGCGTTCCGAATCAATCGTTTCATATTTTCAGGATTTTCCACCACACCCCCACCACAGTCCAGAATGACTTCCCGCCGCTCCGACAACTGCTGAATCACCCGTCTCTCCAGTGTCCGAAAGGCATCCCACCCTCTCTTCTTTACAAACTGCGAAATGCTACACCGAATCTGTTCCTGAATCCAATCGTCGGTGGAAAGATAATCCCATTCCAGCCGCGCCGCCAGTGTTCGGGCAATGGTGGTTTTTCCCGCTCCACGGAAACCAATAAAAACCACCTTTTCGATGTTGGCGGTATCAACCATTGACAAACCTTCTGTCCCTTGCCGCGGTTACCGCTTAAATCTTTTCCTTCGGAAGGTGCTCCCCTTCCGATACCGGGCGATGCAACCGAATGAGATCCTGCCAGAATCCAGGATATGACTTGGCGACGCATTCGGGCTGTTCAATAACCACACCCGGCAGCCGTAATCCCGCCAGAGCAAAGCTCATGGCAATTCGGTGGTCGTTAAACGAATGAATAGAGGCACCGCTACGGACTCCACTGTGAACCAGCAAATCATCGCCCTCCACCAAAGCCCGGCCACCCAAACGGCGGACATTCTGAATAATTGCCTCAATTCGATCCGATTCTTTGAACCTCAAGTGCTGCACCTTCCGGAGCCGGGACCGTCCCCGGCTGAACAAAGCCATTATGGCCACCCCGGGTACCAGATCGGGACATTCTTCCATATCCCAATCGATGGCACGCAATGGGTTTGCTGCCACCCGCACGTTGTTTCCGTCAGCTTCCACCTGTGCACCCGCCGCCGCCAGAATAGAAAATATTTCCCGGTCGCCCTGAATAGAGGACGTGCCGACGTTGAGAATCTGCACCCATCCCCCACTTATGGCCGCACCAATCAAGAAATACGAAGCACTGGAGACGTCTCCTTCTACATCCAGGGTACCCATGTTAAGCGTGGAGACTTCCTGTATGCGATACCCCTGAGAATTTTCGTACACCTCTATGCCCACTCGATGCAGAAGTTCCATGGTCAGCCGAACATAGGCTCGAGAGACCACCTTGCCGGTGGGCACCAAGGTCAATCCTCCGGGAAGAAAGGGGGCGATCAGCATCAGGGCAGATAAATACTGCGAGGAAGTCGTCGCATCCACCTCGACAATGTTGCCTTTGGGCCGCCCACCCCGAATGCGCAGAGGCAATGACCCGTTGGTATCGTCCAGGGAAATATGCAGCGTTTTCAGAGCCCGGATCAGCGGGGACATGGGTCGCCGGCGCATTCGCGGGGTTCCGTCGATGGTGGATTCTATGGGCTGCAAAGCAGCAAAGGCGGTAATCAGACGTGCAGTGGTTCCAGAATTTCCCACAAAAATATGCACCGGGGCCGAAGGCCTTTGGTATTTTCCGGTAAATACCCAGGCATCCCGCCGGCGCTCAAATTCATATCCCAACGTTTCCAGGGCCTTCAGGGTGTATAAGGTATCTTCGCACTCGAGGGGATGGGCTATTCGGGTCGGCCGCCTACTCAAGGCCGCCAGAATTGCCGCACGATGGGTAATGCTTTTGGAAGATGGCACCCGAATATTACCTTCCAGGCGTCCGGGAGGAATGGATCTACCGTTGATCGTCGTCATACCGCCCTCTCGTTCTTTCAATAGTGGAGGTCACCAGGATCGGGCGGGCGGAAAATGCTTCATCGGAAATCCGCCCTTAATTAAAAAGCGAAATTTTTTCCCAGGCCTCTTTCACTTCCGAAACCGAAACGCTTTCCCCGGTAAACAATTTGAATTGACGGGCAGCCTGGAGAAGGAACATATCCACACCGGAGAGGATCCGACATCCACGCTCTTCAGCAATCTGTAAAAACCGGGTCTTGTGGGGATTGTAAATAACATCCAGCACAATACGATCTTTTTTTAATAATTCAACGCCCGGCGGTACCTGATCCACCTCCGGGAACATTCCCACCGGTGTGGTCTGGATAATGACCGAAGCGCTAATCCCCTGCACCTCGGAAAAGGTTAAAAAGTTAATGCCGAACCATCGGGCCAACCACTGACCCCGCTCCAGGTTTCTACCCGTTACCACAATGGGATATACTTCTAAGCGCTTCAGTGCGGCAATGGCACTGCGAGCCGTGGCTCCGGTGCCGATAATCACCGCTCCCTCTTTCAGCAGCGGTTTGTAGGGTTTCAACAAATTCTCGATGGCAAACAAATCGGTATTATGCCCCTTCCATCCGTTCCGGGAACGGACCATGGTATTGCAAACACCGGATATTCGTACCCCTGGAGATTTTTCGTCCAGATAGGCCACGACCGCCTCTTTGTGGGGAAGGGTGATGCTCAATCCATATACTTGTTCCTTCCAGGCCTGCCAGAACGCCGGCCACTCTTTTACCGGAAAATTGACATAAAGGAACGTTCTTCGCAGCTTCGGCGGGAGTTTTTGCTGAAACAGTAAATTATGCAACCGATAGCCCTTGCTTTGCCGAATGGGGTAACCCACCAACCCGATCAATCGGGCAGGGGAGGTTTTATCGGTTAAAAAGTAATGATACCGCGCGCTTTGAAAGGTTAATTGTCCACTGGCGGTTTCCTTTGTGGGACGAAACGCCACATACGTCCAGGCATTGCCCTTCAGGGCCCCCAGAATCCGCGAAAGCCGCCCCTCCTCCCCCATGGCATGTATCAGATAACGCACACCTTTTTTCCGGGCGGAATCGATAAGTTCTAAAGTAATCAGATTATCGTTGAGGTGATAGGCCTGGTAAATCAGTTTGTAAACTTCGGCGGGGACTTCCAGCATTTGCCGGAGTTTAACGTTCAAGGCAGCATACCCCACCTCTTGCGTGTGGTGCGACAGAATCAGTCGCGTTTTTCCGGAAAAGGACAATTGGGGAAGGATGCGGGTTACGCTGTCGAATTCCACATCAATGAATTCGAATCCTGCATCAATGGCGGCCTGAAATAAGGGGACACGTTTCTCGGAGGCATCGTGCCATCCTCCCCCCTCAGAAACCAGCCGGCAGGTATAAATCAAAGGTTGGGGAAACAAACGCCGTAAACGGTTCAAATCGGGATTGGGAAACCGGTCCAGTCTTAACTCCACCATATCGGCATCCCGGCTTTGGGGAGCCCACTCCTCCAGATCCTCGATACGAGTCGGCAGAAGACTCAGGCACAAGGGATTACCCTCCGACGGCATATTTTAATTCCTCCTGTTTTACGGGGTAAAACAATGCGGGTTCTTTCAGAGAACGCATCAAGGTGAAGCGGGGGGTTTGTTGCCTGGCTTTTTTATCCGATAAAATTGCGTTCCAGAGCTCATGAAACTGTAAGGAATGCACCTGAATCTCCCGGAGTTCAAAGCCGTCCAGAAGCCGGCAGATGCGCTGCACCTGACTGAAGGGATAGCCCAATAATTGGTGCGACAATTTCAACGCCACCCGCATTCCGGTGGCAACAGCCATCCCATGCTTGGTGCGATAATCGGTTAACTTCTCTATGGCATGTCCCACGGTATGCCCGAAATTCAGAATGCTACGATAGCCCGCCTCTTTTTCATCCTTTTCCACAACGCGGATCTTCAGAGACACACAAAGGGAGACGATCTCCAGCAGGGTATCTTCTTCTCGGGCCAGAATCCGTTCCCGATGGTTTTCCAGGAAATCGATCAAACTCGGTTCCAAAATCACAGCATATTTAATCACTTCCGCCAGGCCGTTGATAAATTCATCCCGGGGAAGGGTACGCAAATATCGGATGTCCGAGAACACGGCCGCGGGTTGATAAAAGGCTCCTATCAAATTTTTGCCCTGCTGGTGATTGATGCCCACCTTTCCACCAATGGAGCTATCCACCTGGGCCAGAAGGCTGGTTGGGACGTGGATCAGTGGAATTCCACGGTGTAGGGTGGCGGCTACAAATCCGGCCAGATCGCCGGTCACTCCCCCACCCATGGCCAGCAATACCGTATCCCTTCCCGCCCGGGCAGACAACAGCTGATCCTCCAGTACGGACTTGGTACGCCGATTCTTGCTAAACTCCCCTGCGGGGAATTTCAGGATTTTTTTAAATCCTGGGTGGGCCAACAGATGATCCCGTACGCGCTGGGCATATATGGAATAGACATGATCGTCCATGATGGCGAACACCGCATGCTGCGGATAGATTTCATTCAGCCAGTGAACCAGTTGTTTTTCCAGCCCTTTCCCGACATACACCGGGATGTGTCGTTCCTGCGATTTAATTCGTATATATAACGGATTCTTCATTTCTCAACCACTTTACCAAGCTGTCCAGGCGCTTCATTAACACGGCAAACTGATCCGGCGAAAGGGTCTGGTCGGCATCGGACCAGGAACGTTCTGGTTGAGGATGGACTTCGATCAATAAGCCATCGGCACCCGAGACGACGGCCGCCAGACTAAGAGGGAGGACCAGTTCCCGGCGACCGGTGCCATGACTGGGATCCACCAAGATAGGCAAATGAGAAACCCGCTTGATCATGGGTACGATATTCAAATCCAGGGTATTGCGAGAATATTCCACAAACGTTCGGATTCCCCGCTCGCATAAAATCACGTTAGGATTGCCTTCAGACAGTATGTATTCGGCACTTAATAAAAATTCGGTCAAGGTGGCGGACAGGCCGCGTTTCAGCAACACCGGTTTGTCCATCTTGCCCACGGCCTTTAACAGCTTATAATTCTGCATGTTACGGGCACCAATTTGCAAAATGTCGGCGTATTGGGCCACCAGGGAAACATCCATCGCATCCAGTACTTCGGTAACGATGTACAAACCGGTTTCATCTTTGGCTTTTTTCAATAATTTCAATCCATCCTCTCCCAGGCCCTGAAAACTGTAAGGACTGGTCCGGGGCTTAAACGCCCCCCCTCTTAACAGCTGCGCCCCATGGGCTTTCACCAAACGGGCGGTCTGGATGATCTGTTCCTCGCTCTCCACGGAACAAGGACCCGCAATCACCACCGGTTGCCCGCCACCAATTTCCACTCCATTCAGTCGAATTACGGTATCCTGCTCCTTAAACTCCCGACTCACCAACTTGTAGGGTTTGAGAATACTAACAACATCCTCCACCCCCGGAAGCACTTTGATCTGCTCCTTTTGGATATTTCGCTTATCCCCGATGACCCCGATAACTATTTTTTCCTGCCCCCGGGATAAATGGGTGCGTGCGCCCAATGCTTCAACAAATTCGATCACATTCATGATCTCGTCTTCGGACGCGTGCTGATTCATCACAATAACCATGGCTCTCCTCCAAATTTATCTATAAACGAAAAGCCCCTCTCAGTAGATTGAGAGGGGCTTCAAAATTATGTTATGGACTCAATCTACCGAGAGGCGGGACCTACCAAGTCCAATAATAACCAAAATAAAAATTAAAAAGACGCACGAGCCTCTCAGTAGATGCCATCACGATCTCTTGTACCCCTTTTACATTCAAATTTGACCTATAAATATAATAATTTTGTGACAAATTTCAAATATTTTGATTCAGAAAAAAATTGTCAGGGGCCACTGGGATGACGATTGGTGCAGGGGCTTTTAGTGGACACACAAAAACCCGACCCTGGATGCGGTCGGGTTGGAACATCGAAGAATTGCCTCAACAAAGGGATTCTTTTAACCCTTTTGAAAGGCCGGCATCACCGATTCTTTCCGTTACACCGGTTCCCGTTTCAACGCTGCCAGCGCTTCCTTGATCTCTTCAACCGCCCGATTTAAATCCCGAAAAACCGGTTCGGCATCCTGAAAATCCCCCTCCTGGCCCATCATTTCCAGCCGGAATGCCAGATCGAAGGCCTTTTTCGCGGCAAAGTTTCCCACCGCCCCTTTTAAGGTATGGGCGGCCTGTTTCAATTTTTGCCCATCCCGATGAAGAATAGCCGTTTCAATGTCTGCCAAGAACTGCGGGTAGTCCTCCACAAAAAGTTCAAAAAGCTCCTCCAGCAACTCCATGTCTCCGTCCAGGCGGTTCATTAACTCTTCGCGATCGATAACCTGTGGATTCGTCAACGTTACCTCCTCTTGGATACGTTTTTGCCCCACCATTTATTTTAATCTAATATCGGAGGTTCGTAGGCATTCTTGAGGGAAAAACCCTGGACGCATGTTCAGGGGCAAGGAAGAAACTGGAACTGATTTCGACCATTCTGTTTGGCCTGGTACAAGGCCCGATCCGCATATTGAATCAATGTGGCGGGTTTCATGGCCTCGGGCCGGGTGCAGGTGGTTATGCCCTGACTCACCGTAACCACAGAAGCCACCCGGGATTGTTCGTGCGGGAGCCCCAAGCCGTCAACGGTTTCCTGAAATTTACCCGCAATGGTCATCGCTCCTTCAGCGTCGGTTTCGGACAAAATGGCTGCAAATTCTTCTCCCCCGTAGCGAGCCACGAGGTCTCCCGGCCGATGTACGACTTCGGACAAGGCCCGCGCCATCCGTTGCAAGCATTCGTCCCCTTTCAGGTGCCCGTAAAAATCATTGTACAGCTTGAAATGATCGACATCGATCAGAATCAGCGAGAGAGGCAAGTTGTTTCGGCGGGCCCGCCGGCATTCCATTTCCAGAAACTCGTCAAAGCGACGGCGGTTGGGTATACCCGTCAATCCATCCAGAATCGACAGCCGCGCCAGTTCCATATTCGCCTCTTCCAATTCCGCCTTTACCCGCAACAGTTCTTCCTCTCGGGCCTTGCGCATATCCATCTCATATTTCAAACGCAGCACGGCACCGACACGGGCCAACATCTCCATGCGATTCACCGGTTTGGTGAGGTAATCAATCGCTCCGGATTCAAACGCAAGGCTCAACCACATCACGTCGGTCTGGGCAGAAACCATAACAATAGGAATGTCGCGTGTGGATTCATGGGATTTTATCTTACGGCAGGCATCGATGCCATTTTCTTCCGGCATCATAATATCCAGCAAAATTAAATCGTAATCCGCCTTCGGTTGTCCCGGACTGCCTTCCAGTCCTAATCGCCTGTAGGCCTCCGCCGCCGATCCCGCGATGTCCACATTGCGGTAGCCCTCCTTCCGCAAAACGGCCCGCAGCATCACACGGTTGTCCCGGGCATCATCCACAATTAAAATGCGCATCTGTTTGATGACCTTGGTGTTGAAAGAGGCATGGGACGGAGCTTGATTTTTAGGCGATGAATTCATTAGGGTACGATTCCCTTCAACCAGTATATTCCATAAGGTTCCACATCCAATTGAATCCATCCATCATCGACAGCAATTCTTTCCCGGTTTAGGAGGTTTATCCATTCGTACACGGGAAGCTCCAGGGCCTGGATGGGAAACGAAAATCGCTGAGTACGGTGGGTCACGTTGGTGATGGCCAGGATGTGTTCCTCCCCATCGAGGGAGGATCGCAGGAGGGTAAAAAAGCACGAGGATACATCCAACACCTTTTGAGGAGCATTAGGATGAAAAGCCTTTTCTCCAATACGTTTACGAATCATTTCCACAAAACGATGAGTAACTTGATACGTCGTTGTTTCCGGATTTTCCAAAGCCTCGTACAGGCTATCCCGATCGATGGTTTTTCGGTTAATGCTACGCGTCTGCCGTTCCGTGAGCACGGCCTCGGCATCGTTTTTCGAACCCAGCAATCCATGCAAATACACTCCCGGTACTCCCTGGAGCACCAGGGCAATGGAACGAGAAGCCAGATAGCGTTTCACCTGCATTTCCATGGGTTCATCGGCATCTTCCCGATTAATGGCGCTGTACCAGGTGATATTCAGCTCATAAGGACTGACGGTACCATCGCCATTGCTTTTGTAGGAGATGAATCCCCCATGTTCCAGAACCCGCAAGGCCATTAAATCGATCTCTTCCGGACTCAGGATATTACGCACCGCCACCACACCAATACCATCGTGGCTATCCAGAAAATTCAGAAAGGTTGTGGTATCCGAATATTTGGGTAAGCTGGCAGCCCATCGTGTCAAAGGTGCGGAATTGCCGGTTTGAAAGGTGTATAGAACCAGAGGAGGAAGGGCAAAATTATACACCATTTGGGCTTCATCCTGACCATTTCCGAAATACTGGATATTTTCCTCGTGAGGCACATTGGTTTCGGTAATCAGACCCACATGAGGCGCCACCGCATCCAGAATATCCCGAAACAGCTTGATAATCGTATGGGTTTGTTGCAAATGCACACATTCGGTGCCCAGCTCGCTCCATAAGTAGGTTACCGCATCCAGCCGAATGATATCGGCCCCCCGGCGGATGTAGTAGAGCAAAATTTCGATCATTTTTTGCAGCACCCGGGGATTTTTATAGTTCAAATCGACCTGATCCGGACTGAAGGTCGTCCAAACCCAGCGCTCGCCATTCAACGTCTTGAAAGCCGTCAACAAGTCCGTGGTACGGGGCCGCACAATCAATCGTAAATGGTCTTCGGAAATGGTACTGCGGGTGGAAAATACAATAAAGAAATCGTTGTACTCGGGATTCTGATTCAGAAATTCCTGAAACCAGCGGCTTTTTGAGGAAACATGATTGAACACCCCATCGAACATCAACTTAAAATCGGTTTTTAATTGCAGGATGTCTTCCCAGCTACCCAGATTCGGATTCACTTGTTCAAAATCGACCACCGCAAACCCGCGATCGGAGGAATAGGGAAAAAACGGTAAAAGGTGTAAGGTACTAATCACCCCCCGTAAATATTTTTTACAGAATTCCGAAAGGGTTTCTAAAGGTGGTTGATCGTGGTTTTGGATCAGATCACCGTAAGTGATCAGAATAACATCCCGTTCCGTAAAGCGATCGGCCGGATTAAAATGCTTTTCCCATTCCAGCATTTCGGGGCTCTTGTGCGCATAATACACCTTCATCAGGCGTTCGATTTCCAGATACGCCTGCCAGGCATTATCAACCCCGTACAGGAAGATCAATTTGTCCAGAATGCGCTCTTTGAAATACCAGGGAACCTCGAAAACGGGCCGGGAGTAATCCGGCTCTGGATAATGAAAGCGTGTTCGGTCCACCGGAACAACGGGTGGTGTGTGTCGGGTTGCCAGCACAGCTCAACATCCCTGTTTATTTATCTGTAGAACGGTATTGGTAACCATGACTAGCGTGGTGGAATAACAACACCGGAGGCCGTCACTTTTTCTTGCGCCGACGTTGCTGCATCATCATTCGAAACAAAACTGGCAATGGCCGCTTCCGTGGAATCGTAAATGTGAAACACCCGGTTCAAATTCGTCACCTGTATCAATTCCTGAATAAACCGATTCAGATTGGCCAGCCGGATATCCCCCCCATTGGAGCGGGTCGTCGCAATGCGGGAAACCATTGCTCCCAGGCCACTGGAATCCATGTAAACGGTATTCTTTAAATCAATCACAATCCGATAATGCCCCTCATCCACAATGGAATTGACTCTGGATCGAAACGCGACGGCGGTCTCGCCCTCCAGTCGCTGTGGTGCCTCAATCACAAACACCCCACGTTCTCGATCCTGCCATGCATACACTTCCATTTTAACCTACCTCTTGTTTCTACCGTTATCATCGACGCAACCTATTGATAAATTAGATATTCACCCATGGCCAGACCGTTCCCCATCATTTTACCTTGCACCAAAGGCAAGGGGCATATGCATAATGACGGAATTCTATCGCCATTTTTGTGATTCAAATCCAAAAGTTCGGCAACGATTTTACGATTCGGCTCCTAACTTCTTGATTTTTGTATACTTTCCGACTCATCAATCAAAAGCTCATAGGATCCTAATTTTAGAAATTACTAAATGAAAGCAGGGATTACCATCAAAATTTTTACAGAAATGGATATTTTTTCGTCGCCCCATCCGCCCCACGGGCACACCTGAGTGACAGAGATCAATGGGAAACGACCCCGACCCGCACCAAGCCGACCGACTTTTCCCCCCATCCTTTTCCGATACCATTACGTGACGTTATCAAGCGGAGTTGAGGGAACGATTCGCCGGAGGGACATTGGGGAAACGGGAATCCACCATGCCGCGGTTATCGGCCCCTGAAAATTTTCAAATACGTTTGGAGATCGGTCGATCATCCTCGCCCGAGTAACACCACTTCTTCATCCCGCTTGTCAACGCTTGACTCGCATGGTAATGCTTAATGGGGGCCCAAGGGCCCTCACTCAAACGCTGAATACCACCCCTTCCTATTGGACGGGATTTTTTAAAAAACGCTCATACCAATCCAGAGCCCGACGGCAGAAGTCGATCTGGTGGGCTCGTTCCCTTAAACCATGAGGTTCCCGGGGGTATACGATCAGTTCCGTCTCAACCCCAAAATATTTCAATCCACGATAGAGTTCATAGGCCTGCCCGACCGGAACCCGCAGGTCTTTCTCCCCATGGGCAATCAGCGTTGGTGTTTTCGCATTGGCAATGTATTTCAAAGGCGACCGATCCCAAACAAAACCGAGATCCTCGTAAAGCCAGCGGGTCCAGTGTACCAGCGCATTTTCTGCAGGGATGTCCGTGGTACCGCCTTTGGAGATTTGATTGGAAATTCCCGCAAAAACAATGGCCGCCTGAAATCGGTCACTATATCGGGTAGCCGCCCATGCGGAAGCATACCCCCCATAGGAGCCCCCACCGATGCCGACCCGGAGGGAGTCCACCATTCCCCAGGCTATCAGGCTATCGATGCCCGCCAGAATATCTTGAAATTCCTTGCCCATTAAATCCAGCTGATCGCCTTTGGCATAAGCCACACCCCGCCCAATACTCCCTCTGTAATTGGGCATCAATACCATAAACCCTCTCTGGGCCAACAATTGTACCCAGCTGCTATAGTAGGTATTCCATCCATCGAGCTGTGCCGATTCGGGTCCACCATGCACCTGAACCTGTAAAGGGTAGCGCTGCCCTTTTTGAAACCCCACCGGCTTCACTAAAATCCCATAAATGGTGAGGCCGTCGGGCCCTTTCCAGGAAAAGGTTTCCTGCACCCCAAAGGCCATTTTTTCCATCTCCGGATTGGATAGGGTCAGCCGCCGCAACCGTTTGTGCCCCAATCGGCCGACATAAACCTCATTGGGATGGCGATAGGTATTGGCAGCTACGGCGAAGCGTTTGCCCTTTTTGGCCCACGACAGGGAACGAAACACGGGACCCTCCCCACCCAACAAGCGTTTCCTGTTTCCGGAAGGAATTGCGATTTGATACAGATAGGTTCGAGTTTTTTCGATGGTTATAACCAACAGGGTTCGGGAATTGAACCAATCGAACCAGATGGCCGTACCCGGGAAATCTTCCAGCAAATTCCGGGGGGTTCCACCATCCAGAGGTTTTACAAAAATGCTTCCCGGGTAAGGATCCTGAAGATCCACCGCCCCCCTCCAGGCCACATATTTGCCATCGGGTGATAAACGGGCCAATTCCAGCTTACCTTCGGTATCGTAAATACGCTTCCCTTCCCCTCCTTCGCGGGGCACCAGATAATTATCAGAAAACATGTATTGATCATCGGTAAAGGGTCGTTCACTAGCCCGATAAAGGAGTGCCGCCCCGTCAGGTGTCCAGTCAAAATCCCATACGTTGTGATCCGATCGGGTCACCAACCAGCTTTCTCCACTGGTCAGGTCCAGAACATGAATCCGGGTCAACACATCCCAAGTGTCTTCCACCTTCTGGTCGTACCCCCGTTGACGCTTCTTTTTCACCTCCGCGGGAACCGCATCTCGCATGGTATAGGCCAGCCATTGGCCATTCGGTGAAAGACGAAAATGGAGAATGTTTCGGGGTGCCCGGGTAACCAATCGGGCCTCGCCCCCACTCAAAGGAATGGCATATACCTGGCGTTTGGGATTAATTTCCTTTCTTCGACTTAAAAAGTAGATCGCTTTACCCTCCGGTGACCAGGCAATCGAACGAACCGACCCCGGCTTTCGGATATAGGCCTGAGGCTCTCCTTTTTCTACAGAAACCACCCATAACTCGTTATAAGCGCCGCCGGGTTTCTCGGTAGAGTCCCGCTGCACCCGAAGCGTGTAAGCGACAAACTCTCCCTGAGGCTGCATAGCCACCTGGGTTACCCAACGCATATCGACAACCTGTTCAGGAGTCAATAGCTGAGCAGGGATTCCCAGAGAAATCCCCAGAAACCCGACACATATCCCGACCCAAAAAGGAATTCTCATGATTCGACAATCCTCCCCTATTAAATTTTTTACAAACCTCCTCGGCTTATTCCAAATTTACGATGACGTAAAAGTTACGGAAAATTCTATTCATATTGAAGTCACTTTTTCAACTGTCAGCTTCCATCGGAGGTCTGGTGACGTACCCTCCAATAAAGGGGACTTTACGGAACCGATAGGCGCATGGCCCCTGAATTTTCACGAAACGGTTTCAGGGCTTCCGTTCCCGGAAATCACCATCAAAGTACAAAATTAACCCCTTTTAGCAATCCAATAGACAGACCCGAAACAGATAGGCATACAGAGGAGAACGATGGGGGAACCAAGGGACAACAAAAGAAAACGGCTTTAATGGACGAGAAGAAATTGCAGTTCTTTGGTAGCCTGCGCAGTTTTGACTCGGTCGGTAACCATCACCGTTAATAAATAAGTGCCATCTTTTAAATTTTCCACCGGTCGGCTCCAGGCAATCTGAGCCCGAGGTTTGCTGTGGGATTCATGGCGGGTTTCGGAGATAACCAAATTCGGGGCTTTTTCTTTCTTCATCCAGCCAAACAACTTCTTAAACAGGCTTTTCCCCTTGTTCAACCGGAATAAATTAAAAGAAATATCAAAATGGGATTTCCCTGCGGAATCCTGAGCCAGGTTGTACACTTCAAAATATACTTTTAAAGGGACCGTCTTGTCGTGCTCCAGCAATGGTTGAGGAATGACCATCATCGTATCCTTCACAAAGACGTTATCCTCCCGGCTGGGCAGGAGATCGCCCACAAGGAATACATCGGACATTGTTAGAGCCGTGTCGATATAATTGGGCACTTTCAAGGATGCTCGTTGTACATGGAGTTTCTCACCAATGGGGTTTTCCACCCGAAACATCACCTGGTACCGACCCGGACGAAGCAAAAACGTAAATTTACTAATAAAGGTATCCCCCACATTTTGATGGGAAATGGGAATGGTGGTTGAATCGGCCGCCACCAGTTGGTAGTCTTCATCAAAAACACCTATCTGGCTTTTGATTTCCGAGTAAAATTCCGGTTCGAACACATACTGGATTTCATCGTTAGGCACATAGTAGTTGAACTCCACCAACGTTTTACCCTCGTCCCCCTTAAAATGCATCCAGTTATAAAAAACCGTCAACGTATCCAGGGTAAAATCGGTTCCCAATACCAGCCTGCAGATATAATTTTTCATCCACCGAAAATGCATTTCATCTTCATCTTTGAAGTGGGTCCGGGCATATTCATTGGCCTCCAGGGGATCGATCTGCTCATCCATCAAACGGATGCGTTCCCGGAATACCCGATGCAGGGGTGCCAGGGAGGTGTACAAATCGTACCGTAACCACAAGGGTATCATCACGGTTCTTCTACCGGCATAGAACGCGGTGCGGCCACGATAAAAAATTCCCAGCACTTCTTCCGGTCCACTCACCAGGCGATAAAAATTTTTACCTCCGCGTCCCACAAAGGTCCAATACAAATCCGGATGAATATGTTTATAAAACCACATTTCGAAAGGATATAAGGCATATCCACCGGTCCCTCGGGTACCACTGCGAGAAACATACATCCGACTGGTAGGGCCCAACAAAACAAAAATGTCTCCTCGATCATCATAACCTTTTGGAAGCAATGGATCGGGGAATTTTTGTCGGGCAATCATGGCCCGCTTAAAAAATTGCAATACATACTCGTTATCCAGGGTAGCCGGGGTGGGATCCTGGCGCCGAAACGCTTTATAAAAAAGCTGCCCGATCCAGGGTTGTTGGGGATCGGAAACCTGCTGAAATTGTTTCAATTCTTCCTCATACAGTAGAATCTTACTCTGGTCAAAAAACCAATCCCATAAATCCGGTTGTTGTGTGGGCGAAACCTCTTTTAACCATCGATAAAAGAGTTCTGTGATATTGATCTGAGGCTGGGACAAGCCATGTTCGGCAAATAAGCGCACCAGGTTATAATTTAAATAAAGATCGCTTTTATGGGCCTTTTGCAGGGTAAAATACCCTTCCACTAAAATTTGAGCGGCACTGTCCGGTTTTTGCTCCCATTCATACACCCTGGCCAGCCAGTCCCACAAAGATCTACCCGATGCTTCTTGAAAAGTTGAATCTTGTTGAAGTAAGCGGAATAAAATCGTCTTGGCTTTCCCGTAATTCTTCTGTTTTATTTCATTCCGGACAGTTTCCAATGGTGAGGTCGGCTCTTCCGCCAAAGGCATCGCCACGGCCGGTTCCACCAAGCAACGGAATCCCCACAAAAAGCAACAGAACAAAAGAATTGGGCATCGGCTTTTGGGAAAAACACCGTTCATGGCACACACAAAACAGCTTTTTTATTAGTTAGAGTTATCATCGGGAATTTAGTTCCCAAAATAATCCTAAAAAAAGCAGCCCGGCCATCCAGGACGGATCGACCGGGCTGCGGTGAAAAAACGGTAATGATTCACGGATTAAAATGGGTTCCGCACCGGATCATTCTGATTGCGGCCATAGTTGGGATCGGTGGGCTCCCAATAATAGGCCTGTTTGTCCGGACCAGATTCCTGTCGTGTGGGATCGTCTACATTCGGATTCGTCTGCCGCTCATCGTCGCTGATAGGCAGCCGGTGAGGAATAATATCCGGTGACTGGGTATAGTCGGTTGCACCGTAAGCCACAATTTTTGGAAAACCGGTTCGCTTCCAGTCATTATAAACCTCGATATTCAGAAACAGGGCAATATATTTCTCCATCATGATCGCTTCGAAGAGCGCGTCGCCCGTCACCGTGGCGTCATAAGTTCCCAACGTATCGGCTTTCAACCCCCATTTGCCTTCGATGACCCGGAGGGCCTCATTGAGCTTATCCCTGGCGGTGGCTTCATCGCCCAGCTTGAAGGCGGCTTCGGCCTGAATGAAGAGGGTTTCTTCGTAAGTTAAGATATCGTAAGATTTAGACTTTGCCAGGAAAACCTCACTGAGTTTAGAGGCACCAGTGTTCCCTTCGCCAGGAGCAGAACCCACAAAGATGGGATTGCCCAAGCTATCAATACCCGTCTTGGCAAAGTAAATGGGCAAACGCGGGTCTTTGCGGCTGATTAACAGATCCACCAGAAATTTTCCAGCACGAATATAAGAATCGCGTTCCCGGAAAAACTGATACCAGGTGTTCGATTCCGTTTCCACATCGCTGTGCTTGGTTTTGAAATCCCCTAAGGTGGAATTGATGCCATTCTGGGCATGCTCCAATGCTTGTTGGTAAGGATTGGTATAGCCCGAGGGTAAATCGCCGCCGGCCTCAAACACTTCACCCCAGTGCAAATAGAACCGTGCCTTTAAAGAGTGGGCAAAACGTACCCATTTATCCAGGTCACCGCCATAGACCAGATCGTTGGGAGGTAAATACCCACCGTCGGGTTCTTGCAAATCCTGGATGGCTTCATCGAGCAACGTCTGAATGGCGGCGTAAATTTCCGCCTGAGTGTCCAGTTTGGGCGTTTCAATATTCGGATTGACCGCCTCGGAATACGGAATGTTGCCCCAGATACTGGTGGCCGTTCCTATAACCAGGGCTTCCCATACCTTGGCAATTCCTCGATAATTCACCCAGCCATTCTCATCTAATTTCTGAATAACCTTACGGATATCGATCAATCCACCACCCGTATAGACGTCATTGAACTCGCCGTCGTGGTCGGCTTCTACAATAGAATATCGATCATAGGCCAGATATTGACGGTCTGTTCCGGACATCTGCTGCATCCACATGGAGAAGGTGCGGGCCAGTGCTCCCTCCTGCATAAAGAAGTGGGAAATCTGGATACTATTCAATAAAACATCGGGATGAACGTCCACCGGCCGGTTGGGATCCTCTTGCAACTCGGGATCATCCAGAAATTCGGTGCATCCCACCAGTATTAAGCCAATAAAGGCTAATAGCATTAGAAATGTTCTCGATGCTTTTATTTCCTTCATCATTCTTATCCCCTCCTTTATTAGTAATTAAACTGCAGTGATAAGATAAACGAACGGGTTTGGGGCATATTGAAGTAATCCAGACCCTGCCAGTTGGTGTTTCCGGCCAGGTTGGTTTCCGGATCGATACCCGTGTAATCGGTCCAGGTAAACAGGTTTCGTCCTGTGAACCGAACGTTGATATCCTTGATACCAACCCACTTGCTGATCATCTCATGACGGAATTTGTAAGAGATGGAGATTTCCCGCAGTTTTACATAGCTGGCATCTTCCACAAATTGTGACGCCGGACCGGTGAAACCACTACCTTCATTCAACAGATACCACCGGATACCACCGGTGACTTCTTTACCGGCACCCGGGCCAACACCTTTGAACACACCCGTTCCCTCACGTTTGGAATCATCCATCTTGACCACCAGATTTTCCGGGAAAGGTTTCTCGGTGTCTTTGTGGGTACCAAAGAAGTACAGCGCACCCTTGGTACCGTTCCACATATCGCCGCCCTGCTTAATATCGAATAGAACCGAGATTCGCAGGTTATTGAAAAGCGTGAAGGTGTTTCGGATGCTACCCGTCCAATCGGGATTGGGATCCCCGATGACCCACAATTTGGAGGAACGAATGGGATAACCATCTTCGGCGATGTACAGATCGCCGGGTTTCCAGCCGGAGTAGGCCTTATCGATATCAACACCATTCACCACTTCACCGCGACCAAAGCGGACGAAATCACGGCCGCGAATCACCCCGTAGGGCTGATTTTCCACAGCATAGGCAGCCGCACTGGTAAAACCACCTAAGCCAACATATTCCGCACCCGCCAGATCCGTAACCAGACTGTTATTTTCTCCATAAAGCAAACGGACATCCCATTTAAAGTTTTTCAGCTTGATGGGTTGCGCATCAATAGAAATTTCCCAACCCTTGTTTTCGATCACCGCAGCATTCTCCAGCTTACTGATGAATCCAAAGGATGGCGGCACCGGCAAGGAGAGGATAACGTCTTCGGTACGACTTTCGTAACGCGTAATCTCCAGACCAATACGGTTGTTCAAGAATCCTAAGTCAATGCCATATTCCCATTCTTTATTCCGTTCGGGCCTGATGGCATTGTTACCCTTGGTTCCACTGGTGTAGAATCCTCCAAAGCCAAAGGCAGTGGGAGAGAGAGCGATCCCCCAACCCTGGGCGAAATTATCTGAACCGTACGCCGTGATGGTCTGATACACACCCGGTTCGCGACCCGTCTCACCATAAGCAACACGAATCTTACCATAGCTCAAAATGTTCTGCACGGGTTTCAGCATTTCAAAAGAGCTGAATTCCCAGGCACTACTGAACTTGGGGAACCAGTGGCGTTTCTTCGCCCGCCCAAAGGTGGACGAACCGTCGTTTCGCAGCGAAGCAGAGAGATACAATTGATCCCAGAGGTCTAGCATCACCTGACCAAAGAAAGACTCCTGGCGAATCTTATACTCAAATTCATTGGGATCATAAGAAGCCGTGTTGTCCAGTTGGTTGAAACCATACACAGCCATCTTGTCGCCGATGGTCTGAAAAGCATTGTATTCCCGCTGATTGATCTGATGCCCCAGCAAGACATTCACATTGGCATTGGCGGGTTCAAAACGCCGACTGGCGGTGATGGCTAAATAACCATCGGTTTCCCGATAGGTGAATTTTTCACGAATCACCCGACCTTCGGGATAAGAAGAACTGCTGGGCGGATACACGGTGCGACGATCATCGGTCGAATAATCGGTACCCAGTGTGTAGCTGATATTC
>WFTQ01000015.1 GCA_015485355.1 bacterium | reverse complement strand
TTTGAAAATATGGGTTATGGGCATTCCATCGCTTCGCGATGGGTTTTGGAACAACGCGAATTTAAACCGTTCTGGATGGGACGGGTTGCCGTTAGCCCTTCCCATATTTGAAAATATGGGTTATGGGCATCCCATCGCTTCGCGATGGGGTTTGGAACAACGCGAATTTGAACCGTCCCGGATGGGATGGGTTGCCCGTGGCCCTTCCCATATTTGAAAATATGGGTTATGAGCATCCCATCGCTTCGCGATGGGTTTTGGAACAACGCGAATTTAAACCGTTCTGGATGGGACGGGTTGCCGTTAGCCCATAAATTCATTTGTGGGAAATAATTATAAATTTGTTTGTGGGAATCAATTTCATGATCGATCTGCCCTTTGCCTGTTTCATTGCCGGTTGAAAATGGTTAAATTCCTGTTTCAATAAATCCATCTGAACGACAGGATGGGCAGGACGGTGGATGAGGTTTTCCAATTATAATCAGGTGTTGCTGGAAAATTTCCGGAAATTCGCCCGGCAACCGGCCATGATGTATAAACAGGGGGGACGGTACCGAACCCTTCGGTATAACGACCTGGCGTCCATTTGCGGCGAAGTGGCGGCCGCCCTGCTGGAACTGGGCTTGCAGTACCGGGATCGCGTGGTCATCCTGTCGGACAATCGTCCCGAATGGACGTTTGCCGATCTGGGTGGCCTGCTGGCCGGAGGCATCACCTCGGCCATCTATGCCACCAATCTGGCCGAAGAGGCCGCCTACATCTTGAACGATCTGGAGGCGGCCGTTGTGTTCGTGGAAGACAGGGATCAGCTGGAGAAGGTGTGGAGCGTTCGCCAGCGCCTCGCCCACCTGCGCCGGATTATCGTGTTTGATCCACCGGGGGATTTCCCCGCGGATGACCGGTGGATGACCTTTGAGGCCTTCCGACGGCTGGGGCGCTCGGTGCGGGAAAAACACCGGCTCCGCATTCAGCAGATCGCCCGGCAATTGCAAGAATCGGATACCATGTGCGTGATTTACACCAGTGGTACCACCGGCAAGCCCAAGGGGGTGGTGTTGACCCACGGCAATTATCTACGCACGATCGAAAGTTTGCTGGCGCACGTGGGCCGATACTATTTGAGGGACGTGCAAAGGAATCTGAGCTTTCTGCCCCTGGCGCATGCCCTGGAGCGTCTGGCCGGACAGTTCCTGGTGTTTTACACCGGCAAGTGTCTGGCCTTTGCCCAGAACATCGATACCCTGATGGACAACTTTCAGGAAGTTCGTCCTCAGCTGGTGACCGCGGTGCCGCGTCTGTTCGAGAAGATTTATGCCCGCATCCAGGAAGGCCTGGAAACGGCCCCGCTGGTCAAGCGGGTACTGTTTGCCTGGGCCCTGAAAGTCGGCCTGCGGGTCAGTCATCTTGTGGAAAATAAGCAAGCGCTTCCTTGGCGCCTGAGGCTGGCCCATCGGCTGGCCGACCGCCTGATTTATCGTAAAGTCAAACAGGTTTTTGGGGGGGAGCTGGTTTTCTTTGTCAGCGGAGGGGCGCCGTTAAACCGGGAGATCGCCCGTTTCTTCCATGCCCTGAATCTCGTCATCGTGGAGGGATGGGGCGCCACCGAAGCCACCGCCCCGGCCACCCTGAATACGCCGGACGACTTCCGCCTGGGCAGCGTGGGTAAACCCTTGCCCGGCATCGAAGTAAAACGGGCCGAAGACGGCGAACTGTTGATCCGGGGACCCAATATTTTTAAAGAATACTGGCGATTGCCCCAGGAAACCGCCGCCAGCTTTACCCCCGACGGATTCTACAAAACCGGAGACATCGGCCTGATCGACGAACAAGGATGGGTCTACATCACCGATCGCAAGAAGCAGTTGATCATTACTTCCGGAGGCAAAAATATTCCCCCGGCACCCATAGAGCAACGGCTGGTGCAGAGCCGTTTGATTGAACAGGCCTTTGTCCATGGCGATAATCGGAAGTACCTGACCGCCTTGTTGGTGCCCGATCGTGCCGCCACGGAACGGCTGGCCCGGCAACGGGGGTGGTCCCGGCTATCCTGGAAGACCCTGCTGCAGCATCCGGACGTTTTGAAAATCTTCCAGCAGGAGGTGGATCGCGCGAATCGGCATCTGGCCCGCTACATGCAAATCAAAAAATTCCGCCTGCTGCCGGAGCCGTTCAGCGTCGAAAAAGGCGAATTGACCCCCACGCTCAAAGCCAGGCGGAAAGTGATCGAAGCGCGGTACAAGCACTTGCTGGACGAAATGTACCGCGGTTGATCCCCGAATGTAGGGCCGTCTCGGTGTCCCTCCCGAAAGGGACGGCCGACCCGAAGGGGCCGGTAAACAACTGGGAACCGGGCAGGAATGAACGGCTCGATTTTGAGATGTGGGGGTCTCCCTTGTAAAGAGCCACAACGATGGGAGTTGCCATGAAGCAGCAGGAATTAACCGTAAAAGACGTTCTGGAAACTCTGCCCCGGCGCATGCGTTCCCGGCGGTTGGGCGACTGGAAGGCCGTGTTCCATTTTGACATTCGCGGAAAACGCGGAGGACGGTTTACCGTTCGGGTGGGCGGGGGAGCGTGTGTGGTTCTGGAGGGTTTGCAGGGCACCCCGGATTGTTTGGTGCAGGCCCAGGATTCGGTATTCCTGGGCATCGAACTGGGGGATATCAATCCCCAGGTCGCCTTTCTGACCCGACGGGTCCGGGTGAGTAATGTTCCCGCCATGCTGCAATTTGGAAAAGTGTTTTACCGCTACGGGCAGTGGCGCCACATGCAGGCCGGTATCGGGGAACCCCTTCCCGGGCACCGGAGCGAACGCTTGCCGGTTGACGGACCGCTGTCGGGTATTCGCATTTTAGACTTTACCCGATTGTATCCCGGCCCCCTGGCCACCATGATGATGGGCGAACTGGGTGCCGAGGTGATCAAGATTGAAGACCCCGGCTCGCCCGATCCCATGCGCGGGTATCCGCCGTACCTGGATCAACAGAGTGTCGGATTTCTGGCGGTCAATCGCTTTAAATATAGCCTGGCCTTGAACTATCGTCATCCAGAAGGCCGGCGGGTGTTTTTCCGGCTGTTGCACCACAGCGACATGGTGGTGGAATCCTTTCGACCGGGTGTAATGGACGAATGGGGATTGGGGTATGGGCAGGCCCGCGAGGCGAAAGCCGATATCATTTATCTTTCCCTGACCGGTTACGGACAGCAGGGGCCTTTGGCGGCCCGTGCCAGCCATGACCTGAATTATCTGGCCCTCAGCGGCCTGTTATCCATTACCGGCACCGCGGAACGGCCGGTCATTCCCGGGGGGCAGCTGGCGGATGTGGCCGGCGGTGCCTACATGGCCGTCATCGCTGCGTTGACCGCTCTGTGGCATCGGGAGCGCACCGGCGAGGGCCGACACCTGGATGTCGCCATGCTGGAGGGTACCCTGCCCCTGTTAACCCTTCAATGGGCCCACCTCGCCGCCACCGGAAAACCGGCCCCTCGGGGCGAAGATATCCTCTCCGGCGGCATGGCGGCCTACAACGTCTACCGCTGTGCCGATGGAAAGTTTATCGCCCTGGCCGCCATCGAACCCAAATTCTGGGAAACCTTCTGCGATCTGGTGGGGCACCCCGAATGGAAACAGAGTTACTTTACCCTGGGAGACGCCCAGCATGCATTGATCCGGCAGGTGGCCGGGGTCATCGCCCGGCATCCCCGGGAATACTGGGTGAAGCTGGGCGAAAGGCACGACATCTGCCTGACCCCGGTGCTGGACCTTCAGGAGGTGCCCTCGCATCCTCACATTCAGCAGCGGCATCTGATGCGCCGGGAGCAGGCGCCGCCCCGCATTCGAATGCCCTTTCTGAGGCCGTCGGAGGTTCCCGGGGAGCGACCGGCGCCTGCTTTGGGACAAGACACCGTAACGGTATTGGAGAAGGCCGGATTCTCCCGAAAAGAGATCCAGACCTTGCACAAAGACCGGGTGGTGCTGCAGCAAAGGGGAGATGACGGGGGGGCGACCGGGGAAGGCTGATGCCCCCCACCGGTGCCCGATGCTCGAGAAAATCCATCGAAATCCCTTTGGGAGATTCCCGAATTGGTGTTAAATTTATCGCCTTATGAAACCGGAATATATACTGGGCATCTCGGCGTTTTATCACGATTCGGCCGCCTGTTTATTGAAAGACGGCCGGATCGTGGCGGCGGCGCAGGAGGAACGCTTCACCCGCCGAAAACACGACGCCGAATTCCCGATCCACGCCATTCGCTATTGCCTGCATTCTCAGAACCTTTCCGTGGAAGACCTCACCCTGGTGGCCTTTTACGACAAGCCCTTTATTAAATTCGAGCGCATTCTGGAAACCTACATGACCTACGCCCCTCGAGGGGTGAGGTCTTTTCTGAAAGCCATTCCCCTGTGGATCCGCAAAAAATTGTGGATACCGGACCTGATTCAAAAGAAGCTGAACTATGAGGGAACGATTCTGTTCCCCGAGCATCACGAGTCCCATGCGGCCTCGGCGTTTTTTCCCTCGCCCTTTTCCGAGGCCGCCTTCTTAACCATCGACGGCGTGGGGGAATGGACCACGGCATCCTATGGCATTGGACGGGACAACCGGGTGGAGCTTCTGGCCGAATTGCGCTTTCCCCATTCGCTGGGACTGTTGTATTCCGCTTTTACCTATTTCACCGGTTTCAAGGTGAATTCCGGGGAATACAAGGTGATGGGATTGGCCCCCTACGGCGAGCCGCGCTACGTCCAGACCATCCTGGAACATTTGATCGACTTGAAGGAGGACGGCTCGTTTCGGGTCAATATGGATTATTTCGATTACGGGGCGGGGTTGCGCATGACCGGTCGGCGGTTCGAAGCGTTGTTTGGGGGTCCGCCGCGTCGGCCGGAGGCGCCGTTGACCCAGCGGGAGATGGATCTGGCCCGCTCCATTCAGGAGGTTACCGAGGAAATCGTTTTGCGGATGGCGCGGCATGTTCGCAGGGAGACCGGGCGGAAACGGTTGTGTCTGGCCGGGGGCGTGGCGCTCAACTGTGTGGCCAACGGAAAGCTGCTGCGTTCGGGATGCTTCGACGAGGTCTGGATTCAACCGGCCGCGGGTGATGCCGGCGGCGCCATCGGTGCGGCTTTCATCGCCCATCATCATTATCTCAATCGCCCCACACCCCCTAAACAAGATCGCGATTTGCAACAAGGCTCCTACCTGGGACCGGAATACGGGGATCACTACATCCAGGCCTTTCTGGACAGCCATCGACTGCCCTATCAGTACCTGGAAGATGCCGCCCTGTTCGAAGCGGTGGCCGATCTGCTTCAGCAGGGCCGGGTGGTGGGCTGGTTCCAGGGACGCATGGAATTCGGCCCCCGGGCACTGGGCAACCGCTCCATTCTGGGCGACCCCCGCTCGCCGGAAATGCAACGCAAAATGAATCTGAAAATCAAATTCCGGGAAAGCTTCCGCCCCTTCGCCCCCGCCGTTCTCCTGGAACACCTGCAGGATTGGTTTCAGCTGGACCGGGAAAGCCCCTACATGCTCCTGGTCGCCCAAGTGGCGGAAGATAAACAATTGCCTTTGCCTCCCGAAGCGGCCCGGCTGCAGGGGCTGGATAAACTCAAGGTGCCCCGATCCCTCATCCCCGCGGTGACCCATGTGGACGGTTCCGCACGGATTCAAACGGTGCGTCGGGAGGACAACCCCCGATTTTATGCCCTCATCGAACGCTTTTACCAAAAGACCGGATGCCCGGTGCTGGTGAACACCTCCTTTAACGTGCGGGGCGAACCCATCGTGGAATCCCCGGTGGATGCCTACCGATGCTTTATGCGTACCGAAATGGACGTCCTGGTACTGGGCAATTGCGTGCTCTTTAAAGACCGACAACCCGAATATCACGAAACGTTAAACTGGCAGCAGGTGTATGAACTGGATTAAAGACATTTTGCAAGAGGCCCGCCGACTGGAATTAACCGTGGGGAAACTTCGCCGTTTCGGCCTGTTGGTGGGCGCCGTTCTGGGGGGGCTGGGGCTGTGGATCGCCGTTGACCGGGGCTGGTTCATCGTCGGGGAATTCTTGATGGCCGTAGGTTTGGGATTGTTCCTGGCCGGATTGGCCCTTCCGGCGCGATTGGTCGTCTTCTATCGACTCTGGATGACCCTGGCCCTGATGATGGGATGGGTGATGTCCCGCATAATCCTCACCCTTTTCTTTTACCTGATCTTAACCCCCATTGCCGTGTTTGCCCGCCTGAAAGGCAAACGATTTCTGGACCTGGAAATGGATTCTTCCGTGAAGAGTTACTGGGTGAAACGAAGTCCGGAGAAGAAAGTGAATTACGAAAAAATGTATTGAAAGAACGAACCCCGGATTTTGGCGAATCTCGATATTCCGCCGAATTCATAAAGATACAAAACCACGGAAAACCCACCACCGAAGGTCGAACCGAAATCCGGAAGGCAGGTTTTGTTATTCATGCGTTCTTGATTCATGATCCTGCAGAAACGGTCAAAAGCTGTGATCCGGAGCCTTTGGGTTTCATCGTTGATTCTGTGAAATCGAAAAGGCCTTTCGGCATAAAACCGAGAAAGAAGGTGATCGATCCAAAACTGGAAATATTGTTATTGGTCTTGGGTATGAGAAAATATTTTCTGTGAACTCTGTGCACTCTGTGGTTCCATAAAGCTGGCGATTTCTCCCCGATTCGCTCATGCCTGAACGGCTTCGGCCGATATTGAAGAACATCGGGGAGGAAGCTGCATTAGAAAACGAAATATCGACACTTGATTTGTGTCAAGTACAAATGGGAAATGTTCGTATATTTACGACTCCGATTTTTCCGGAATACGAAACGAGTGAAAGAGAGGGCCACAACATGCGGTATTTGATCACAGGGGGCGCAGGGTTTATCGGTTCCAATCTGGTGGAAGAGCTGTTGAATCGGGGGCATCGGGTGCGGGTGCTGGATAATTTTTCCACCGGTTTCCGGGAGAATCTCACCGAATTCGCCGATCGGATAGAACTTGTGGAAGGCGATTTGCGCAGCTATCACATCGTCCGGGAGGCCGTGGACGGTGTGGATTTCATCCTGCATCAGGGCGCTCTGCCCAGTGTGCCCCGATCCATCCAGGATCCGGTGACCTCCAACGAAGTCAACGTGGGGGGCACCCTGAACATCCTTCACGCGGCGGTGGATGC
Source organism: bacterium (assembly GCA_015485355.1). Taxonomy (GTDB): domain Bacteria; phylum Calditrichota; class Calditrichia; order RBG-13-44-9; family J042; genus JAADJD01. The sequence goes on along the minus strand of WFTQ01000015.1, from coordinate 7,510 downwards.
CCGGGTCAAACGGGTGGTGTTTGCTTCCTCGTCTTCCATTTACGGCGACAGCCCCGCCCTTCCCAAAAAGGAAGACATGGCCCCCAATCCCTTATCCCCCTATGCCGTGTCCAAACTGGCCGGCGAAAAGTACTGCCAGGTGTTTTCCCGCATCTACGGGTTGCATACCGTGGCCCTGCGGTATTTCAACGTTTTCGGGCCCCGGCAGAATCCCGATTCTCAGTATTCGGCGGTCATCCCCAAATTCATCAAAGCCATCCTCAACGATGAACAACCCGTCATTTATGGGGACGGGCAACAGAGCCGCGATTTTACGTTTGTGAAGAATGTGGTCCAGGCGAACATCCTGGCCACCGAGGTGGATTGTCCCCCGGGCATCGTCATGAACTGTGCCGCCCATCAACAAATCAGCCTCAATCAGCTGGTGGCCGCCATCAACAAGATTCTGGATAAAAACATTGAACCCCTGTACACCGATCCCCGTCCCGGCGATATCAAACACTCGTTCGCCGATATCCACCTGATCCAGAAGACCTTGGGGTATCAGCCCCGGGTGTTTTTCGAAGAAGGATTGCGCATCACCATCGACTGGTATCGGATGCAATATCTGCGGGAGGTTTCCCCGACCGGCGTGTGAGGGACGCCTCCGGAAAGGCCCAAAAAAAAGAACCGCATATTTTTATGGAATCACTCACACCGGCGGCATAAAATTGGTTAAATTTAGCACTTGAATCGATGATCACCGCACAGGTAGCAGGCAAGAGGGAAATCAGGAAAGGAGACACCTGGATGAGAAAGCAGAAAGCCACCAATGTTCACTGGCACGACGGCGACATTACCCGGGCGGATCGGGAGCGCTTGAACGGGCACCGGGCGGTATGCCTCTGGTTTACCGGATTGTCCGGCAGCGGCAAGTCCACCATCGCCCGGGAAGTGGAAAAGATGCTCTTCGAACGGGGCATTCATGCCTACGTGCTGGACGGCGACAATATCCGTCACGGATTGAACAAGGACCTGGGGTTTTCCCCCGAAGACCGCAGCGAAAACATTCGCCGCATCGGGGAGGTGGCCAAGCTGTTCGTCGATGCCGGCTTCATCGTCATGACCGCCTTTATTTCGCCCTATCGCCGGGATCGGGACCGCGTGCGGGCCCTGATGCGGGAAGGCGAGTTTGTGGAAGTGTACATCAAATGCACCATCGACGTTTGCGAGGCCCGGGACCCCAAGGGGCTCTACAAAAAGGCCCGTGCGGGAGAGATCAAAGAATTTACCGGCATCTCCGCACCGTACGAAGAACCGGTGCGTCCCGAGCTGGTCATCGATACCAGTGAAGAGGATGATGTGCGGATCAACGCCGGCAAGGTCGTGGCTTTTCTGGAAGCGAAGGGATACCTGGAACTCCGGGAGACAGTGGCCCCCGAAGGCGCGCAGCGATAGGGACCCCGGAGTGCGGGAAGGTTCCGACATCGGGAACCTTCGCCGGCCGTTTCATCCCGGGGCGACATCGGGGAGTGGAGATCCAAAAAGGGGAAGCGCATGATAGACCTGCATATGCACAGCCATTTTTCGGACGGTAGTCACTCGCCCACGCAACTGGTGCAGGAAGCCCGTTCGCTGGGATTGACCGCCGTCGCCTTGACCGATCATGATACCATCGACGGCGTGCCGGAGTTTATGGAAGCCGGAAGCCGCCTGGGCGTGACCACCGTTCCCGGAGTGGAGATCAGTGTGGATACCAAACTGCCCAACAACGGGCATATGCATATGCTGGGGCTGTTCATCGATCCCGGCAGCCGGAAGCTGAAGTCCACTCTGGATTATCTGCGCGAACAGCGCAATCGGCGGGCGGAAAAGATCATTCGCAAGCTCAACCGGCTGGGTGTGCCGGTCACCCTGGAAGAGTTGCTGGAAGAAGCCGGTGAGGGATCGATCGGTCGTCCCCATGTGGCCAAAATTCTGGTCCGCAAAGGCGTGGTGACCAGCATCCAGGAAGCCTTCGACGTGTACCTGGCCAAGGGGAAGCCGGCGTACATGGACAAGGTGAAGCTCAACGAAGTGGATGCGATTCGGATGATTCATGAGGCCGGGGGATTGGCCATTCTGGCCCACCCGCATCTGATGAACTATCCCACATTTCGGGAAACCCGGGAACGCATCCTGCAGTTGCGGGAGATCGGCCTGGACGGCTTCGAAATTTATTACTCCACCATGCCGGCCGCCTTCAGCCGGGAACTGATCCGTTTGGCCCGGGAATTGGGTTGCGCCGCCTCCGGCGGCAGCGATTACCACGGAGCCAATAAAGACAACATCCGCATGGGAAGCGGACTGGGCGACCTGGCGGTTCCCGACGAAGTCTATGACCGGCTGAAAGCCTTTTGGGAAGCCCGAACCGCGGAAAGACCGGCCGTGGGCAAATAACGGTTCAAAGACTTCCGGCACCCCGGAGGGTTGGCGGAAAAGGGGGCCTTGGAGATCGATGTCAACCGCAGAGTGTCGCCGCTTCCGTCCCTAAGCTGCAACCCGGGGGCACGGGAAAGGAGAAACGGCGCCGATATCCCCTGAAGAAACGTCAGGAAAAAAGAAAAACTTCACCTTAATCGCAGGAGGTTGTCGTGATTGCACCGCATGGCGGAACCCTGATCAATCGCTACGTGTCCCGAGACGAAAAGGCCCATTGGATCGAAAAGGCCCGGACATTACCCCGGATCACCCTGGACGACAAGAACGTTTCCGATCTGGAAATGATCGCCGGCGGGGCCATGAGTCCCCTGACCGGATTCATGACCCGGGAGGACTACCGGTCGGTCGTTCGGGAGATGCGCCTGGCCGACGGGCTGGTCTGGAGCATTCCCATCACCCTGGCGGTCGGCAAAGAAACGGCCGGACGGCTGAACGGCGCCTCGCAGGTGGCCCTGGTGGACCCCACCGACCATCTGCTGGCGGTGATGGAGGTGACCGACGTGTATTCCTATGATAAAGAAGAAGAAGCCCGTCGGGTGTTCCGCACCACGGACGCATCCCATCCCGGCGTGGCCTACGTGTACCAGCAGGGGGAGTATCTGATCGGGGGGCCGATTTTCATGGTGGATCGTCCCCGACACACCGATTTCGTGGAGTATCGGCTGGAACCGGCGGAGACCCGCCGGGCGTTCGAAGAAAGGGGATGGGAAACCGTGGTGGCCTTCCAGACGCGCAATCCCATCCACCGGGCCCATGAATATTTGCAGAAGTGTGCCCTGGAGATCGTGGACGGCCTGCTGATTCATCCGCTGGTGGGACGCACCAAGGCCGATGACATCCCCGCCGAAGTGCGTATGAAGAGCTATCGGGTGTTGCTGGAAAAATACTACCCCAGGGATCGGGTCATGCTCAGCGTATTCCCGGCGGCCATGCGCTATGCCGGTCCCCGGGAAGCCGTCTTCCATGCCCTGGTGCGGAAGAACTATGGGTGTACCCACATTATCATCGGACGCGACCACGCCGGCGTGGGGAATTATTACGGCACCTACGATGCCCAGCACATCTTTAAAGCATTTAAGCCCGAAGAACTGGAGATCACCCCCTTGTTCTTCGAGCACGCGTTCTATTGCAAAGAGTGCGGCAACATGGCCAGCGCCAAAACCTGTCCCCACGACAGCGAAGCCCATGTGTTCTTAAGCGGAACCAAAGTGCGGGCCATGCTGGCCAGGGGGGAACTGCCGCCGAAAGAATTCACCCGTCCCGAAGTGGCCCGCATTCTGATGGAAGGCGTGAAAGGTAACAACGAATGAGAAGGGAGAAGAAGGAGGGATAAAGAGAAAAGGGCAAAGCAAGAAGCGAGAAAGATGGAGGGGAAATCGGGTATGGGTCACTCTTCATCAGGCAATCCCTTGGATGCCGGAAAGGCGCCTTCCAGGCGAAAATCCGATGGGTTCATCCCCGTACGAAAAGGAGGGTTTGCGGGGCGAAAGCCATAGATATGGGTTCCGGGTCAATCGATACGGGTGGGCGGCTGTTTGATGGAAACGAATGGTTGGGTTTTATCAATAAACAGATACAAAGCGTTATACAATGCAAACGTGAACCGATGCGTACAAGGAATAGAAAAATCATTCATATCGCCAGATCATTTAAAGAGGCGGAAGAGTGGGATATTTTGCAACAAATCCAAATGACCCCTGAGGAGCGTCAAAAAATCGCCCTGAAATTAAAACGGCGTCTTTATGGTCCCGAAACACCCGATATTCGGGAGTATTATGAAAAGAAATGAAATCTTCTTATTTTTCAAAAGATGTAAGGGAGTTTCTGTGCTTACTGTATAAATACAATGTCAAATACGTGATTGTGGGGGGAGAAGCCGTTATTTTTCATGGACACGCACGCTTAACCGGAGATATCGATAATTTTTGATGAATTACAAAAAGAAAATGTCCAGAAATTGTTTAATGCTTTAAACGAATTTGGGGGAGATGTCATTCTGGATGTAAACACTCCCGATCGTTTAGAAGAAAAAGGCTTGATTATTCAATTTGGTGTTCCACCGGATCGAATGGATTTGTTAAACGAAATTGATGGTGGGTTATTTGAAGAAGCCTGGCGGGGGAAGGAGACAGAAACCATTCGTGTTCACCAAGAAAAATTCCCCATTTATTTTATCGGGCGGAAGGAGCTTATAAAAAATAAACAGGCATGCAATCATCCACGGGATCTGGAAGACCCGAAATTTTTAATTCGTCGGTTGCAAAAGAATCACAATGAATGACGCCGAAGGCAGATGCCATTATCCCAAATTATGCATTAAACCGCGAATCACGCGAATTAGAACAAAAAATAAAAAAATTGAAGATTGAAGATTGAAGATTAAAGATAAAAGGAGATTTTCAACTTTTCTACAAAAACTACAAGAACCCCCAAGAAAAAAAGGCACAAAGTTCACCAAGTCTTTTGCTTTCCACTTATGATAAACATTTTTTCTTATTTCTTAGTTCTTTTGTCTTTTTTTTGCGTACTTCGTTGATTTTCGAGTCTTTGTGGTTTATTATTTTTATTCGTGTGAATTCGTGTAATTCGTGGGCTAATGCAAAATCCGGGATTATTTTTCCCGAACCTTTTCCTTACACGGACCATAACGATCAACAGAATCTAAATGAGCGGGTGCGAATCCCATGACCCCGGAAGCCTGGTACACCTTGACGGTGCTTGTGTTGATGTCTGTGGCCCTCGTAAAAGAGTGGCTGGAAGCGGAGATCGTTATCTTCGGCACCCTGCTGCTGTTGCTGGTGGGGAATGTCATCACCGTGGAAGAGGCTTTTGTGGGATTCTCCAATCCCGGCGTGTTGACCATTGGGTTGTTGTTTGTCGTCGCCGGTGCGATTGAGAACACCGGTTTTCTGCAGCGCTTGAACCGGGTGATCTTCGGGGAAAAGGAGTCCTCGTTGCAGCGGAAGCTGCCTCGCATTCTGTTCCCCATTTCCGGGATTTCCGCGTTCATGAACAACACGCCGGTGGTGGCCCTGATGATCCCGGCGGTGCGGGCCTGGGCGGAAAAGCATCATCATGCGGCCTCGCGCCTGCTGATCCCGGTCTCCTATGCGGCCATTCTGGGCGGTATGTGCACCCTGATCGGCACCAGCACCAACCTGATCGTGCATGGATTGATGATCGATTTCGGGCGGCAGGGGCTGAGCATGTTCGAAATTTCCCGCGTGGGGGTGCCCGTGGCCCTGGTGGGGCTGCTCTTTTTGATAACCCTGGGGCAGCGGCTGCTGCCCGAGCGCAAGGAACCCCTGGTCGAACTGGGCGAAAAGACCCGCGAGTTTGTGATCGAATTGAAGGTCACCCGGGCCTATCAGAACATCGGGAAGACCATCGAGGAGGCCGGGCTGCGGCACCTCAAGGGCCTGTTCCTGTTTCAGATCGAGCGCCGCGGGCACATGATCGCCCCGGCGCCGCCGGATGAACGCATCCAGCTGGGCGATCGGCTCTTCTTCACCGGCATTCCCCGAACCATTCTGGAATTGCAAAAGACGCCCGGACTGCAGCTGATCAAGGACTCCACCTTCGACCTCAAGCAGTACGATCACTCCCGGATCAAGGCTTACGAGGCGGTGGTATCGCCCAGTTCGCCGCTGGTGGGGAAAAACGTGCGGGAGAGCGATTTCCGGGGCAAATACGGCGCGGTCATCATCGCCATTCATCGCAACGGGGAGCGCATCCAGCAAAAAATCGGCGATATCGTGTTGCGTGCCGGGGACACCCTGCTGCTGCTGGCCGACCGTCGCTTCCGGCAAAAGTGGTACCACTCCAACGACTTTTACCTGATCTCCTCGGCCGAAGAGATTCCCTCCCGGCCGCTGTGGCAGGGATACCTCTCCGTGGGCATCTTTCTGGGCATGGTGGGCCTGGCGGTGACCGAAGTCTTGCCCCTGGTGACCGCCGCCGCCCTGGCGGTGTTGCTGCTGGTGGTGACCCGGTGCGTCACCCCCCAGGAAGCCCGGCACTTTGTGGACTTCCGGGTGCTCATTACCATCGCCGCGGCCTTCGGCATCAGCGAGGCCATGCACAATTCGGGCCTCTCCGATGTGCTGGGAAGCCGCATCATTCAGCTGAGCGAACACTTCGGAAGGGTCGGCATTGTGGCCGCCCTCTTCGGCATCACCAGCCTGTACACCACCGTCATCACCAGCAACGCCACCGCGGCCCTGCTGTTTCCCATCGCCTTTGCCGTGGCCCAATCCACCGGAATGGACCTGCGTCCCCTGGCCATCACCGTGGCCATCGCCTCCGCCGGCAGCTTCGCCACCCCCATCAGCTATCAGACCAACATGATGGTCTACGGCCCCGGCGGCTATCGGTTCACAGACTTCCTGCGCATCGGCATTCCCATGCAAATCCTCACCGGCGCGCTGGCCATCGGATTGATCTCTCTGATGTACCTCTGATGCCGGAGGATCGCAAGGGACGGCGGTTTTTCGCCGTTTCCCTGAATTTAGCGTTGCAATGAGCTCGCAGACGTCCTAATTTTGCTTTCCCTGCGCTGCCGGTGCGGGAGGGGGAATTTTAGAGAACCGGTAAAGATTTAACGGAGATATCCGAAACTATGCAGCGTAGTGAGGGTGGAACGGGAGCGCAGGGAACGAGAGGAGGCACTTCGGCGCAGCCCATCGCAGGAGGCAGGGTCAATACAACGATCAACGGGAAAGGGATTTCCTGAACGGTTCGCTGGAACAACACAGGTTGCGGGAAGGTTGCGGTAAACGTTGATGATGGTAAACGGGCGTGAATCCTTGAAACCAACGCGTGGCGCACATACGGAAGCCGCAGGAATCCGGGCGGTTGGTGCCGATCGCTCGCGGCGACACACGACTGCGGTGCGGACGGATTGACGGGCATTCCCCTGATCCCGGGGGGAGTGTCCGTTTTTTCATTCACAAGGTTGCATGCTTCATCCCCGCTTGCAGGTGGCGGCAGGCCATCTGTAATTGACGGGGCGGAGCTGTAGGTAAAGAGGGAAGAGGGAAGAGGAAAGAGG
>WFTQ01000014.1 GCA_015485355.1 bacterium | reverse complement strand
TTACAATAGTATTGACAAAAATTCGGGGTGGGCGTAAATTAAAGATAAAAGAGTCTGAATTATAAGAATTGAGAAGATGCTGTTATCGAAGACCTGCACATACGGATTGTTAGCAACCCTGTTTGTGGCCACCCAAAAGGGGAAACGGGATTACGTACCCATCCGCGAAATTTCGCGACAGCTGAACATTTCCTTTCACTTCCTGACCAAGATTCTGCAACGATTAACCACGCACAACATCATGAATTCCCATCGGGGGCCCAATGGGGGGGTGCGTCTGGCCAGAACACCCGACCAGATCAGCTTAATGGACATCATTGAGGCCCTGGATGGGAATAAAATTTTTGAAGGTTGTGTACTGGGATTACCCGGATGCGGTGAGACCGCCCCCTGTCCCCTGCATCAGTCCTGGTCGCAATCCCGGGATATCATCATCCATTCATTCACCACCGCCAACTTGGCAACGATGAGCCATGAAATCCAAAAAGGGATGCTACGAATATCCGGGATGGATGATGGGTTAACCAGGAAAGACCATTGATCCATGACAGGCAACGTGGGCGCGATCAACTACAACTTGACGGAAAAAATGCAGGCAATAAAAAATTGGATGTATTCTTTTTGTTTCTTTTTCTTAAATTCCCTATACCAACCCAATTAAAGTGAGGAGGTACAACATGAAGAAAAACGTTCTAACCCGGCTGTTTATCGCAGCGTCCGTCATCGGCGTTTTGCTGTTTCTGATGACCTGCGGTAAAAAGGAGGCCGGTCAGGTCGGTAATGGCGATCTTAAAGCCATTGCTGAGCAGCGCGGGCTGACTCCGGCAGACCTGATTGCGGCCGCCAAAACGTATGTGCCCACCGGCAAACACGACGAATACGTCATGTTCTCTTCCGGTGGACATTCCGGTCAGGTGCTGGTCATCGGTGTTCCTTCCATGCGCCTGCTGAAAGTGCTGGCGGTGTTCACTCCCGAGCCCTGGCAGGGATGGGGCTTTTCGAAGGAAACCAAGGATATTTTGAAAGCCAGTTACGTGGACGGCAAAGAACTGACCTGGGGCGATACCCACCACCCCGCCCTCTCGGAAACCAACGGGGACTACGACGGCGAGTTTCTGTTTGTCAACGACAAGGCCAATGCACGCGCAGCGGTGATCGATTTACGGGATTTCGAAACCAAGCAAATCCTGAAAAACCCGCTGTCTCTCAGTGATCACGGTGGAACCTTTGTAACCCCCAATACCGAGTATGTGATCGAGGGCGGGCAGTATGCCATGCCCTGGACGGGCCAATATGCCCCCATTTCCAAGTACAAAGAGCAATATCGGGGCATGGTGACGTTCTGGAAGTTCGATCGGAAAAAGGGCCGCATCATTCCGGAAGAATCCTTTGCGCTGGAATTGCCCCCTTACTGGCAGGACATTGCAGATGCGGGTAAAAAGGTGAGCGAAGGTTGGATCTTCATGAACTCTTTTAACGTGGAATTGAGTACCGGTGGTGTTGAAAAGGGGAATCCGCCCTTCGAGGCCGGGGCTTCTCAGCTGGATATGGACTACCTGCATGTGATTGACCTGAAGAAGGCCGAGGCGCTGTTCAAAGCCGGCAAGACCAAAAAGATCAACGGATTTCCGGTGCTGACCCTGGATGTGGCCGCCAAAGAAGGAGTGCTGTTTTTCATTCCCGAACCCAAAAGCCCCCACGGTGCCGATGTTACGCCGGACGGCAACTATATTGTCGTTTCCGGTAAGCTGGATCCCCATGCCACCATCTACAACTTCACCAAGATCAAAAAGGCCATCGATGAGAAAAACTTTGCCGGTAAGGACGACTACGGCGTGCCCATCATCGCCTTTGATACGGCGGTGGAAACGCAGATCGAGCTGGGTTTAGGTCCATTGCACACCCAGTTTGATCCCAACGGTTATGCCTACACCAGTTTGTTTCTGGAAAGCGCCGTGGCACGATGGACGCTTGGTGGTCCCTGGACCGAAAAGCATGGCAAGGAACCCTGGACCCTGGTGGATAAAATCTCCATTCATTACAATGTGGGACACATCGCCGTGGCCGAAGGCGACAACGTGAATCCCGACGGCAAATACCTGGTCTCTCTGAACAAATGGGCCATCGATCGATTCACAGGTGTAGGTCCCCTGTTACCGCAGAACTTCCAGTTGATCGACATTTCGAACCCCAATGGCAATATGCAGCTGTTATACGACATGCCGATCGGCATCGGTGAACCGCATTACGCCCAGATCATCAAGGCCGACAAACTGAAATCCTGGGATGTGTATCCGGAAATCGGCTGGGATCCCGGTACACAATCCAAGAGTAAATATGGTATTCAAGCGGGCGAGGAACGCATCGTGCGTCGCGGGCGGACGGTGGAGGTCTGGATGACGGCGGTACGGAGTCACTATACGCCCGAGCATGTGGAAGTGCGCAAGGGCGATCGGGTGATCTGGCACATTACCAACATCGAGCGGGCCAAGGATGCCACCCACGGCTTTGCTCTGCCGTACTTTAACATCAACCTGAGTCTGGAACCGGGAGAAACTCAGTCCATTGAATTCGTGGCGGACAAGGCAGGGGTGTATCCCTTCTACTGCTCGGAATTCTGCTCGGCCCTGCATCTGGAGATGGCGGGATACTTTCTGGTTAAACCTTAAATCGACCTTTTCGGCTGATCCCGGTTCCGCCGGGATCAGCCGGTTTTTTTTATCTGCAGGAGGATAGAAACATGAAAGATATTGATCTCATTGTTGGTCCCCGAATACCCAAGGATCTGCTTAAGAGAGAACGGAAGCGCTTTATGCTGCCCACCCTTTTGCTGGGCGGGGCCGGATTCTTGCTCCTGGTGTCCATCTTTCTGCCCTACTGGAAACTCACCCTTTTCGCTCCCCAGTATCCGGACGGTTTACAGGTACAGATTTATGTCAATCAGGTCAAAGGGGATGTGAAGGAGATCGACACCCTCAATCACTACATCGGCATGCGTTCTCTCACGGAAGCTGCCCCGCTGGAACGATCGCTCAGCATCTTTCTGGTGGCGGGCATTGCGCTGCTGGCTTTTGCGGCCATCTACATTCACAGCCCCATTGCTCTGTTTTTCAGCATTCCCGCCATGTTGTATCCGGCGATCTTTCTGGCCGATCTCTATTTCTGGATGTGGAACTTTGGGACCAACTTAGACCCCCGGGCACCCTTGAGCGGGGCGGTGAAACCCTTTGTTCCACCATTGCTGGGAGAAAGCAAGATCGCCCAGTTTAAAACCATCGCCAGTTGGGATATCGGATTGTTCTTGGCCATCGTCGCTTCGATCATGATTGTGGTAGGCCTGTATTTCCATCGCAAAGCGTATAAGCCTTTATTAGAATCGGAACTTCAAAAAAATAGACAGGAAAGTTAATGCCGATGCAATATATCCGTCTGATTCCCCTTTTTCTGGGTCTCCTTTTGGGGACGATACACGAGGGTGGTGCTCGGGTCTTCCGCATTCCGGCCGACGCACCGGCCTCGGCCCTTCAGGAGGCCATTCGCCGGGCCGATGACGGGGATACCCTGGACGTCCAGGGAGGATATTTCCAGGGCCCCATCGAGATAGACAAGTCCGTGACCCTGATCGGCCGCAACCGGCCGGTTATCGATGCCCGGGAACAGGGAACCGTGGTAGCGGTGTACGTTCCCGGAGTCACCATCAAGGGCTTCGTCATCCGGAACAGCGGCGATTTATTAAACGAAGAACATGCCGGAGTATCCGTGGATACCAGCGATGTGGTCATCGAAAACAACCGGATTTTAAATGTCCTGTTCGGCGTGTACCTTCGAAAAGCGGACCGCACCGTGGTGCGAAACAATCGCATCGAAGGGAAGAAAGAGCTGCCCATTCCCCGCCGTGGAGACCTGATCCGGGCCTGGTATAGCAACGACCTGCTCATTGAAAACAATACCTTAAAATACGGCCGGGATGTCATTGTCTGGTTTTCGAAAAACACTGTCCTTCGGGGCAACCAGATAGAAGATGCACGCTACGGCATCCACTTTATGTATAGCAGCGATTGTGAAATTGTGAACAACATCCTTACCGGCAATTCCGTGGGGGCCTATCTCATGTACAGCAGGCGCCTTCGGGTGCAGCACAATACCGCCGCCTACAACCGCGGCCCCAGTGGGTTCGGCATCGGGTTAAAAGACCTGGATGATATTGAATTGATCGAAAATTTGGTGGTCGATAATCGGGTCGGTGTGTTCATCGATAACTCTCCCCGAGAATATGACAGCCGCATGATCTATAACGGCAATGTCATCGCCTACAACGACATCGGCATGCATATGCTCACTTATGTGCGCAATAGTTCGTTGCGGTTGAACAGCTTTATCGAAAACTATGAACAGGTCGCCGTCAGCGGCATGGGTCAATGGGAAGCCACCCAGTGGCAAACCAACTTCTGGAGCGATTACGCCGGTTTCGATCAGAACCGAGACGGGGTAGGCGATATTCCATACCGGGCTGAGAAACTGTTCGAAAGCCTGATCGATCAGCACAAAGCCTTGCGCTTGTTCATCTACAGCCCGGCCATTCAGGCGGTCAATTTTGCCGCCCGTGCGTTTCCGGTCGTTAAACCGCAACCCAAATTGATGGACCCGACCCCCAGAATGGAGCCCTATTTCCCCAAGGGTCCCCGGGGCATTCAACTGCCGACCCGCTGGTCCATGGTGTTCACGGCGGCCGGGCTTTTGATTTTTGGATGGGCTTCGTTTGCCGGTTTTTACTTTCTAACGGGCCGTCGTCAGGGCAAGGTGCCGGATGCGACGATGTCCCCTGTTTCCCCTTCCCCCAAAAACGAAAGGACGCAAGGAGTCGAATCTATGATTCAGGTCAATCATTTGACGAAAAGGTTTGGACGCATTGTGGCGGTCGATGACGTCTCTTTTACCATAAAGAAGAGCGAAGCGGTTGCCCTCTGGGGTGCCAACGGCGCCGGCAAAACCACCGTACTGCGCTGCCTGTTGGGTGTGCTGCCTTTTGAAGGGCAGATTCGCATTAACGGTTTCGATGTGGCCCGCCAGAGTAAGGCAGCACGACATATCGTGGGATTTGTCCCCCAGGAAATCAGCTTCCACGACAACTTGACCGTCAGCGAAACGCTGGATTTTTACGCCCGTCTGCGCAAAACCACTTCCGACAGTATCAAGGATTGGATGGAGCGCCTGGAACTGGCCTTTTATCAAGAAAAAACCGTAAAAGAATTGTCCGGCGGCATGAAACAACGGCTGGCCCTGGCAGTGGCCCTGCTCTCCCATCCCGATATCCTGTTTCTGGATGAACCTACCGCCAATCTGGACATGAAATCCCGGGAAAATTTTCTGGGCCTGCTCGAAGAACTGCGTCAGGAAGGCAAAACCATCGTCTTCTCTTCCCACCGTATGGAAGAAGTTTTCTCCTTTGCCAATCGGGTGCTGGTATTGGATCAGGGGAAACTGATCGTGGACGCTCCTCCGGCGGAAGTGTACCAGCATCTGGGCAAGGCCACTTTGCTTCGATTATTCGTTCCCTCCTCTCAACTCGAAGCGGCCACGGAATTGCTAACCGCCAACGGATTTAAAGTATCCCGTAATGGAATGGGGATAAAGGTCCAGGTAGAATTTCATTCCAAAGGGAAACCCATTTTCCTGTTGGCCAATGCCGGCATTACCGTGGAGGATTTTGAATACGAAGTCGAACTCATTTAAAAGGAGAACTCCTCACCATGAACATAGATTTCGGCAACATTTTACTCTTGACGCGCAAGGAGATACTGGATGCCCGTCGGAACCGCTGGTTCATCTTATATACCATCATCTTTGCGGGCCTTTCTCTGGCGTTGTCCTGGTTGGGACTAAGCGGCCTTAGGGAATACGGTCTATCGGGATTTGGTCGCACCACGGCCAGCATGATCAACCTGGTGCTTTTGATTGTTCCTTTGATGGGTCTGACCCTGGGAGCCATGAGCATCGCCGGAGAACGCGAACGAGGCACCCTGATATACATCCTGGCCCAACCGGTTTCGCACCTGGAATTGTTGCTGGGCAAATTCCTGGGTGTGGGACTCTCTTTGCTGGGAGCGCTGACCATTGGATTTGGTTTAAGCGGGTTCATGATCGCTTACTACGGGGGCACCACCGCCGTCGGGAGTTATCTGGCGCTCATCCTGTTCACCTTCCTGCTCGCTCTGACCAGTCTGGGCCTGGGCATGTTGATTTCCAGCGCCCTGAGAAAAGCCGATACCGCCATCGGCATTTCCCTGTTTGCCTGGTTACTCCTGGTCTTCTTCGGCGACCTGGGCATTATGGGCTCCACCATTATCATGAACTTCAGCATCGAACAGGTTTTTATGCTGGCCTTATTCAATCCCCTACAGGTATTCAAGCTCAGCGCCATTCTTATGCTCCAGGGGAATTTGGAAATCTTGGGCCCTGTGGGTGTTTACGCCATGCGCCAGTATGGCGCCCAGCTGCTGCCCATTCTCAGTGCCTTCCTGGTATCCTGGATATTGATCACCTTCTCCCTTACCTTTTATGCCTTCAAACAACGGGGGGCCTTATGAGGGTGCTGGTCAAGGCATGGCTAACGGGTGTGGTGCTGATGATGGTGGTTGCCGGCTGCACCTCTTCGGGGGATCGGAACCGCCCCCCTCAAATCCGGTACGGAGAGGACCCTTGCGATGAGTGCTACATGCTGATCACCGAAGAACGCTTTGCCGCGGCTTATGTGACCGAAGACGGCCGGGCCCGCCGTTTCGATGACATCGGATGCATGCTCGTCTTTCTACGGAAACACCCGGAGCCCACCGCCAGGTTCTGGGTGGTTGATTATCAAACCCACATGTGGATCGATGCCACGCAGGCCTATTATGTTCGGGCCCCGGAATTAAAATCTCCCATGGGGTATGGTCTGGTGGCGGTGAACAACCGGGAGGTGGCGCAAGACATTGCCCGGCAACATCGGGGCGAAATTTTCGATTTCCAGGCCCTCCAGCAACAAAAAGACTTGCTGGTCAACTAAACCGTGGTGTATCCGTTAAACCGACACAATGAAAACCAATTCAATAACAAAACCAAAACAGAAGGGGAAGTTCGATGAGTTCACAGATGTTGCGACGCACGAGTGCCGTTCTTGTTACCGCCGCCTTGCTGGTAGTAATGGGCTGCGGTGGTGGAAGCGAAAAAGCGGAAACCGAGACCAGCAAAGCTCAGGTTCAGCAGCAACCGGCAAGCCAACCCAAAGCAGCATTAAAGAAAGGGGATCCCATCAAGGGGAAAACCTTTTACATGCAAAGCTGCTCGGCCTGCCACGGTCAGGACGGCCTTGGAATCAAAGGCATCGGCAAAGACCTGGTGCACAGCGAATTCATGAAGCAAAAAACCGATGAAGAGTTGTTGCATTACGTCATTGTGGGGCGCCCGGTCAACGATCCCTTGAATACCACCGGCATTCCCATGCCGCCCAGGGGAGGCAATCCTGCCCTGACGGACGAGCAGATTCTGGACATCATCGCCTACTTGCGAACCATCCAGAAGTAGGCGGATTTTCTTTGGGCAATAATTTTGCCTCCTCCCTTTAATGCAGGTGCTGATACCCTCTCCGGTGTCAACACCTGCATTCTTTTTTCCAGAAACGAACAACAGATTAAGAAAGGTCTGATCATGCAATGGAAACTGGATACACCCAGGGTACGTTTCCCCGTTCTGGCACTGGCCCTGTTTTCCCTGGTGCTGGGACTGTTATCCGCCTTGCAACGATTGGGGTATTCCCTTTCCCTACCCTATGCGGCGCTGCCCCTGTTGCACGGCCCTTTGATGGTTTCCGCTTTTTTAGGCACGCTGATCACCCTGGAACGCGCAGTGGCCCAAAAATCCGGTCTGGCCTACAGTGCCCCATTGCTGGCATTGGCCGGAATTGTCGCCACCCTGGCCTTCCCCGCCCAATCCTACGGGGCCATCCTGTTCAGCCTCAGCGCCTTCACGCTATCCCTGTTGTTTATTCAGGTATTCCTGAAACACAACGAAATTCACTTCATGATCATGAGCACCGGGGCACTAAGCTGGCTGATCGGCAATCTATGGTGGAGTGCAGGAAAGTTTATGTTTCAGGTGGTACCCTGGTGGATGGGTTTTGTACTGCTCACCATCGTTGCAGAACGCCTCGAATTGAGTCGAATACTCCCCCCACGCCCTTTCTCCCGAACCTGGTTTTTGATCAGTATTGGCATATTGCTGTTTGCCATGACGCTTTCTAACTATTTCTACGTTCCTGGATTCCGCTTAATGGGCATCAGCCTGATCGCACTGAGCCTGTGGTTATTTCAAAACGATGTGGCCCGGCACACGGTGAAGACCAGCGCTTTGCCCAGATTTACGGCCTGGGCATTGCTGGGCGGCTACGGATGGCTACTCCTTACCGGCCTATTGGCCCTCCTGCCCCCCCTCCAACAAGCGGGTTTTTATTACGACGCCCTCCTGCACACCTTCTTCGTAGGATTCGTCTTTTCCATGATCTTCGGACATGCACCCATTATCTTTCCTGCCATTCTGGATCTGCAAATTCATTTTCGGAACCGATATTACATGCACCTGCTCCTCTTACATATCGGACTCATCCTGCGGACGGTCAGCGATCTGATTTTCTGGCTTCCGGGAAAGCAAATGGGCGGGGTGCTAAACGTCCTGGCCATTCTGCTGTTTTTGGTTAACAACGGCCTTTCCATCGTCCAGGCCCGGCGTTCCCGGAAGGGCCGACCGTCGCCAGGCAATCACGGCGGCACAGGCCCATCGTTCCGCCGGTGAGCGCCCGCTCCAGAAGCCCCTTCCCACCCGAAAGTACGTCTCGCTCAAGGCCATTCGATCAACGCCTCGATGGCCTCACGAGTCCGGTCCCGCAATTGGTTTATCGAAAGGTTCTGCACCGTTTCCCGATCGATGGGTTTACCGAATTGGATCATCACCGGCCCCGGTCGAATGTGCCAGGAACCCTTTCGTTTGAGTGAAAACAGTCCGGACAGTCCCACCGGCACGATTTCGCATCCCGCCTTTTTGGCCAGGTAAAACGGTAATCTTTTGAACGGACGGAGGCGGCCGTCCAGAGTCCGATGTCCCTCCGGAAGAATGACCATCGACTGACCGGCCTTTAAACGTTCCGCCGCCTGATGGATGCTGCGAATGGCGGCATGAGCATTTTCCCGAGAAATCGGAATATTTCCCACCCGGCGCACCACGTACCCGTACAACGGCCAGCGAAACTGACGATCCGCTTCCACCCCGCGGACACAATGAGGAATATAGCCGCCCAGCAAAGGAATATCAAAGATACTGACGTGGTTGGCCATGAACAAGTAGGTCCGGTTGACATCCAGATGATGCAGACCCTTCACGGTAACCGGAATCCCCAGTAGACGGAATAAGCATCGCAAACCTTTTTTCAGGAAAGGATCAAGTGTTCGGGGGGAGAAAAAGTAGGAGCCCCATAACACAACCAAGAGAAACAGGCCGAAATACAGCGCCCCTATTGCCCACAACCCGGCAGAGCGAATCGATGCTAACCAATGCTGGCATTGCTGGAATTTCATGGTTTTCCGGCCCCACCCGTGGCCGAAGATCACCTCCCGCCGAATTTCAGGGTTTTGTTTCCCCGGCCCGACTTGTCCTCAATACCCGGCGCAACCCTTTCCTTTCCGGTCCCTTTCCCAGGGTTCCGGGCCTCCCACCGTCCTTCCCTGCGGCCATGGAGGTGCCCCCTGTCTTCCACCCTCGGGAAGGATTATCGCCAGAACACTTCCACCGCCCGGGGCAAACACTCGATCTCTACCGGTGTGATACCCACCAATTCTCCATCCGGAGACAACACCCTGGGTTCCGGCGTTCGGATGATGACCTGGCGCACCTGAAAAACATCGACCTCATCCATATGAATGTGTTCCCCGCTAAAAACCTTGGGAAAAGCCTTCAACAATCGAAAACGAGAGAGACGATTGACCAGAATAACATCCAGCAGCCCATCATCAATGCGGGCCTGGGGAGCGATCAGAAAATTGGAGGTGTAACGGGTATTGGATACTTCCACGAATAGGTTCTCTCGTTCAATAGTGCGGTCTTCCATTTCCAGTACGATGGGAAAAGGATTCAGTCTCACAACATGGAACAGTACGCCCAGGGTGTAGGCAATATTTCCCAGAATTTTCAATTTGCCGGCGGTTTTGGTCACATCGGCCACAAAGCCCAGTCCGATGATATTCAGATAATAATACTGCCGGCCGTGGGTGCGAAACCGGCCGACATCCACACGGCGCTTCCGGGCACCGGCAATGACGCCTACCGCCTCCTTCCAGCGGGTGGCATCCAATCCCAGGTCCCGGGCAAATGCGTTGCCCGTCCCGATCGGTAAAACCCCCAGAGGGGGTTTAGCGTCGGCGGGATTCTGAAAATATCCATTGATCACTTCAAACAGCGTTCCATCCCCCCCAGCGGCAACGATGCCCTCGTAGCGAGCCAAATCCGCCGTCCGGACAATCTGAACGGCATGCTCGGGATAGTCGGTGAGCGCCAGGTCGAAAGCCAGTCCGTAACGATTGAATTCAGCCTCCACCTCGGGCAGGAGCTTCCGGGCCCGCCGGTGGGCCGCCATGGGATTGTAGACCAGCAACAGCCGCATCACTTCCCTCTCATCCAACGGAATAATAAAGGTAAGGAGATTTCCTCAATTTGTCAAACGACCGGCCAGCGCCCTGGCAAATTTTCTTCCCTTCCCGGTCATCGGAATCCGGGATTTTTGAACAAACCGTACCGGAGCCATAAAAATTCCCCGTGCTCGGAACCGGGAAAGCACGGGGAACGCAAAGGAAGGCGGTTTTAAGGGACCCGGCTTCCCTCCACCATCGGGGGATTACTTTAACAACATCATTTTTCGCCGGGCCACAAAATCGCCCGCTTGCAACTCGTAAACATACACCCCACTGGTTACGGATCGTCCCGAATCATCCCTTCCATCCCAGACCACCCGGTAATCTCCGGCTTCCTGAAAGTCGGACACCAGGGTGCGGATCGTTTGCCCCAGTGAATTGTATATGGTCAATCGGACCTGAACCTCTTCGGCCAGGGCATACCGAATGGTGGTCGCAGGATTAAAGGGGTTGGGATAATTGGGATGCAAAGCAAAACGTTGCGGCAGCCCGGTCGTTAAGGTCCGATCGGCCCGGCCGAATACATCGATTCCATGCCCTTGAACGGTCACAGTAATCGGGCCATCGGGATCGTTGGAGTAAATCGTCAAAGTGGCCTCATGTTTTTCATTGGTGTCCGGGGTATAAATGACCGCCAGTCGCTGCTTTAAACCCGGATAGACGGTAAAATGGCGGGGCACTACCTGAAAACGCCGGGGATCGCTGCTGACAATTTGAGTCACCACCAGGGGATCGATACTGGTACTGACGACGATGAGCGGTTGGGTTTCCTGGCTTCCCACGGGGACGCCGCCGAAATCCAGGGTTAAAGGGACCACCGTGGCCCCGACCCGGGCGGGGACGAAACCGGCCTGGACGGTATGCCGGGCCAACAGGGCGCCGCTTTCGCTCACCACCTCCAGACGCACCGAATCCCGACCAAACACCGTCACCCGGCCGTACGCATTGCCCATATCGGACTGATCTGCGGTATGCCCTCCCTTATTGTAAATATATATGCCAAATTGCTCCATCAATGCAACCGTTTGAGAGTTGGTCCGATCCAGCGGTCCGGAAACCAGTTCGGGAATCAGCGAATTCGCCCCATCGTCGATGGCCGAGGTGTGGATATCTCCGCTTAAAAAGATGACGTTTTCAATCCGATGCTCGATGATAAAAGCAAGCAAGCGGTGAACGGTGACGGGAAATCCAGCCCATTTATCGGAAAATTCCACCGCAATCTCGGTGGGCGTCAAGGGGCCTTCCGGAGTAGGGATTTCGGCATAATCGGGATCACCCTGCAACAAAACCGCCAGTTCAATCACCCCGCGCATGCCCGGATTAAACGGGGTGCCTGTCGATATGAATTTCCAGTCGGCCTGGGAATTCTTCAACGCCCGCAGAAGCCAGCTCATTTGATCCTCCCCGGTCACCATGGGATTGGCCGTCAACAAACGATGATCCGGACCGGCACGAAAACTGACAATGGTATCCGCCACAAACTCGTTTGGGGGTATAATGGTAAAGGCGTTGATATTTGGATCCCGCTGCGAGCGATTGTCCACCACAAAAAACTCTGCATTACCGCAGGTAAACCGGTGCCACACCCCGTCGTCGGCGTTGGGCAACGGGTAATGGGGAAACATTTCCCGGTACCCTCGAATGGAATTGGCGATTCCCGGATAGGTGTAATCGCTATTGTTATCGACCATATCGTGGTCATCATAGGCGTAATCCACGGGCATCCGTTTAAACAGTTCGGCCATGGGATAACCGGGGTCGTATTTGGAAAAATAGGTTTCTACCACGCGATCGTAAACGAGGGGAAAATAGTCACCCGGTCTTCCGGCTTCTTCATCCGTGGTATCCGGGTAACCCCAATCCCCCTGGTGCAGGAGAAAAAGGGCGTCTTCCCGGGCCATCCGGTAAAAAATGTTGCCGATGCTGGAGAAGGGATCATCTCCCGCCTGCTGGCAGGAACCGGTCAGGAAGGTGAAAGGGGTGGGCTGACCGTCCGGCGGAAACGTACGGAAACGTCCCGCGGGTAGGGTGGTCGCCGGCACACCGTTTATCACTACCCGATAAAAATATTCCGTTTCCGGCTGTAACCCCCCGGCATACAGCTTGACAAAATAGTAGTTTTCCTCGTCGGCCAGCGCCGATGCGGTGCGTAAGGCATAAGCGAAAGTGTTCACCGGAGATAGCTCCAACTGCACATCGGCCGGCGCATCCACCCGAACGACAAAAACCGCCGAGCCCGAGGTTACCCCACCCACTACCGGGCCATGGGTTACCTGCTGAGACCATCCTGCAAGCTTCGTCAACAATAAAATCAAAACGCCCATCCACACCACTCTTTGACTCCCTGAAGTCATGGTTCATCCTCCTTTATTTTATGGGACAAACTTGTTGTCCGAACTCCCCGCCATTGGATGCCATTCTAATTTTTTCGACATTGATGCATACTTTAACAAATATATGCAGCATTTTTGAAACAGCCAAATTCAAAACAGGAGTTTTTGACGACAGCCGGAGCGATTGCCGGAACAGCTGCACGATCAGGCATCGTTGAAAAGCCCTGGTATCCCCCCAGACCTCGGAAAATGGGGAGACCCCGCGGCAAAGGGTCGCCGGGATAGGGATTCCATTCCTGAAAACGGCCTCCCGGATCGCCATGACCACCGTCCCCATCCGGGATATCGAACCCCGACCGAACCGGATATCGACTATGGCTTGTACTTTGCTCCCCCCAAAATTATGATTATATTAGTCTCCGTAAAAAGAGGGCGCACCCAAAATGACCCGAAAACGTCCACGGTTGTTCTTAATCGATGGATCGGCATTGTTTTACCGTTCCTATTTCGCCTTTATTCGCAATCCCTTATTCACTTCCAAGGGAGTCAACACCAGTGCCATTTATGGTTTCACCCTGTCTTTAATGAAAATCCTTTCCGATGAAAAGCCGGACTATATCGCCGTGGTTTTTGACACCAAGGAACCCACGTTTCGGCATCAGAAATACGCGGCTTACAAAGCCACCCGGCAAAAAATGCCCGAAGAGATGGCCGAGCAGTATCCCACCATCGTGGCCTTAGTGAAGGCGTTTAACATCCCGGTCATCGAGCTTCCCGGATACGAGGCCGACGATGTGATCGGCACCTTAGCCAAAAAGGCCGAACAACAGGGCATCGAAACCTACATGGTGAGCGGGGATAAAGATTTTTTACAGTTGCTGTCCCCGCTGATTAAAATGTACAAGGTTCGCCCCGGCAAGGAGCCCGAAATTGTGGATCTGGAAACCCTGAAGGCGGAATATGGTCTTACACCGGAACAAGTGCGTGATTATCTGGCCTTGATGGGCGACACCTCCGACAACGTACCGGGGGTGCCACGAATAGGGCAGAAAACCGCTTTGAATCTTTTAAAGGAATTCCGCTCCCTGGAGCAGTTGTATCAACACCTGGACCGGGTGCCCCGGGATGCCTGGCGGAACGCCCTGGCGGAGAATCGGGCCCAAGCTTTTCTTTCCCGGGAACTGGTTACGATCGATACGGGAGTGCCTGTGGACATCCCCATCGAGACATTGAAGGCTCGACCCGCCGACGCCCGTCAGTTGCAGCGGATTTTTCAGGAACTGGAATTTCACAGTCTGATGGACCGCATCCCTGAATTTTCGGGACAGGCCATCGAAACCGTGCAAACCTATGATGCCGATCGGCAAAATTACCACCTCGTCGATTCCCCGGAAGCCCTTCGGAGGTTGGTTCAATTTTTAAAGCAGCAGCCCTTTTTTGTTTTCGACACCGAAACCACCGGATTGGACGTTTTCCATTCGGAAGTGATCGGTCTGGCCTTTTCCAGCAAAGCGCATGAAGCCTATTACGTTCCCCTCCATTACCCCGAAGGCGACTTGACCCCGGAAAAGGTATGGAGCCGGCTCAAGCCCATTTTCGAAGATGCTTCCGTAAGAAAGGGTGGGCAAAATATTAAATTCGACGGTCTGATGCTCTGGCAACACCGGATCGATCTGAAAGGCATCGACTTCGATACCATGGTTGCCGATTATTTGATCAATCCCGGCAGCCGCCAGCACAATCTGGAGAATCTCAGCCGCATCTACCTAAATTACAAGATGATTCCCATCGAAGAGTTAATCGGCAAAAAAGGGAAAAAACAGAAGAACATGAAAGAGATTTCGGTGGAACGGGTGTATCCTTATGCTTGCGAAGATGCCGACATTACTTATCGATTAAAAGAGGTTTTAGAACAAAAACTTAAGGAAACCAACACCTACGATTTATTCCGTCAGGTCGAAATGCCTCTGGTCGAAGTATTGATGCAAATGGAGAAAAACGGAGTCAGTCTGGACGTCGCTTTTCTGGAACAGATGTCCCGGGAACTCGGCCAGGAACTGAAGAGGCTGGAGCAACAGATTTATGCGTTGGCGGGGCAGGAGTTCAACATCAACTCCCCGCAACAACTGGGGCAAATCATGTTTGAGAAGTTGGAAATTCAGAAAGGGTATGGGAATCGCCGTCCCTCCCGTACACCGACGGGGCAGTATTCCACCTCGGAGAGTGTGCTGGAAAAATACCGTACTCATCCATTCGTGAACAAGATTCTGGAATACCGAAAACTGACGAAACTGAAATCCACTTACGTGGACGCCTTGCCCAGGATGATCAGTCCCCGTACCGGCCGCCTGCATACCTCATTCAATCAAACCGTGACCGCAACGGGACGGCTTTCCAGCAGCGACCCGAATCTGCAGAACATTCCCATTCGGGATGAACTCGGCAAGAAAATCCGACGGGCGTTCATTCCTCAGCATTCCCGGGATTACATCCTGTCCGCCGATTATTCTCAGATCGAATTGCGTATCCTGGCTCACCTCTCCGGTGATCCCGGGCTCCGGGAAGCGTTCGAAAGGGGAGAAGACATCCACGCCACCACAGCGGCGGCCATCTTTGATATTCCCCTATCCG
The DNA here is from genome assembly GCA_015485355.1 of bacterium. Taxonomy (GTDB): domain Bacteria; phylum Calditrichota; class Calditrichia; order RBG-13-44-9; family J042; genus JAADJD01. The sequence goes on along the minus strand of WFTQ01000014.1, from coordinate 8,228 downwards.
AGGTCACCGCCGAACATCGGCGAAAGGCAAAGGAAGTCAATTTCGGGATTATTTATGGCATTTCGCCTTACGGACTGGCATCTCGACTGGGAATCGATCCCGAAGAAGCGAAGCAGATCATTACCCACTATTTCGCCCGTTTCCCCAAAGTAAACGATTACATAACCCACGTCATCGCCTTTGCCCATCAGCATAAATACGTCACCACCCTGTTGAACCGGCGACGCTACATTCCCGAAATCGACAGCAAAAACGCCAACGTCCGTCAGAATGCCGAACGCATTGCGATCAATACCACCATTCAGGGGAGTGCCGCGGATCTGATCAAAATCGCCATGATCCACATCCATCGGGAATTGCAACAGCGGGCCCTGAAAACCCGGATGGTTTTGCAGGTTCACGACGAACTGGTATTCGAGGTCGCCGCCGATGAGTTAGCCGTGGTTCAACAACTGATCCGGGAAAAAATGGAAACGGCCATTGAATTGAGTGTACCGTTGAAAGTGGATATTGGTGTGGGGAAAAATTGGCTGGAGGCCCACTAAAATCAGGTTGCCCTGGCAACATCCGTGTGGATTTTGGGTTTTCATTGACCCAGGATTTCTTTAATTTAAATTCGAAGCGATCTATAAGCATGAGGACGATTGCACATGGCCGCACACACCCGGCAAATCATGATTCGAGAAAACCGGATTATCATCGCACTGCTCAGCATCCTTTCGGTCATTGCGGTGGGCATGGTGCTTTACCAAACCCGCTCCATTGTGCTACCGTTTGCTCTGGCCGTGTTCATTAATTACATTCTCAGCCCGTTAATCACTTTCTTTGAACGCCGGCGGATTCCCAGCGCTGTTTCCATCCTGCTGGCCATCATCATTACGTTTTTAATCCTGAACTTTGTGGGGGTGATGATTTACACCAGTATCCGATCCTTCGCTGAAGACTTTCCTAAGTACGAAGAACGTTTTAATCAGATTCTGCACCAAATTCTACATCTGACCGGCATCCCGGAAGAAGTGATCTCCACAGAAACCCAGGGACTGCAACGCTTCAGTGTACTGGCTAACCTGAAAGGTTTTTCTCTGTCGAAAATTATTGTCACCACTTTCAGCTCTTTGCTGAATTTCCTGTCCAATACCTTCCTGGTCTTGCTGTTCTTATTCTTCATGTTGTTAGGTAGAAATCAACTGGCCCGAAAGGTTCAGCTGGCCTTTCGACCCGAAGTCTCCATTAAAATCGCCGGAATATTGAACAATATCAATCGCCAGATTCAAAAATACCTGCTGGCCAAAACGATTATCAGCTTCATTACCGGCATCATGGCCACGGGAATCCTCATGTACTTCGGGGTGGAATTCGCCCTGATATGGGGCATGCTCACCTTCCTATTGAATTTTATACCCAATTTAGGTTCGGTCATCGCCACCGCCCTGCCCGTGGCCTTCGCATTCATCCAGATAAACGACCTGGTCACAGTCATGTGGATTTTTATTTTACTGGTGGCTGTTCAGATGATTATGGGCAACTTTCTGGATCCCCGCATTGTGGGCCGCAGCCTGAACTTGAGTCCACTGGTGGTCCTCTTTTCCCTGATCTTCTGGGGCTGGCTGTGGGGCATCGTGGGCATGTTCCTGGCCGTACCCATATCGGTCATTATCAAAATCATCTTCGAAAATATCGAATCGCTGCGTTTCATCAGCATTCTAATGAGTAGCCGATAATCTTACCTTCTTTCCTCTGTGAGGGGTAGTCCGCGGGGTTTCTCCCTTTCTCGACCCAGGCTCTTTCCGCCGGCCCCCCATACGCCCAAAAGGAAACCGGCTACCCGATACCCTACTCGCCCACCAGCCGGTCAAATTCCTCTACGGGAATGGCGGGCAACGTGGAGAAAGAAATGCCCAGGGCCTTGGTGATGGCCACCGAAGCCTGTAAAGCTTCCTTCATATCGGGAAATCGTGTTATAAGGACCAGATCATAAGCACCCAGTAAGGCATACATGTGCAACACCTCTCCACCGAATCTGCGGACAATATCCAACAGTTTTTGAGTGCGTTCCCGGGAAATATCTTTGACCGAATCAGAAGAATATTTACCAAACATAAAAAATGTTTCCATCGCCTGCCCTCCGATTTAATGACCTTCACCTATTTGTGAATAATATCCCTATTCTAACCAAAAGAGTCAATAGAAAATTCTCCCTCCAGCGCCATCGATGGCTGTTGAAGAAACGATCTCGTCCGCTTACACCCACCCAAAGCGTTCGCCAAAGCCGAAAAGGCAACCCGGTCGCCTTCAACCCGTTTTCCTGTTTTTCATCCACAGCGTTTAGGCTTCCAGTAAGGCGAATCGGCCGAAAAAATGCATATGCAACTATTTTTTTCTTGAATTTTTTCACCTTAATGCTTAACATTGAATCGGACCATTACTTGAACTGCGTATCGCGATTATTTAGCTACCACATCTATAAATATTAGCACAGCATTGTAATCGGTTAAGTACGGCAGGGAATTTTATGCCCATGCCGTAATCCTTAATAACACATTAAGGGAGGATGAAACCATGAAGTTCATTCTTTTTCTCTTAGTGACTCTTTTAGGATCATCGGGATTGGCAGGGGACATTCGGTTAAAGGCGTTGGGTGAAATCACCGGTGTGGCCCGCGATACGATTGGAGACATCAACACCAACCTGGCCTATTTAGCGTTTCTGAATTCCTACCAGTTTTATGGGTACATGTTTCCGGATTTGTACTTAAGCAAGGACTATTCAACGAAATATCAGGTGTTCCGCGATGATTTATCCTCTCCCTTCTTCGCAAATTATGGTTATAATTATAAAAACCAGCGTATTAAAGGGTATTTGTTTCTTCCTTTACCTTTTCGTTTGGGGGCGCTGGGCGCCATTATGGATCAGGAACGATCCAAAAGTCAATATTCTTATAGGAATTATTATACGCGCAATCCGGATTATCAATACGATGCCTCTTACCAAAGTCGGGGCAATTCGAATCTGACCCATCAACAATTGCTTTACGCCATCTCCATCTTCCCCTGGCTGGGTATCGCCTACGGCCTTCAACTGGAAAAGGACAATTCCGATTATACATTTGAAGTACAGACCTACCGGAAAAAAGACCGGGAGGAGTACAATTTTTGGCAAACATATGTTCGAAAAATCAGACGTCCACAAAATGGGCATCGTCTGGCCTTTTTATTGAGGAAAGATCCGATGGAAGGCGGGGTGCAGTTTTTTACCGGCAAGAATCGCACAGAAATTCGGCGAGATTTCCGTGAAAAATGGTACCAAGACGACAGCCTGGGGGTGCAAGAATATACCATCTTGGAAACCGGGGATATTCGGCTCTCCGGCATCCGGGGAAATTGGCGCTATCGGTGGAAGAAGCACTGGCTCATCAGTGGACGAGCGATCTACAACCGCTTTACAGAAACCCGACACAGCAATAATTTCTATCAGAATCCCCGTTCATACTACTACTATTATTACTATTACCGTCCGCAGACGGTTATCGTCCCCACCACGGTCAACACTCGCTATTCCCGACGGAAGAGTCATGTGCGGATGGGACTCCAATGGCAAAAATCGCCTAAGACCAAACTCTTTACCGCCCTGACCTGGGATCAACGGCGGCGCACCTACTACCGCCACCTGGAATACGATCTTTCCGGAATCGATACGGTGAAAGACTATATCCGTTATGCGACCTGGGAGGCTTCGCGCGAGGACACCAAGTGGATCGCTCATTTGAGCATGGAAAGTCGATTGTCCGGAAGCGTTCAACTCTGGTTCGGCTCCCGAACCATTTATCTTCAAACCAATATTCAGCGGTCCAGCCGTTATCAACGGATCGAAACCCGCCGTGAGGGGAACACCTCGTATAACATAAACAATTTATACACAGAATTTTATCTGGGGTTTAATATCGAAATGACTTCCTGGCTAACCCTGGAAACCGTTCTGAATTTTCAACAAAACTGGATCTTCTGGTACCGCTACGCTCCATCCCCTATGGACCGGAGGCAGGAAGAACCCGACTACCTCGGTGTGGATTATTACGCCACGAATCCGGAATATTATTTTTCGGACGATTTTCCCGGGGAATTTTCTACACCGATTGACCAGGCAAACGAACCGGGCAGCTATTTTGAATCGGTTAGACGGGGGTATTACGAAGACTACATTGTATACCCCTTTTGGGCACCTCCTCGCAGCATCGAAGTGAGTTTGTACCTTCATCTATAGCGGGGTAGTGGAGTCGTTTCCTGTTCTTCAAAAAGGCTATGAACACCATCCAGGGAGTTCGTTAAGGTAGGCTTGGTGAGTCCGAGTGAAGGGCCGATGCATCAAGAGGGCAAAACCAGCAGGGTTTGCCCTCTTTTGCCGTTTCGGGGAAACACTTGTTCCGTCCTATACAATTTCCACCAGCTGAATTTCAAAATTCAATTCCTTCCCGGCCAGCGGGTGATTGCCATCCAGGGTGACCGAATCTTCGTTGACCGCGGTTACCGTAACGTGACTAATTTCGCCATCGTCGGAAGAAACCTGCAAGACCAGTCCCACTTCGGGATTAATGTGCGGAGGAATTTTGGACTTTTCGATTTCGATGACCAGGTCATCGCGATGTTCGCCATAACCTTCTTCCGGGGAAATATGAATAGTGCGGGTTTCCCCAACCTCCATGCCGACGACGGCATTCTCGAAACCGGGGATGACCATATCTGCACCCAGAACAAACTCAAATGGTTCCCGATCGAAGGAACTATCAAATTCGGTCCCATCGTCAAAAAAACCGCGGTAATGCACTTTCACGGTGTCCCCTAATTTTGCTTTTGCCATTATGGTACTCCTTTTATTGATCTAAGAAATTATAAAGAATTAAAATTGGGATACCTGTTTCGTTGCACCATTTTCAATCACCCGTTTACAGGGCACGGCCCTTCCCCTTGCGGATAGGACCGTGCAATTGTTGTCTGTTATTGGGAAAGCACAACCACGTCGAGTGCCTGAGGACCTTTTTCCCCTTCCTTGATGGTAAATTCGACCCGTTGACCTTCTTCCAGGGACCGGAATCCATCACCGCGAATGGAGCTGTAATGCACAAACACATCGCTTCCTTCTTCCTGGGTAATAAACCCGTAACCCTTAGAATTGTTAAACCACTTTACCGTTCCAACAACACGGTCGCTCATAACAGAATACCTCCTTTAAAGACTGTGATGATTTATTGGTTTTTTAAAGACGTCGCCTCTAACCGGGCAACCGTCCCTTTTCCCTGGTTAACTTGCAAAAGGTGTCGGAATGTCTGATGTTCAGATGTCAGTAACAGGAAGACACTTCGGGAGGATTGGGATACTTCAGAGATATACTCGAGGCGATAACCACGGCCTTCGGCGGATCACGCTTCCACGACTTACCTTCTGCAACCAAACTCAATTATCTCTGTAAAATGTTTCTACCCGATAGTACGCATCCTCGTTCTTTTTTTCTTACGGTGAGGAAACATAATAAACAAAAATTCCAATTCCTAATAAATTTTACAGATTTTTACCCCTCATTCGTATCCTGCGGCGATGGGGACCCATCTCCGGCTCCAGCCCGAAACAAAACCCCATCCTTCCCTTCCGTCCCGTCCCCGGGTACCCGGCTGTTGGAACACATCGAATCGCTCTTTCTCCAACGACCGACTTCTCCACCACGGAGTTATGGAGATGCAGGTCTCTTTTCCCGATGAGACTAATGAGGAAGTCCCGCCGCCGAGCGCAGGGGAAAGGCGGTGCCCAGGTGGTGCGAATTAAAGGTGATAATATTTGTCCTCTTTTTGATGGAGATAATCCACCGCCTGTTTTAAAGCCTGGTAGGTAGAATTGAAAATGGTTTCTCCGGATCGGAAAATATGACGGGAACCAATGATGGTTTCGATTCCCGATCGTTGCAGGATGCGCACAATTTCTTCGGTGGCCCCGGAAATATAAAGGATTTTCCCCGCCCGATGGAGGTCGTGCGCAATTTTGTGAATCGCCGCCACGGAAGTGGCATCCAGACAACAGGCCCGTTTCATACGCAAAATAACCACCCGCACCTCATCCCTCAGGGCAATTTTCAAAATTTGATCCTCCAGAAAATCCACCGCCCCGAAAAACACATCTCCCTCCACATGAATGATGGCCACTTCGGGTATGGAGCGATGGTGCCGATCGCCGATTTCCCGAAATCCTTCTCCGGGACGGTAATCCAGCTCAATCAATCGCGGTGTTTGCACGCGTTTTAGAAACATGGCCAAGGACACTCCCACGCCGATATAGATGGCAATGTCCAGGGGAAAAAGCAAAGCCGTTATAAAGGTCACCACCATGGCCACAGCATCGGCCCGGGTGGAACGCATGGCCAGTCGAACGTAGGACCAGTCCACCATGCCGGCAGCAATCATCATCACAATCCCCGCCAAACCGGCCAAAGGTATATATTGAACCAGAGGGCTGAAAAACAGGACGATCCCGCTCAACAAGATGCCGGCGTAGACATTGGCCAAATACGTTTCGGCTCCGGAACGAAAACATAATTGCGTTCTGGTAAGGGAACCAGAAACAGGGATGCCGCTCAGAAATGCGGTAACCATTTTGGCAACCCCCTGCCCCAGGAACTCCCGGTCCATGTTTAAACGATCGCCGGTAAACGCGGCTACGGTTTTGGCTGCCGATGTCGATTCGGCAAACCCAATAAGCGCAATGGCAATGGCTCCCGGTGTGAGTGCCTGAACAAACTCCCATTGCAACACGGGGATGCTCAAGGGGGGCAATGAGCCCGGGATAGCTCCCACAACGCGCACGCTCTGCTGATCCAGCCGGAACACCATGACCACCGCGGCCGCCGCCATTATGGCGATCAAATAAGAGGGAATGATCGCCACCCCCAGGGGGGTCTTGGGACTGATCCGATTCAGCACAACGACCAACAGGATCGTCCCCACCCCCAATGCCATGGTTTCAGGCTGAGTATTTTCCAGTTCCGCTGCCACATGCCGGATGCCATCAAAAATGGATTCGTTACTCCGTCCCCGAATACCCAATAAATGGGGCAATTGATTCACCGCAATCAACAGTCCCGCACCGGCAATAAATCCGACCAGCACCGAACGGGAGAGAAACTGCGTCAGATTCCCCAGCTTAAGAAGGCCCGCTAACAACTGAATACCTCCCGAAAGCAGAGACAGCAAAAACACCAACCCCGGTAGATTCTCAAACTCTTGAAAAGGGATCAGGGAACTGGCCACTATGATGGAACTGGCATTGGTTGGACCGGTTTGCAAGTGTCGGGAAGAACCGAAAATTGCCCCCACGATCGAGCCCACCATGAAAGCATATAACCCATAAACCGGATCCACACCCGCAATCATGGCATAGGCCATGGACTGGGGTAAGGCCACAAAGGCTAACGTAGCCCCAGCCGTCAGATCCCTCTGAAACCAGACCCACTGATAATTTCTAAGAACCTCCAGTTTACTTTTTCCCATTTCCTATCATGGGTTCTTGATTCCAATGTTGCTCGCCTCCTACCCGGCGTCTCCGATGCCCGGCTGAAAGGTGATCAATCCTTAATCGGCCGCAAGGTTTGCTTCATTTCTCGAAAACGGCGGGTTCCAACGATAAAGACCACGATCGCTGCGGGCACAAATGTCCAGCCCAGAACTTCCAGAATCAGAGAATCGAAAAACCGAATAAACGTGGCACCAGACACAAAAAGGGTTAAGGCGGTACGAATATAGGCCAGATAAGTGCGTTCGTTGGCCAGAATCGTCCGATCGGCAGCCAGCAAATCACGCAAAATCAAATCTTCTTTCTTGAACTTCTGATAAGGATTCGCTTCCATTGATCCATCCCATTTCTATTTCGTTTTCACATAGTATGCCGCTTCAACCGGTCGAAGAGCACGTGCCATCCACAACGGACGCCGCAACCCATTGGGCCCGGGTGCGGGACGCGTCATTTTCAGCCATTCTTTGTACACTTCAAACGATTTGTTGGTATCGACGAAAATATCGCCGTACTGGTCACCCGGCTGGGCTTTTTCAACGCGAACTTTCTGGTGCCAGCAATGCATGCCGCTAATGGGATCGGGATGCACTGCGTGGGTAATATTCTGGTGCACACCGCCATCGCTCCAGAAAATGCGTTTGGAATCGGGATCATTGCTTTCGAACGGGCGAATGCCGT